>JAUWOU010000179.1 GCA_030612005.1 Candidatus Thorarchaeota archaeon | reverse complement strand
GTGCACAGAGGACAGCCATCGACTGTATTGCAGTCACACTTTTCCAGTATTGTTTTTGTTCTCCTAAATGCCTCATCTAGTTTTCCAAAGAGCAGTTTTGATGCTCCATTACCTCCCGGGCTGCCATCGTAAACAAAGATGATCCCTGAATCCCCCATTGATACACCACCAATCTCACGCGTTCCACCGCCTGTGAGCATATCGCTGGATTCGATTAGAACATGCTCCACTGCATGGAAAGTACCTCCATACAATCCACTTGGTGTCATTTGGGGACCCCCAAGTGCAGAATATTTCCCAGAAACATAGTCATTGATGGATTTTACAGGTTCGGGTGCGGTAAAAGCAAATCCTCTGGTCTTGTACGTATAAATCAAAGGTGTGGTCAAATCAGCCCGACCCACAATATTTCCAGTTCGAGTTTCTTTCTTCACATATCCATGCACGGTTTGGGTCATTTCCAATGTACAATAGACCGCATTTAGACCTAGTATCTTACTGCGTTCTATAATGTCAATTATCTTAGGCATCGTAGAATACAGAGGCTTTGTGTGTATACTTCTATCCTTGTAAGGAACTACTGTTGCTCTTCCAAGACCTGGAGTGTACTTGAAGTCAACAGACATGTAGTTCTTACCTCCGTGCAAGTATATAGCACCAGGATGAAGGGCCTGAGCTGCCATAGGCATTGAGCGATCACCAAGTCCTTTCGTATCAAGACGTATCTGTACTGTATCTCCGATACCTCTAATGCTGTAACCTCGCCATGCTTTCCTTGCACGCGCAGCATCGATAACTCGAACACTGTCATTCTCATTTACTTTTACAAGACCATCTTCAACCAGTTTCTCAATGATTCCCTTGTGTCTACTAAACTGGGACGCGTTAAGCTTACCCCCCATAGCTGCAGCGATCAGTTGGTAGTATCCTACAACTTCATTCTCCGGCTCAAGATACGCTGCATCAATATCTGTGAAATATTTCTCAGGGTCGTTTCGATAGAACGAGGAGATGGGGTCATTTTCTCGGAGAGCAAGAATCGCTACACTCTCCTGACCTTTACGACCTGCTCGACCAATTCGTTGTGTCAGTCTAGTAATCGATACTATCATACTTACAACACTATTGAGATCACCAATATCTATTCCAAGTTCAAGTGTAGGAGTGGATACAATAACAGGTAGTTTTCCAGATCTGAAGTCGTGTTCTACATCACTGCGGTATTTCTTTGATAACCCTGCACGATGAACCATGGATTTTACACCAACATCTCCAAGGAGTATGTTCAATACTTCAGCTTCGGAGTGCGTGTTTCCAAATACAAGGGTCTTGAAATCACCAACTTGAAGCATTCCTACCAAATCTACAATCATGCTGTATTTACTACGCTTTCCAGGATAGTACATCAAGAAGTGAACGGGACCGCGCTTTGCTGACTTTGATTCAATAAGTCGTACATCAGTATCGAAGAGCATCTCTGCAAATTCCTTGGGATTCGCAATAGTAGCAGATGCTCCAATTTTTTGAAATCTTCCAGATTCCATCTCCAGACGTTTCAGGATATAGTAAACATTTGTTCCCATAGATCCTGTATAGAGATGAATCTCATCCAATACTACAAATTTCACAGTTGTAAGTAGGGGCAGTAGACGAGATTGCATCCAGCCAAGGTGATAATGTAGTACATCAGGGTTTGTCAGAAGAATATCTGGAGGTCGCTCGTAAATCTTACTTCGCTCATTCTGAGATACATCTCCATCGAAGATTGCAACAGTGACCCCTGCAGCTACTCCTAGTTGTTTGATCTTGTCATATTGGTCACGAGCGAGTGCCTTAGTTGGATAAATCAAAAGGGACCTTATACCAGGATTAGAGAATGATTCCTGTACAGAGATAAGCAGCTGTCGGATTATTGGAAGAATGAATCCTTCGGTCTTACCTTGAGCTGTTGGTGCAGCGATGACTACATCTTCACCATTGTTGATTGCATTGTAGGAATCTTCTTGGAATTTATAGAGCTTGGAAATCCCTTTTGAGTCCAGTTCTTCCACTAATCGTTTTGGTATTCCAAGTGCACTGACATCAGAACCGTACTCGGCATCGGTTGATTCCATGTATTGGTACTTGACGATATAGTCTCGACCAGATGATACTAACTCACGAATGGTTTCAGGAAGGTCATCGATATCCATTCCACCCTCTTCTACAATCTTCTTTATAGCCTCCTCTGATTGTACACGTGTTAGTCTATCTCTTATTTGTCGTTTCTTCTTAGGAGCATCAGAGCCAGTTCCAAGATATTTCTCTCGTCTAACTGTAGTTCTTGCAGAACCACTTTCGAACGCACTTCGTTTGATCTCCTCAGTATATGCTTCATATGCATCAAAGAGGTCCTTGTTCTTCCCATCTACAAGTATCTCTACATCACATGTATAGCAACTGACATACCACCCTGCATCAACTTTCTTGAAGTCGAGTCGTGAACCACACTTAAGGCAATGTAGGACTGGCACAGTAAACACCAATTTCTATGACGTCGATAGATAGCGGCTTATCAAACTTTGGCACTAGACACACAATAGAGTCAGAATCTAGTCCGATTGCGGTTTAGGCTTGTCAACCAACGGTATCTCATCAATATCCCTTTCTGACCGAAACTTGATGAAATAAGCAAGAAACGGTACGGCCATCATGCACCAGAAGCCCAGCCATGGTACACCACCTAGTGTGAAAAAGGCCATAACCCCTCCAATTAGAATGCCTATGGAACAGGCGAAGAGAAATTCTATAGCCTTTGCTTCAAACATGACAAATGCCAGAAGGAAACTTAGTAAATAGACCACAATCATTGATGGAAATAGGGAATATAGATATAATTCTGAAGAAAGCATAAACTCTACAGTAAGATATAGGCTATCAAGATGCCAAAGGCGATATCCGAGAATCGGTGAGAAATAAGTCGAGTATTCAACACCTGATAATACATCAGTCCGAGTATACCATGGTAGAACGAAACCCATTACAAACAGCAGCAATGGAACAAGTGTGAGGTACGATGTGTCTTTTGAGGTGTGCCAGCGATATAAGAGCATCAACAATGAAAGGGCTGCAAATATGGATGCAAAAAATATACCTGTAACCTGTTGTGGAGTAATACACACACCAAATACAGGAATCAATTTCAAATCGATGATGATCTTTGACCGAGCTCCCTCAGTTAACGGAACCTCTAAGTTCCAATATACTCTGGGAATGTTTAGTTGCAGAGAGATAGCTGTGCATTCAGGAAGTATCATCAAAACTTCTTCAGATTCGGTAATATTCAGACGATCGAAGTACTCAGTAAACCCTTGAGAACCAAAGCTCACACGTATAGCACCAGGAACTTGATCATTACTCATTTCAAATGATATAGGATTGAAGGGAAGCGGTATGAGCATCAAGAGAGAGGAGTTTTCAAGCATTGTAATATTGAAAATGTATTCATCATTCAAGTATGGACCATACCAACCAAGGGTTAGACTATAGTTACCAGGTGAGAGATAGGTAGTCTGATTAGATCGCGTTACAAGCATCAGGTCAAATCCATAGGGTAGAGAAGGAGAGATTGATTTCAAGAAGAACGAGAGTCTATCTCCGATATCGTCGTTGTAGGAGTAGGCATATGCAGTCCCTAACCATTGTGATATGATAGAGGGATTGGAGAGAAGACTTTGTCCATCTAGAGACTGAAAATCCAATGTAACTGAGCATAGAGGTTCATCTGTACTGATCCATACTTCAACATTGTCAACAACTACAATCGAACCTTGAGCTGCAAGTATATCCAAGTCAACCCATAAGACACCAACATCAATGGTGCTGAATTGCTCTGTAAAGTTTGAAGCAGTTGCAACAAGTGTTATTTCTTCTCCAGCTGAAGCATTCATTTCAGATATAGAGTCAGTTACATAAGAACCTCGGCTACTTTGCCTGGTGAATCCTCTACCAATTTGAAACGATGAATCAACCGTGATATTGCCTCGAAGAACTCGGATATGCCATACTGCTGTTAGTTCAGTATAGTTGAGAACTGCAAAGGGCCATATTAGATCCCATCCAGCAAATTGATTCCAAGTATAAGTTTCGTTCACTGCAGTATAATTATAGAAATAATGTGTAGACGAAGAGTTGATGGTTTCTATTCGTGCATTATAATAACGTTGACTGCTCTCTGAGGAGTACCATGATGGATCTTCAAGCTTAGGTGTTAGATTTGCCAGAAGTATTCTCTCAGTTGGAATCCAAGTATCATTTGTGATGCTTAATTCATACTCTGGAATTTGTTCAGTGATAACTGAAACAGCTGGTGTTTCATATACAGGAACAGCAGTATAGAGTCCAGATAATATAGCGCATATTGTAAACACGCTCAGAAGAAGTTTAGTCACATTCTCTTTTTTTCTAAACACCAACAAAATCACCCCGTCTCCTATTGTTGAAGTATTATTTGTACGATATTAAATTGTTGGATGATAAGAACCCAGTAGATGCTTCAAGATATTCGTGGAGCTTGTCACAACATAATCCTTATAACGGTAGTGCAAAAAACAAGCACAACCGACTCGCACCAGCGACGGAGTTTGAACATTATGGTAGAAGACATCAACTCATCAGATCTAGACCAAATTATCACAGATAACAAAGTAGTATTCGTTGACGCACATGCAGTATGGTGTGCACCTTGCCGAACTTTAGGTCCAATGCTTGAAGAAGTACATGAGAAGTATCATGAACGAGGATTGAAAGTAGTCAAGCTAGACATAGACCAAAATCGTCAGTTCAGCTCAGAGAACCAGATCACTGGTGTTCCAAGCGTTCTAGTATACTCCGAGGGTAGGAAAGTAGTCTTCGATGACGGTCATGGAAATAAGACCGACAAGCTTGTTGGCGTCATGCCAATGGAAGTTTACGAACAGATTGCAGATAATCTCTTAGCAGAAACACCTGCATAATATTCCTTCATTTTTTCCTGAGGAAGGACCTTCCTTCCTCGTGGGACTTTCTTGTTTTTTCAATATATCTTGTGAGTAACAATTATAGGCATCTATGAAACGGAAACCATCGGTGCAAAACACATGGTTCGTGATGTAACTCCTTCAGACATCGAAACTGCAATGAATGAAACTAAACTTTTGTTTGTTGATGCCTGGGCCCCCTGGTGCCAACCTTGCTTAGCATTAGCCCCAACTCTTGATGAGCTAGATGAAAAATACAAGGACGACCCAGATGTAGGTTTTCTGAAAATCAATACGCAAAATCACCAAGAATTTGCAATTCGGAACGAAATCAGTGGTATTCCATGTGTTCTTATTTTCATGGACGGTGCACCTGCCAAACTAGAGATACCAACCTCAGAAGCAGGTAATGTGACAATCGTAGATAGACTGGTAGGTTTGCGACCTACAGAGCACTATGAATTTGCAATTAATGCTCTCCTTAACCGGAATTGATAGTCTAATTGAGCACATGATGTTTTATTAGACATCGTGATAGCTGAGTAGTAAGCAGAGAGGTGTTAGAAAGCAGTTACATAAAACCGGGACAAAGCTAGACCTTGATTAATGACCAGTCTAAGAATAATGATGCAAGAATTGTATGTCCTTTTATGTTCCAGTCAACACTAAGTTCTGACTCTTATGTTGGTCAATAAAGCCTACAAGTATGAACTCGATCCCAATAACCAACAGAGGACTTCCCTTCTTCAACATGCAGGAGTCGCACGTTTCACCTACAATTGGGGGCTTGACCAGAGAATCAAATTGTATGAGGATAACCAAGGTAGTGACCGTTTCACGGACCCTATGAAGCAACATAAACTTCTGAACAGCATGAAGAAAACTCAATTTCCCTGGATCTATGAATGTTCCAAGTGTGCACCTCAAGAAGCTCTAAGAGACCTCGGTCGAGCTTTCAAGAACTTTTATCGTGGGTTGAAGAAAGGAAATAGAATTGGATTCCCTAAGTTCAAGAGCAAGGGAGTGAACGACAGTTTCAGACTGACTGGAACCATACGGTTTGAAGGGAGGAAGATTCAACTCCCAAGAATTGGAAAGATACGGATAAAGGAGAAGAGAAAGCAGTATTGCAAAGGAAGGATACTGTCAGTAACATTGAGGAGGCGGGCGAATAGGTGGTTTGTATCTGTTACTGTGGAAGAAGAAATAACAAATCCTAAACCCATTGTTAGTTATGTTGTAGGCGTAGACCTTGGGATAAAGACCCTTGCTACTCTTTCTGATGGGACTACATTTGCTAATCCACGGGCTTTGGGAATACAGATCAAGAAGCTGAGGAAGCTATCAAAGAGCCTGTCCAGAAAGAAGAAAGGGAGTAAGAACCGAGAGAAGGCCAAGCTCAGACTTGCTAAGATGCACCTGAAAGTCTTCAATGTTCGACAGGATTCACTTCACAAGTTGAC
>JAUWOU010000006.1 GCA_030612005.1 Candidatus Thorarchaeota archaeon | reverse complement strand
ATTGCTTTCGTGATGCTCTCAGCTGATGCTTTCCTTCTCGGTGTGTGAGGTACCACTACCGGAAGGTTTCTTATCGGATAGTCCAAACCGGATGAGAGAAATGTTGTTGAACCACTGACTTGAAGACTGAAGTGACCTGCTCCAATTACAGTTGCGCGTATTCGCTGATCTGGTTCACTAATCGGTAGATTTACAGCTAGAGCCCGTAGGCTAATTGACTGAGCAAGAATAAGTCCTAAATCGTTGAAATTACTCCCTTCGGTTTCATAGATAAATTCTGCAACCCCTCCTGAGAATGTAATCACATCAAGATCCTCAGTAAAATCGAGAGGTGGGGTCATCATTAGCAATTCAGTTGTTGCTAACGTGTTCTTTCCTTGGATGCTCTCTATTAGTGCCTCAGCAAGGGCATCTGCAATTCGTTGTTTGTTGTCATCATTGAGCATCTGACCCAATTGAAGATGAATACCGATTAGAGCTGCCAGTTCTTTCCCAGTATCTTCAAGTCTAACAATGACATTATTTTCATCTGTTGCAATGAGTCTGCCGCCTACGTTAATTGCTGCAGTCGCAACAACTCTTCCTTCCTTACAGACTGCGATGTTTGAAGAGCCGCCACCTACATCAACATTCATGATTGTCTTTCCTGAGTCTGCAGATTTGTTCACTGCTCCCGACCCATATGCCGCTAGGACACTTTCAAAATTCGGTCCAGCAGTTGCAGCGACGAACTTACCAGTTTCCCCTGCAAGCTCGTTGACAATCCACTCCGCGTTTTCTTTTTTAGCTGACTCCCCTGTAATAATTACTGCCCCAGTATCAATGTCGGAAACCGCAATTCCAGCCACTCTATAATCTTCAAGTAGGAGGTCTTTCAGTGCATGAAAATCAATATTGTATTGATCTTTGAAAGGAGTCAAATGTATTGGTCCAGAATGGAGTATCTCTCGCTCAACAATCTCAAATTTTTCAGTTGGGACCTTAGTGTTCTTTTCGAGGACAATCTTGCTGAACACTACGTGAGATGTGGATGAACCAATATCAACACCTACGCTGGTGAGTACTTTTTGCTGTGTCTTTAGAATAAATATCCGCTCCGACTAATATCTGACAGCGTGCGCATCAATATACCGCCTTTTAGGTTTACGATTTAGGCGTTCTTAGTATTGGGACTAACCACAGGTTTCATAAAACATGAATGTGCAATAGGTTTGAATTATAATGGATGTAGTGAGAGCTATCAGAGACCGTAGAAGCATCAGAAAATACAAATCAACTGAAGTAGAATCCGAAAAAGTTGATACAATCCTTCAGGCTGGACGGTGGGCACCTTCAGCTTCAAATAAACAACCGTGGCATTTTGTAGTCGTTCGTGACCAAGCAATGAGAAAGAAATTCGGCGAGGTTCATAATTATGGACGATTTATGGCTGAATCTCCTGTCGTAATTGTTGTACTTGGAGACCCTGCAAAACACCCCAGATATCATCTTGCAGATCCTCACAATGCTGTTCAGAACATGCTACTTGCTGCATATTTTGAGGGATTGAGCACTTGTTGGATGGGTATTCGTGATACTGACCTCGAACCTAAGTTCAGGGAGCTCCTTGGTGTTCCTGATGAACTACGAGTTATCTGTTCCATCTCTGTTGGCTACGGAGATCAAGAACGTGATAGCAACAGATTCTCACTTGATGACATTGTGTCCTGGGAAAAATATGGAAACTCGGAAAAGTGAAGCATTATGAAGGGGTCTCGTGATCTTAAATTCTTACTCAAGAATTTGGAACCAAAGCGTGTACCAGGTGAGCATGTCTTTGCTACAGTATCAGAAGCGACCCTTGTAACCCTTGGAACAATTCCTCAACTTATTTTCCGGGAAGATGAATCTATCACAGTGATTGTGACTAAAGACGAAGCTGAGGAATTCTCTCTTCATTTCGAGAGTGTGTGGGGTCTCATCACCCTCACAATCCATTCAGATTTAGCTGCGGTTGGACTTCTTGCTGCTGTGACTGATGTGCTGGCACAAGCAGGAATTAGTACCAATGTTGTTTCTGCTTTTTATCATGATCATCTCTTTGTACCAATTACAAAGGTATCTGAAGCGATATCTTTGCTACGGAACCTTTCCAAATCTACAGTTGAATAATGACTTCCTTGGATTTCTTACCGCTCATGAATTCAATATCTATCCGTCCAATGTGGACTCGCTGAACTGATTTCTCAGTGATTTGTTCTTCTAAAACCAGCTCAGGATGTGGCTCAAGCGAATTAATCATAATTCTAAGAGCATGTTCTTTTTCCTTCATATCTTCTATGAAAGAAACCTTGCCTTTGAATTGAGTTGTAGCATATAGATGGTCACAGGCACCTTCTGCATACCCGTGGTCAATTATTGCTTGCCCCCAGATATTACTATTTTCAGTAAGGATGTCAACCTTCTTGCCTTCACGAGCACAGTGGAAAAAGATACAATTTCCTTCTCTATCATACCCGTGACTTAGAGTTACTAGGTATGGAGTATTATCTTCGCACATTGCAATTGTAATGTACTTACTTTTCTCAAGTATCGAAATCATTTCTTCTTCGCTCTCAATTGCTTTCTCTTTTCTTCGAATTCCTTTCATTGTATCTCATATTGGATTCAAAGAGGGCGTTAAGGGTTTCGAAACCTCGAGAATTTCTTCAAGGTAATGCTTTTCTGGAGATTCTATCAATCAAATCTTATGATGGAACTCTCTGATATTCGAGAGGCTTATGACCGAATCAAGGAGAACATAGTAAAGACTCCGGTTATGACCTCCACTACTATTGATGGAATGACTGGATGTGAGGTCTATTTCAAGTGTGAGAATTTTCAGAGAGTTGGTGCATTCAAATTCAGAGGTTCCTTCAATACAGTTTCACAGTTGACTAAGGATGAGCGGAAACGAGGCGTAATTGCTCACAGTTCAGGGAATCATGCTCAAGCTTTGGCTTTAGCCGCAAGGATACTTGGAGTACATGCAACAATTGTAATGCCTCAAAACTCGCCAGCGGTCAAAGTTGCTGCAACAAAGGGGTATGGTGCTGAGGTTGTGTTTTGTGAGAACACAACTGAGAGTCGCGCATCAGTTGCAAATGAGTTGGTGGAAACGCACGGTTTCACTCTGGTTCATCCATACAATGATCACCGAATTATCGCAGGTGCTGGAACTGCGGCTCTAGAATTTATTGAGGAGGTAGGTCAACTCGATTACATATTTTGCCCAGTTGGAGGAGGTGGGCTTTTGAGTGGCACCTCAATTGCATCAAAAGGGCTCTGTCCTAATTCCAAAGTGATTGCGGTAGAGCCACAAAACGCAGATGATGCATACCGCTCTTTCAAAGCAAACAAGATCTTCCCGAGTGTGAATCCCAATACTATTGCTGATGGGCTTCGAACTCAATTGGGTGAACTTACTTTCGAAGTTATCAAGAAACATGTAGACGATATCATACTTGTCACAGAACAGGAAATACTTGATTCGATGAGGTTGTTTTGGGAACGAATGAAGTTAGTTGTCGAACCTTCAGGAGCAGTGGCTCTAGCCGGTCTACTGAAGATGAGTGAAGGTTTCTCTGACTACAAAATTGGCGTTATTATTAGCGGTGGGAATATTGACCTCTCTGAGTTTTTCGAAATATATTCAAAGCTGATTACTTAGAATTACCTACTTGGCTCTTTGGAATCCAAACAATAAACTCTACACCCTCATCGGGCTTTCCACCTACACGGTCTCTAACACTAATATGACCGCCGTACTTATCGCAAATCTGTTTTGACTGATGTAAACCAAATCCTCCATACCTTCTGGCTATATCAAATATCTCTTTTTTCAGCGATTCTGAGATTCCAGATCCATTATCTGCCACTGAAATCTCATAACCCTTTCCGCTTTTGCTTAACTTGACCCATATTTGACGTTCTTTTTTAGGGTTGTGCTCTATAGCATTTTCAATCAAATTGATGAAGAGCTGTCCCAAGAACTCATCTGCATCTACAATCGCATCTGAGGCCTTCAAAGTAATTGCGATATCAACATCACTGTGTTGCTCCATCTGATCCATTACGACCGCTTCAAGTGTGGGGGCTATTTTTCTAGGTTTCAACGGTACAGACATCAGAGGTTCGGTGACCTTTGCTTTTGATATCATTCTCTGACATCTCTCTACAGCAGATACAACTTGTCCCAATATTCGCCTATCATCAGGATCGTTTAGCCGCGACTCCATAACCATAGTACTTCCAAGAATGATCTGGAGCTGATTGCGAAAGTCGTGTGACATCAAATCAAGATAAAGCATTGCTCTTTCTTTCTGAGTGCGGATTCGTGTTTCAGCATGAAGTCGATCAGTTACATTCATTGCAACTAATTGTAGTGCTGACTTTCCATCGAATTCAACACGTCGACCAAACATCTCCAGCCACTGCATTTCCCCATCATTTTGAAAAACTCTTATTGTCATAGGTATTGGTTCTGGTTCTTCTCCCGCCATAAGCTCTTGAAGCCTGTTCATCACCGTAACGAGGTCCTCCGGATGAATCATTGATTGGATTTCCTCAGGGGTAAAAGATTGTACCTCTTCTACACTGCGATTGAGAAACCCTGCAAAGGCTGGATTGGAGAATAGAATTGACATTGGGAGTGCTTGAATAATCATTATTCCTTGAAAGGATTGATCAACTAGGGTTCGATACTTTAGTTCAGAATTTATGAGAGTTGCTTCAGCAAGTTTTCGTTCCTCAATATTTCTAGCTACACCAAGAACTCCAATGGGTGTATCGTGTTCATCGCGTATGAATGTTCTAGTAACTTCTACCCAGACTAGTGAACCATTTTTCCTCTTTAGTTGAATTACTAATGGTGGCTGGTCTCCTCTAGGATGAATATTGTCTGTGTCTTTCTCCGACTCAAGTGCTTCTCGAATTGCTTTAATTGCAATCCATACAGACTCTGGCGACATGAGCTCAATAAGTGACATTCCATCCAGCTCAACATTTGTATATCCAAGAAGAAGCTCAACAGATGTACTCACGTATGTAAGGTTGAGTTCAAGATCAGCAGTAAATATTACATCTGTAACATTTTCAGCTAATAGCTGGTAGCGTTTTTCGGTATCCTCCAAGGCTTCCTCTGTTCGCCTATGTTCAGTCTTTTCATGAATCTGGCATAGGTATCCGTGTAACTCGTTGTTATTGTCTATGCCGAGTGGTGTGATAAATGAATCAGTAATTATGGTTCCAGAACGACTTGTTTCGTATAGATTTGCCTCTTTTACTAAATTAAAATCAAACTCAGATTCATATTGGACTGCCTCTCCACGAATGAGCTTGGCTTTGATATCATTTGGTACATTTGGGTCATCAAAGAGACTGAAACCAATTATTTGTTTTACGTCAGATACTCCAAAAATATCAAGTGTCGCCTTGTTGGCAGTAATCAGGATTCCCTCTTTGTCAAACAGTTCGATACCTATTTGCGATTCATCGAAAATTCTTTTCATCATCTCCGAGCTTTCTTCAAGTGCTTCGCGAGATTGTTTTATTTCAGTGATATCTGTGACAACTGCAAACGATCCTTGTATTTGGTCATCAATGCCTATCAAGGGCGCTCCAGAAACAATGGTTGGAACTTGTTCGCCTGAGCTTTTAGTCCATTCTAATTCATATTGTGTTGATTGCCCTTCAGTCCTTCTTCGTATATTGTTTTTGATAATCTTTCGATTTTTTTCATCAAGGAAATCATTAACTTGTTTACCAATCATATGCTTTGGTTTGAATCCAAGAATGGCAGCAAATCTCGTATTTACATACGTGAACATCCCTTCATTATCAATAATACCAAAACCGTCATTCATCGAATCTACTAAGGCTCTATATCTTAGTGCCTGCTCTTCCTGACTCAGGTCTGAGAAGGAATCTTTCTGAAGATTGTCTGTCATTAAAAATATCACTCGCTGGATATTGTTTGGTGGGGGTACTTCCGATATGAAATCTTTCCAATATAGACTTCTCTAGGATGTAAAACAAATATTGACACAATTGAGGAAATAGATTCGGTCAACTCTCCCTGCTATTATTGTTCGTTTCTTTGGATTCTATTCTCTAGAAACTGAGAATAGTGATATTCACATCTGTAATATAGGTCAACCAGTTGTTTCGTTGGATCATGCATATAGACATGGATGCATTTTTTGCATCTGTAGAGGCATACAGAAATCATCCTGAACTAGTGGGTCGGCCTGTTTGTGTTGGTCATGACCCGAAAGGAGGAACGGGTCGTGGGGTTGTTAGAGCTGCATCCTATGAAGCACGTGCCAAAGGTATCCATTCTGGAATGCCAGTTTCTCAAGCATATCGCTTATGCCCAGATGCAACTTTCGTAAACGGTTCCTTTGAAAGCTATTCTATAGCATCTGATGAATTCATGGAAATCCTTCGAGAATTTGCAGATGGTGGAAGGGTAAGGAGAGCGAGTATTGATGAAGCCTACATTGATGTTAGTGAGGCAGCCGAGTTGTATGAGAATCCTTGTGAGTTGGCCTTTGAAATTCAAGAGGAAATCCGTAAACGTACTTCATTACCTTGTTCAATTGGAATAGCACCAAATATGTCTGTAGCTAAAATTGCTACAGGAATGAATAAACCACGAGGAATTACTCTTGTTGGACCTGATCCTGTTGACGTAGAAACTTTTCTGGACCCATTATCAGTAGATGCATTAAATGGAGTTGGAAAGAAAACTGCAGAACGGCTTCAGAAATTTGGAATTGAAACACTAGGACAGATTCAACGCATGACAATACCTGAACTCTGGCCAGCAATGGGTCGTAGCTCTGTCTGGTTGCATCGAAGAGCAAGAGGTATTGATGAAAGACCTATCATCGATAATGGACCCCGAGTTCGAAAATCAATCAGTAAGGATCGAACATTCATGAAAGATATTGAACCTGAGGAAATTGACTATCTTCATGAAGCCTTGAGAAAGATGTGCACCAGAATTGGTGACAAACTAAGAAAGAAAGATCTCAGATTCAAAACTGTAACAGTGAAGATGCGCTATAGTGATTACTCGACTATTCAGCGTAGCAGAAGTATACCTGTGGAGTCTGATGATACGTCATTATTAGAAAAAGTAGCAATTGAAATTTTCGAACAAAAAAGGGACCACAATAAATCAATGCGATTAGTTGGAGTGAAGGTCTCTCAATTATGTGAGGTTTCTGAACAATTGTGTCTAACTGAATTCCTGTAATGGTTTCATTCTTGCTTATTCAATTCACCATTGTCAATATCTGATACCGCAATCGCCATTCGCGCACTCAACTTTTTAGTGAGTTTTCCAATACCTTCAAGATATGACTTGTCAAACTCCTCATTCAAGAGCGTTGTATAACCCATAATATTTTGTAAGGCACCAATCACATCATGTGAGAGTTTGTGAATGAATTCACTCACTACTTCTTGAGGAATCATTTTCATTGGATATGTATTTTCCGGAGTCTTCACTAATCTTTCGCATCCTCGTAGATTCTCCTCCAAGAGTATCTAACATAAAATAATAGATAACTTTGGATTTAGGTTTTTGCTTGTTTTTTATCATAATGTCAAGTTCTATTAATATGAGTTGAAATCTTACCTCAATGGTGTGTTGAAAAATCGTGTCTGAACAACAACGTGTTAGAAAAGCTGCCTTTATTGAAAGGCCAAACAGGTTCCTAGCAAGGGTTGAAGTTGATGGGGATATTGTAGAAGTCTTTGTTCCTAATCCAGGTCGCATGTACGAATTAATGATTCCAGGAAAGGAAGTCTTCATTCGTGATAATCCTGGACCTCACAGGAAGACCTCATTTGACATGATTGGTGTTCATCACGATGGTGTACTTATTTCTGTTGACTCAAACTTGCCTAATCGTTTCATTCGCAATCTCTTAGAAACTCGTAGATTGCAATATTTCTCCGGTTATTCAAAAGTGACCCCTGAACCAAGAGCTTATGGGGGGCGATTTGACTTTCTGTTAGAAGGCGACAATAACCGCACTTTCATTGAGGTGAAATCCTGCACCTTAGTCGTGAATAAGAGGGTGCTATTTCCAGATGCACCAACCACAAGGGGCGCAAGGCACATGCGACACTTAGCCCATGCTCTTAGTGTTGGTGATGTAAATGATGCAGCTGTAATCTTTGTAATCCAACGACCCGATGGCGAAATCTTCTCACCCCATGATGGAAATGATCCCGATTTTGGTGACGCTCTACGTGCCGCACATGAACAAGGTGTAAGGATAATCCCCCTTCTTACAAAGGTCGTTGATTGGAATCTTGAACTAATTGGGAAAATTCCTTTCGACTTAGGACCTTTAGATGATTCATATTTTTCTTAGTGCATTGATACTCTATCCATCGACTTCATATGGTTTCGACTATTAATTTAGATTCAACTCAGCGCTGAGTATGGGAGAGAATCATCACTTGATTGAGAGAGCTAATGTTGAACAGATGAAAAATAAAGAACTTCTGCGATTAGCTCAAACCCTGAAACTATCGATATTAGATCGAAAGATTCTCCGAGAGGAATTAGTTGATAAAATCATGAAGGAGATCGACTTTCGCAATGAGGCTGATGGACCTGAATTTATTCTGCATACTCCTGCAATCAACATAGAGAGTCTTATCAAAAGATTCGGAAAGAAAGTTGCTGTATGGGGTCTTAATCTACAAGTGAATCCTGGCGAAATCGTAGGTCTCGTCGGTCCAAATGGTGCAGGGAAAACAACCACACTTCGAATTCTTACTGGTATTATCAAACCCACATCTGGATCAGTAGAAGTCAATGGTTTCGACATGCTTTCTGATCCAATTCGTGCGAAGAGTACGATAGGCTATATTCCTGAGAAACCAACTTGTTATCCCAGTCTTACAGTTCGTGAATACATCACATTCATGGCTCGTATCTATGAAGTTCCTGCTGAAGTAGCGCTAGTTCGAATGCGTCAGTTTGTAGATATGTTCCAATTAGATGAATTTCTTGATTCATATATCGGTACTTTGTCAAAAGGGAACTTACAACGTGCTTTGCTTGTTGGAATCTTTGTAAGAAACCCTCCATACGTTCTTGCATTGGATGAGCCGATATACGGACTAGATCCTCGTGGCGCCTGGAACCTGAAAGCCTATTTGAAACAACTTCGGGATGAAGGCTCAGCGATATTGATCTCCACTCATATTTTGGAAGTGGCTGCTGATCTGTGTGACAGATTTGTTATCATGAATGAAAGCACAGTAGTTGGTAGAGGAACGTTAGATGAATTACTCGCATCACAAGAGAATGCAACAAATCTGGAAGAGGTATTCCTAAGCCTGACTGGTGGTATTCCGCAATAGGTGAAGTATGATGCGACCTACAACATCTCAACTTATTCGAAATGAAATTCGAATGTTGTACAATCAGTTCAAACAGGCAATCACAACACCTTCCATGCTTCTCTTCTATGGTGTTACAATTGTGGGTGTCTTCTTTGTGAGTCTGGTAATTTCCTCGTTGCTCAGTTTTGCACCATTAATATCGCAAATTGGATTGCAAATAGAGTCTGCTATTGACCCAGCAATGTTCTATGCAGCTTTTGGAATACTAAGCGCTTCTTCTATTATCACGGGGTATTTTGGACTTGGTCCGGCCTCGGTAATAACATCTGAAGATGAAAATCTATTACTCCCTGCACCGGTAAGGCCTCATCAACTCTTCTTGAGTCGATATATCAGACGATTGATCAGAAAGATGGCTTTTGTGATGGTTGGCTTGTTGGCTATCCTCCCACTACTATCCTCGGCCAATATGTTGTTCTTCTCAACCGCCTTTATTCTATTGTGTGTAATGATATTTTTTGAAACAAACTACTTGCTAGGTTCACTGAGTTCTTACATTAGGTTATATTTTGAAAAAAGAATCAAGAGTCCACTACGGCATGCTGTCGTCATTCTTCTTGGATTCGCTTTCATATTACCTACGTATCCAATGTTCACATCTAGTTTCACTGCAGCATTTGTCTTTCCATCTAATGCACTAGTTCTGGTGATTACTGAGATGACCGGTGTATTTTCATTGGGTCTACCATTTCTACTCGGTGTATGTCTTCTATTCATGTCCTTCACAATATGCTTACTTCTAACAGCAAATATCTGTGGATATGAATACTACGAACTTTTCTCAGAAGCTAAAGGCAATGAGCAAAATGAGGGACGATTCAGCAAGATAATTCATGGTGAAGTTGATTTCTCCAACTCAAGATTCAGTGACCCAATCATTTGGATAATACTCAAGGACTTTTGGAGTCGTTTACGCTCGCCACTTCAAATATGGAAATATGTGTATGCAATCGTTGGAACTGCTTTCGTTCTTTATCTAAATCTGGTGCATCCTATTTGGTTCAGACCAATGATTGTTCCAAATAACCTTTCATTTGCTATTGTTCCCGCTTTCATTCTTATGATGATTCTTCTGATTCAGATGTCGAGCGTTACATCCATGTTGAGTTTTGTTGATGAAAAAGAAAATGTCTACTTGTTGAAAGCAAGCCCATTCAAATCCAAAGATATTGTACTAGCAAAATTCCTACTGAGTATTTTTGAAGTAACAATAGCTGCCATTCCTGCTTGTGGTTTTCTTATCTACATTTTACGGATTGAAGGATACCTTGCACTGATTACTCTTGCTGCTCCTCTCGTAATTCTATTCACTGCTTCAGGTGTTGCAATTGGTGCATATGTGCCAGTCATAACCAATGACCCAAAAACACTACCAGTACCTCTTGCATTTTCATATCCAATTATCAATTTATCACTTGGAGCTGGTATGATCTTACTTGTTGCAATATTTGCAGAACGTACATGGATTCTCTTCGTTTTACCTGCGTATTCCATTGGTTTGACCTTACTCTTTCTCGCTATCGCGGTGCGTGCTATTGATGCTTACAAATAGATCAACTACATTTTACGAGTGAGTCTCAATGCATTTGCAATTACTGCGAAAGTCAAACCCATGTCACCAATCCCAATAGCCATCCATAGGGTCAAGAATCCAAGTCCAGCTAAGACACCTGTTACTGCTTTGACAATTAGTGAAGCTGCTACATTTTGGCGAACAACCCTCATTGTTTTTCTTGCTTTCATCACAAGTTCAGGAACTTTTGTTAAGTCCTGTTTCATGAGTGCAATATCTGATGATTCTAGAGCGGCATCTGATGCAGCTGCGCCCATAGCAATCCCCACGTCTGCTTCTGCTAATGCTGGTGTGTCATTAATTCCATCCCCAACAAAAAGCGTGACGCCTGATTTTTTCAATTCCTTTACAACCTCAAGTTTTTCATGAGGTAGGAGTTCTGCGCGATATTCATCAATACCAATTTCTTCAGCAATCTCTCTAGCAACATTCTCGCTATCACCAGTTAGCATTACAGTTCTAATGCCCATTTGCTTCAGATGAGATATTGCTTGTTTGGTTTTCTCTCTCAGAGTGTCAGAGAGAATGATTGTGCCAAAGTGTTCATCTTTGTGGGCAACATACACCATTGTTCCAACACCGCAACTGTGATCTGATGTTGATTTTAGTGGTACATCATATTCTGAAAGAAGTCTACGATTTCCAACTAGATAACTAGTTTCATCAATTAGTCCCGTTACACCTCTACCTGGAACTGCTGTAAATTCAGAAGCTAAAGGGATATCTAGGTTCTCTTGATTTGTTGCAGAAACTAGAGCACGACCAATCGGGTGTTCAGACATCGTTTCTAATGAGGCTGCAACTGAAAGGATTTCACTCCGTGAGTGATTATTGTGAAGACAGACATCCCTTACAGAAAGCACTCCCTCGGTTAATGTTCCCGTCTTATCAAACGCAACAATTTCGGTTTTGCTTGCCATTTCAAGATGCACTGCTCCTTTCACTAATACTCCGGTTCGAGCTGAACCAGCAATTGCAGAAACCATAGTAACTGGAATGGAAACCGCAAAAGCGCATGGACAACTCACCACTAGAAGTGTTAGAGCTCTGTAAGCTGCTTGAGCTACTGTCATGTTGAGTAGTAGTGAAACGACTCCAACGAGTATCGACATTATCAATACGATTGGAGTATAAATTCTAGAAAATCGAGTAATAGCTCTTTCAGTTGGAGCACGTTTACTCCTTGACTCTTCTACAAGTTGTATGATTTTTGAAAGAACAGTTTCATCCGATTCATTCGTTACTTCAACTTCTATGTAGCCTTCGTGATTGATTGTTCCAGCAAAGACCTGGTCTCCAGCAGATTTGGGCACCGGTAAAGATTCACCTGTGATTGGTGCTTGGTCTACTGTAGTTGCTCCCATCACAATAATTCCGTCGAGACCTATTCTGGTCCCTGGACGAATAATTAGAATATCACCAGTCTTGACAGCAGTTGGAGCAATGCAAACCTCTGCCCCATTGATCTTGGCCAGTACTGAGGGGGGCTCTAATTCTATTAATGATTGAATCTCTTCCCTAACTCTATCTTCTGCTCTGTCCTCAAGTAGAATGGAAATGTAGAAGAGAAACATAACTGCTGCACCTTCTGCAGGAGCTCCAATTATCATTGCTCCGATTGAAGCTGAAGCCATGAGAAAATGTTGATCTAATCGACCTCTTGCAATTCCCCTTATTCCCATGGGGATGATGTAGCGGCCAGCTAATAGTGCTGAAGAGAGGAATGCGATATACACAGGGACTATACCTACATTCAACAATTCCAAGATTATTCCCAATGCAAGCATGACACCTGAAAAAATCCCCGTAGCTAGTTTGATCCTTTTTGTAGAAGGGTCAAGGCTACCAAAAGGTGTGCCACAAGTGGAACAGCTTGTTTCAATTACCTCGGACATGTTCCTGTGCCCTCGCCATAATATCGATTATACAGTCATCCTCTATTCGATGATAGACCTGTTTTCCTTCTTGTCTATGCTTAACAAAACCAAGATGTTCAAGCAATTTTAGATGGTGACTTACTCGGCTGATTGACATATCCAATCTATCTGCGATGTTAGATACACAAAGATTCGGCTCTCTTGTAAGTAATGCAATTATTTTCACCCTTGATGGGTCTCCAAGAGCTTTGAACATAGTCACGATATCTTCTAGTTCATTTTTCTTGAACTTGATCTTGCTTGTGGGTCGAATAACTTGTGCCGCCAATATTGTCACCAAATAACATTCAAACGTTCGTACGACTGTTTGAACGTTTCACGGTTTTTCATAAAAGCATTGTGTTTGGGGATATCCGTAAAACACTCATTTCGCACAAGTAAGTATTATCTAGGTATGACAAGAGGTTCTACTATCCTACCGAGAACGCAGAACGCGCTAGAGAATGATGATTCAGTCAATCTTACTCTGGGATGAATGCGGACAATCCAGAAGGCGAGAAACTTGCACGACCAACGAAATATTGAACATACCCCAGATGACCATAATCGTTACCAAGACATGGTTATGATGGCAAATGACGGTATTATGGTCGTTCAAGAAGACAAACTCGTTCTAGTTAATCCTGCTTTGCTACTTATGCTGGGATATGATGAAGCAGATGAATTACTTGGCAAACCAGTTAGTATGATTCTGAATACAACTCTAACTCATTTCTATGAAGAAGGTCAAGAATCAGTTCACTGGGGTGATTTGCAGAATCCCAGTTTTCGGGCATGTCTATTGATGAAGAATGGATCAATAGTGAACGTTGAGATTAGCACATCCTATTTTGTCTATTCTGAATTACCTGCAACTTTGGGAATTGTAAGGGATGTGTCTAAGCAGATTGAGCTGGAGGAAGCAATTGATCTCTCTGAGAGTCGATATAGAGCGCTTTTTGATTCATCTCCAATCGCGTACTTCACATTGAGTATGAGCGGCAATATATTACAGATAAACAAGGCTGCAGAACGTTTACTGGGTTATAGTGAGGATGATATTCTCCGACGAAATCTTGCTACCTTCATTTTTGGTGATGCAAAAAGTGAAATTGTCCGTGAAGTTGTTTCAGAAGTAGCTCAGGGTAAGAGTCTTGAAGACCTTGAAATGCAATTCCAGAAGGCTGATGGTGGCTCGATCTGGATCAGTGTGCGAGCCAATCTTTTAGAGTATCCTGATAAATCTTCAAACATAGGTTTCATGGCTTTGGATATTGATAGAAGAAAGAATGCAGAAACACGAGAAAATAATGAACGTGAACGTGCAAATCTGTATTTGGAAGTAATGACTCATGACCTGAACAATATCAACCAGAGTTTACTCTTCTCATTAGGTCTTGTGGAGAATCTACAAGAGCTTCCTGAAAACGTAATGTCAATGATACAGCAGTCAAGCTGGGACATAAGACGATCTGGAAGGATGACTGCAAATATGCGTGCCCTTCTGCGACTTCGAGACTTTCCACCTACGATTGAGGAGGTCGATTTGTTCGATTATATTCAGATCGCCAAGTTTGCGGTGGAAGAAGATTTTCCGTGGAAAAAAATCTTGCTTACAACCAACATCAAGAAAGGTGAATTCCTTGTAGCAGGACACGAATATCTCCATCAGGTCTGTTTCAATATCATTCACAATTCTTTGTCTTACAATGAAAGTGCAGAAGTAGAAATTGAAGTGAATGCAGAACAAGTAGACAATCTCAAGATGGTTCGTCTTGAATTTAGTGACAAAGGACATGGTGTACCTGATGCAACCAAGGAGTTTATTTTCCGGAGAACAGGAAGTCCTGATGAACAAATTGTTGGAAGAGGCTTAGGACTCACTCTAGTGGACCAGATTATAAGAAGCCTTGGAGGTAGAATAAAGGCTGAAGATAGGGTTGCAGGGGATCACACTCAAGGTGCAACATTCGTCATTATGCTTCCAATGTGGGTTGAAATAGCTGAGCTTCCCTGCGGTAGGAATACTTGCATAACGTTCTACAAATCCAATCACTGCGTGTTTTGTGACCCCGCTATGGAAACATTGCTCTCTGTTTTGAATGAAATAGGAGTACCACCATCGATAGTTGAATCAATAAATGTGGATGATCCTTCAGCTGGCATTGAACGTGAAGAGATGCCTATGTTGCCATTCATCAAAATCTGTGATGCGGAACTCTCTGGATTCATCTCTGATGAGGTTATTCGAAGTGCAGTCTTGAATTTGGCAATGAAGAGTTGCTATCCTGATTTCCTCTAGATATTTTGATTTTTAAAAATAAGAAGGATGAGGGGGAAACCCCCTCACTATTGTGTTCTTAGAAGAACATTGCACGATCGTGATTGAGGACGTCGTCCACCATAGTGGCAGCGCCTGCAATTTCGATCCTTGGGTCTCTCAAATCTTCCTGCTTGATTCCTCGGAATTCAGCAGAATTAGAACAGACCTGTAGCTTACCGCCACCTTCAAGGAACGCGTCGATGAGTTCGGGCAAGGGTGGGAACCCTGGTGCCACGATTTTCTCAGCCATTCCTTTTACCAATAGTTGGGCTGCATCCATCATGAGAAAGATTGTAGTTTCAACTTCGATAGCTTGTGCGGTTGTACCAGTTACAAATGGACCATAACAGCGCTCTGCTGCTTCCGGACCCCATTGTCCAACAATATATAGACTAGCCATTTTTTATTTCTCTCCTACATTATTGCCAATTCGGTATAATAGATGACGAGTCCAAGAAGTGCAAACAGTGTGACTAAGAGATTAGTCATGTGTGCGCTGTGGAATGGACCGCCTTGCATAGTCTTGAGTAGAATGGGCAGAACCTGTCCAAACTGCATCAGGGTTGCGATTAATACTAGTACTAAGTCTACTAGTATAAAGATATGAAGCAAGTCATACATTACTGGTGCGGCAGGGAAGATTAGAGCCAGAACCAGAATACCAATGCCAATCATCATTGCAAACATTAGTGCCATGACTTGTTTCATCAAGAACATGCCCATTCTCCTAGCAAGCATGAAGCCAGAGAACATCGTACTGATGTTCAATGCTAGAATTATGAACAAGATGAATTGAAAAAGTGCCATTGTTTTACACCTATATGAAAAATAAACCAAAAATAACAATATTTAACTATGTCGGAAAAGGAACACAGTGTTGCGTCATTGGTTAAAGTGTGTAACCAGAAGCTGTTGGGAATGTCGGAAATTGAACATAACCTCAAATCAAAAATTGAGCATAACCTCAAACCTTAAATTCATGCGGCATCAAACGAAAAAAGTTGATACTACTATGACAGATCATCAAGTTGCAGCAGAATTCGATGCAAGTGGGCTTCGATGCCCCATGCCGATTTTGAAAACGAAGAAAGAAGTCCAATCAATCGAGATTGGTCAGATTATTCGTGTCATTGCCACAGATATTGGGACCAAGAAGGATTTTCCATCCTGGGCCGCTCGTACTGGAAATGAGATACTCGAACTTGTAGAAGAAGGCGACAAGCTCATCTGGTACATCAAACGAGTCAAGTAATAGAAAATAGATATCAGGGATGAAGTCCCTCTGACTCTTGAAACAGAGCGAGGAACTATCTATCCCTTTCTACTTCTTTATTGAGATTTCTTCTTCTTCTTCTCATCCTCGATTCATCATTGCATCTCCCACTAAAAGGTGTACGCCCGAGAAACCAACATTCATATAAGACTGGAGAGGCAAGCAGATTCCGGGTGAGTTGTCGTGGAAAAGATAACCATTGAAGATGCAAGGGCGAGAGTACGTCAGAATCCAGAGTCGTTTGAAAATCATGGTATTCTAGGTAAACTCCTCTACAAGGCAAACCAGTATGAGGAAGCAGTTGCTTCGCTGAAGGAGGCAACCTATTTTCTCGGTGCATTGATTGGCAATACTCCACCAAATGCCAGTCATGTTGGCAAGTTTCCTCGAGAATTGATAACGCGGATGCAACATGACCTGTATCTCATGCATGGCGATTGCCTTGTAAATCTTCAGCGATACCAAGAGGCATCGGAAACTGTGAGGAAGGGGCTGGGATTGATAGACGAAGATCCTGATGGTTGGGATCTCCTTGGTGTTGCGCTAGCAAATGGACAGGATGTTGAAGGTGCATTGCACGCATTTCGGGAAGCAGTGCGACATAATCCATCACGTCGAGACCTCTGGGAGAACCTGCAAAAGTGCTATACGGCCTTACACCGTCCTGAAGCTGAGATTGTTTCTGATGTCATGAAGGAGAAACGGGACATTGAAGATGATATGGGTGTGCTTGCAGATCTCTTAATCAAGGGCGGGGAGTATGAAAGGGCTCAGCTTGTCATTGATACCCTTCTGAAATGGAACTCAAAGGACAAACGAATTCACTTGCCTACTGGCAAGCTCCACATTATCAATGGAGACTACAAGAAAGCTGCAAAGGCATTTGAAGAGTCTGTAAAGGACGACAAGAGTAATACAGAGGCCATATGGCATCTGGCTCGAGTGAATGCAATCCTGGGTGATACGAAGAAGGCAGAGAAATTCCTCGATTCTCTATTGAGCCTCGATTCGGGTCATGCCAATGCAGTTGCACTCAAACAGTTGCTTAGCCAATTCGACAAGAAGGCACGTCTGCCTTTTGGCGTCATGATACATAGAATTCACAATTTTGAGGATGAAGACGATGATGATGACGAAGACAAAGCAACGCAGCACGAGTACAGTGAACGGCCAGAACTTACTTTGCCAATAGGATCAACAATCGAGGATGCACTTCACTTCATGTCCAAGGGTGAATTCTTCAGACTCTGTCAGAAGAAGGAAATGCCATACAGATCACTTACAGTGTTTCAGAGACCAAAGAAGATTAGCATCTCTCCGTTTTCAATAGATTTTCCAGTTTCGGATAAGGCTGCAATTACATCCGAGTTTGCAATGATTGAGCCGCACGGGTACGTTATTTCCGGAGGTTCGGGCGGAGAGATCACAGATCTCATTACACCGGACTCCTCCTACTGGTTTCTCAAGACGTCAATTCATCCAATACAAAGAGTGTCCCTGATAGCGACATATTCTATGATGAAGTACAAGGCGTTTCAGAATTGAGGTAGATGTGAATCCCTATCTGACGGAGAAAGGTTTGAAGCGGATTCAGCAGCCCTAGTGACTTCTTGCTTCGTAGATAGCTGATGTGGAAAAAATAGAGTGATACTCCCGGTTACTAACCGGGAGTCAGCATATTCTGCTATGAGGACTTCTTGGTCTTCTTCTCTTTGACCTCATCAGTTGCCATGTCACCCAAGGCATCCTTCATGAGTCCTTTGAAGTCGAATCCCATCATCTTAGACATAAGCATCATAGGCATGAGGACATTTCCAAAGACTTGGAATGCGCCAGCTCCGCCAGCACCCTCTTCGCCTTCTGCGCCTCCTCCACCGCCTCCTCCGAAGAGAGTGACGTCACCAATGTCTATTTCTCTATAGATCTCAGGGAGTATCCGTAAGAAGTCTCTTGCGAATGCTTGAGGTGTGTAATCCTTTGCAGCGGCCAGTGTCTTCTTGATACCTTCTGCTTGAGCAGATGTAACTTTCAGAATCTGTCCAGCCTCGGCCTCAGCAGTTAAGCTAATTTTCTCAGCTACAGCTTTTGCTTCCTGGAGAATACGTTGAGCTTGTACCTCAACCTCTTCCTTGATCTTACGTTGTTTCTCAGCTTCAGCAGATAACTTAGCAACTTCGAGATCTTTAGCAGCGTCTATTTCAGCTTGCTGCTTCTCGTATTTTTTCTGCATCAGGTCTTTCTGAAGAGCAATCTCAAGAACGCTTTGCTCACGCAATTTCTCAGCTTCTTGGATCATACGGAGTTGTTCTTGCTCATTTACACCAACTAGCTTGTCACGTTCAATTTCCTGTTGTCGCAGAACCTTGCTTCTTTCAATGTCTCTTGTACCAGTAAACTGGTCTGCCTCGATTATGGCAATTTGAGCAAGCCTATGCATTTCTGCTTCCCTCGGCTTTGACATATCTCTCAGAAATGATTCATTAACCACTACGACATCAACTAGTTCAACAGTGACGACCTTAAGACCCCACTCACTGACAATATCAATAAGTTCTTTCTTAACAGCCTCGATGATTAGCTGACGTTCCTCTAGAATCTGTTCAACAGAGAGTTGAGCACATGCTGTTCGTATAACCGACTCGATAATAGCTGTCAACCTGCTTGGAATTTCTTTCCAAATCACGTTGTTAATGGTCGCAATAGCATTGTCTGCTTGCCATTGAAGTACAGCACTTAATCGAATCTTTTGTTTTTCCTTGGATAGTACTGACTCCGCTGAGATATTCAACTGCTGTACAGTCCTGTCTACCGCAAGAATTCTATCCAGGAAAGGAATCCTGATGACCATACCACCTTCGCCCTGCTTCTTTGCCTTCCTTTTCGTAGGTGGACATAGAAGATGTTAGGATCGAAGATACGTACGTACTTCTTGATATAGAAGGCTAGCAGCAGAACGAACAATATGATTATTAGCGCTGCAGAGAGCGCTAGGTTTTGAGAGAACCAGTTTACTAAATCCGCTTGCATTTCTTTTTCTACTCACACTTCATTGTGTTTTGAGTGTCTTTCAGCAGCTTCTTCTTCCTACTCGTAGGAACTCGCATGTTTGTTGTCAAACTCCGCACCCTCAGAGTAGTTCATGCGCTGCTTCAGAACACACTTGTGTATAACTTGCATTGAGGAGATATAAACTTGCGCAGAAAAGGAGGATTACTCTTTTGTCTTCTCAGATCTCTTACTTTGTTTTTGAACCCACTTCACAGCTTCTTTCCGCGGATCAACATAGACAAACTTTGAGTCAGCAGAGATGACGAAGAGATTGGTTCCTTTATCAAACACTACCCCTTTTTGGAATGGCCTTGCATGAAATCTTCTAAGCCCCATTTCTGTATCTACACGAATCTCACCAAAACCATCATGTATTGTTGATGCTGCTTCAACTTCAAGACCAACTAAATGCTGAGGTCTTATGTTGAATCCTGATTCTACGAAAATGCGGCCAAGTATCGTGCGCATTGTCCACACTAACAGAAACGTCCCTCCAACTTGAATCAGTAGTTTTGCAAAGAATGGAATGAGTATACCTTCATAATAGACCACCGAGCCAATGAACCCGAAGAGAACAAGGCTAGTACCAATTGTGACACCAAGTGGCGCACCACGTTCAAGTTCGAAGAATCCTGAATGATCCTTCTCAAAGCCATGATCGACCTCAACTTCATGTTCAGCGTCATGCTCGGTATCATGGTCGACGTCGTGCTCTACATCATGTTCAATATCGTGATCTACTTCATGCTCTAATTCAATGTGATGGTCAACATCATGCTCTACATCGCTGATGGCATGCTCCACATCATGCTCCACATCATGTTCAACTTCGTGGTCGATATCGTGATCCACATCATGCTCCACATCATGCTCCATATCATGTTCAACTTCGTGGTCGATATCTTGATCCACGTCATGCTCCACATCATGTTCAACATCATGGTCGATATCATGCTCAGCTTCGTGTGCGTGTTCGGATATAGCTGCGAACAGTCTACCCAGGAAGAACATGCCAAAAGTGTAGAAGAGACCTGCAAGTAGAATTCCGAATGATATCTCTCTCATTAGAGCCGCAAATAATATGATGTCTTGCACTTTTTACCAACCAACTTCTATTGTAATTTGAGTCCTACTTCAGGTTACTCGTGTAGCTATACTCACGAAACCAAATAAACCTGAGCAGATATGTTGATTTCTAATTCCTATAGACAATTGCTTAATTTGCTATGGCCGTGGTATCGTTCATTGAATGAACCCTCTGACTCTTTTTTGATATCAGTTTCTCTTTCTGTTCTTTTATCTCTTCGATTTTGATCCCTGATGCTACCATTTGATAGGTGAGATATCCTGCAATTAGAAAATACATGAGATAGAAGAAATTAATGAGGTGAACATTACCAGTAACAATGTATCCGAAGTAGTCACTAGTAGCAAAAAGTGCCAACGCTACGAATAGTATCATTGATGAGTCTTGGATTCTCATTGCCGCGATATGTTTTCGTTCGGACCAGAATTCAAGAATGTTCCCAATTATTCGAACTGGTAAACCAGTGAATGCAAGAAGTATTGCCGTAACCTGCATTCCAACAACAAGACTTCCAAGAGTGTAACTCACTTCAAAAATTTCCGAAGCGTATAGCATCAGATAATGAAGGATACCTCTTGAATGTAAAGAGGTTGTAAAAGCAGCTACACCTGCCAAAATATAGAAACTGATACCTAAGTCAATAATAGCTTCTAATCTTGTTCGAGTTCCTATGAAGGTTGATGAATTAAAGAAGTGAATCATTAATCCTCGACCTATACAATATCCAATAGCTACGATACCTGCAAAAAGTACTGCGATGAATACAAAACTAGGTAAGGGTTCCCAAAAATAATAGCCGGTATTTGGTTGAAGTAACAATCGTAATAAGAAAGGTATAGAAATGAATAGCAATAATCTGCCGGAAATGCTAACAAACATACGCACTCCTTTCAATGCGACACCTTTCTTGAAACCTTGTTCGGAAGGATCCCTTTCTTTAGTAGACTCACCTTCTCCAACTGTCAATTGTTCTTCTGTTTTCCACCACAGATTTTGGGCACCAACTAATAGCTGGAATAATAATACTGGTCCCAAAAGGACAACGAATGTCGCGATAAATGGTCCTATCAAATGAATGATGGGATAGTTACCCCACGGAATGAAAAAATCAAATAACCAAATGATAGACGACTCCAGAAGGACCAACAATGAAAGATTGACTCCAAATTCCAGTCTTGATTTTTCATATGGGTCTTTGTCCTCATCCAATTTCCTAACAGCTAGTTTAATTCGTACAATGAATAGTATCGCTGCAGGAATTCCGATTATGAAGCCAATTGGGTGATTCCATTGAAGGGCTGTTGGCGCAAAGATTAGGACTCCAATGAATGATACTACAATATCAAGACGGTTAAGATTGGTTCCTGCCTCTGGTATCGAGTTCTCAGGTAATGTAACTAGGGTTTGAAAAATCGACCAATCTGGATACGATCGTTTCCAGAGGATAGTCTTCTTCCCCTTCAAATATGACATTTGAGCTAGAAGAAATACCGTAACACACACTACTGGAAAAATAATGTAAATCAAGTTGAATTCTCGTATCCATATAGGACCAAGCGGAGTTGTTAAGATTGTAACAATTACTGCCCAGAATACCATAAGAAGGAATGACTTGATGAAGAACATCGAATAACTTGTTGTAGGATCAACACCTTGCACTTTTGGAGCTGGCTTTTCAGGTTCGACGATTTTTGGCTCCTCAACTGTTTCTTGCATTATCTCTGGTGGGATGTCCTCTTCTGGAATTGTTTCTGGTAGCATGGAGAAACGATATTCATCAGCTACTTCTCCAGGTGCTCCAAATTGAGCGACAACTTTCTTCGCTGACTCTACGGTAATCTGTCCATCTTCCCCTTGGTCTCTCGCAGTTTCTATCATATATGTTTCAAGCTCAGTAATCACATCATCTGCAATAGACTCTGGTAGTTTTTCCCGTATGAGTGCAAGATACTCGTCAATAATATTTGCTGGGTCATTACTCATTTTATTCCCGCCTCCGTAAAAAGCTGAGCCAGTTGATCGTTCATGCCTCGCCATGATTTGACCATCCTTCTCAGAATCCTACGTCCATCCCTAGTAACATAGTATAGACGTTTCCTCTTTCCCGAACCCGTAGACCAACGACCTTCTAGAATACCTCTTTTCTCTAGTCGGCGGAGGAGGGGATAGGTAGTGCTAGGCTCAACCTGAAGACTCTCATATGGCTCTTGATTTAATTTCTTCATGATGTCATATCCATATGATTCACCATTCAAAATAATCGCCATGATGGCCATTGATAGAGCACCCCTCCGTATCTCAAGAGACCAATATTCGTACTCTATCTCTGGACCAGTTTTATCTTCAGCGTTGACTATGGGTCCCCAACTCCGCCGTGTGTGGTGTGGGCTAGTATGTAGTACGACATATATCGTACCACGATAGTATGTGGCACGATACAATATTTATAGCTTTCGCTGTTATTATACAGACCTCAGACATCTTAATATGGAGTGATTGCTAACAGCCCCTAAGGTGCTTGAATGACAATCGTAGACCATATTGCTTCTCTACTTACCGAAGCAGAAATCAAGTATGAACGTGAAGATGACGTTTTAATGATGAGATGGAAAACAGATAACTTTGATGATTTGAAAATCAAGATAGCTGCAAACAAAGATGAATCTTGGGCCTATATTGTTGCACCATTTACTAATTTCTACGAAGTCGAAGAAACCAAGAGGATGAAATTGGCATATGAGATGCTTAAGGAATCTTGGAAAGCAAATGGTGTCAAATTTGCAATTGATGAAGATGATGATATTATTGTAATTGCTGAAACTAACGATACAGATCTCACAGGTGAAGAGATTAAGGAACTAGTTAGTCACGTTGTTCATGCTTGCGATACACTCTGGAGTATCTATCCTGAGTAGTTCAAGCGCAGTAGCACTTGATGACTTCTCATTGACAATAGTATCATGTATTCGACACTTTGATAAGTTCTACATTTTTTGTTGTAATTGGTGTTGGCAATGAGTTCAGATACTACTATGACTCCCTTTCCCCCAGAAAAGAAGGAGAGATTAGTAATTATCTTTCATCCAAAACGAGTTTCACTCATTTTCTTCTATGTCTTTAGTACTGCTCTGGTTATCATGGGAGTAATCTTCATGAGTGCCTCCACCTTTGGTGCAATCCCTCCAACTCTAATATCGTGGGCTTTAGGAAATGCTGCTATCATTTTTGGTATACTTCTCTTTGCTCGAACAGAAATGAAACGAAATTTCACATTGTATATCATAACCACTTGGAATGTACGAATACGAAAAGGCATATTCCGGCGGGAAACGAGACGACTTTTCTATGACGAAATCTCAGAATGTCGAACAACAATATATCCAGACGAACAGCGTGTTGGTATGGGTGATGTCGAGATCTGTTCATCGAAAGCAGGTAATGATGCAACCCTAATCTTTGAAGAAGTCGAGAACCCAGAAGGGGTACGTGAGATTATCACAAAGTTCATTGAAACAACACCTTATCCTCTTCCTTGGGGTCATTTGGAACGCGATTAGTTGGTATTGGACAAATCTTTAAACATCAGAAACAACCATTGCATCAGGGTGCATGAAAAAGTATCTCAGGAGATGTGAGTCGTGAGTAGATTCACAATAAGGTATATTGACAATGATGGCGAGCGTTATCAAGTAGAAAAAGATGCTCATCAGACGGAACTCAATCTTTCGGATTTAGCTATTAAGTCATTAAGCCTCGAACCCATTGGTCAAAGTTCAAGATTAGAAAAAATCAATCTTGATTCAAATCTGATATCCGAGATTGATTTGACTCCGTTATCCTCATGTTCCAGGCTAAAGATATTCAGTATCACATCCAACAAACTTGAAGGCCTAGACTTGGAACCCTTGGGGAAATGCGGTGATCTACAAGCTCTCGAACTATCGGATAATAATCTGAATCATATTGACCTAGCTCCCTTGAGTAATTGTAAGAATTTGCGATGGCTCTATATCGCTGATAATAATCTCGAGGAAATTGATTTAGAACCTCTCAATGAGCTTTCAAAGATTCAATACCTTGTTCTTTCAGGAAATAAACTTGAAGAAATCGATCTTTTGCCCTTGGAAAAATCAATTGATTTACGATATCTACATTTGAACGAAAACTCATTCCTTGAAATTGATATTTCTGTACTATTTCATTGTGAAAACTTAGAATCTCTTGTAATAGATCCGCAAGTTACAATCAGTGCAAATCATAAATTACAACATCTTCACATTTTTCCAGAACCTCTCAATGAAAAGCTTGAAGATATGCAATGGCTACATGAAGCATGATTGAGTCTGATTCGGAGTTTAGCGCATGATATCCGGGTGATACTAGCCCTAATTTTGTATCATTGTTGATTATTCATAGTGAGAGTAATGACTAGTCCAGATGAAACAGCAGCTAGAACCACCCTTCGAATTGCCGGTGTGTTTCAAGAGATTCGTGATAGTTGGGTGCGACGAATCGACTCCTACTATAATCAATTGGAATCCCTTTCTGAAGGGGATTGGATTGACGCTCAAGATCTTGTGGGAATAATTCGAGAGGCTAGGCTTGCATCTCGTGAGGCGCTCGATGGGCTAGGCAATGACCTGAGTTCAGAACTTGTACATTCATCTCATGGGATTATCACAAGAAATGAAGCTGAGAGAGCATCATTACAAGAGGAAATTAATGATCTGCGGAAGTCACTATCACACGCACTTTCTGGCGATGCTAACAAGATTCGAAGGGAGAATGAGGCTCTTCGTATAGCGCTAAATTCAGTTCCTGAATTCGGACTCCTCAAAGTTATTCAGAAAAATAGACGTTCTACTTATGCCCAGCTCATGGAGTGTACAGGTTTCTCAAAAGCAAAACTCAGAAAACTTGCCAAAGAACTCATGGCGAGAGGATACGTACATGTCGACAAGAAAGCACGACCTCATCAGATTGTGTATCTCTCAACTCCTTGGTGTTCTCCCGAACCCGAAATTCAATGTACGTTAGAAACCTCACATTCACCAATGCAGTATGAACAGAGAATAGAACGTTCATAACTTCGGTTGGGCGGTTGTGCACAAACGTTGTACAACGTTATAAGGTGGAAAAATTGTTTCATCTACTGTAAGTTAATTTGAGGCGTACATATGGAACCAGAGAAGATGGCAGTCACAGGTATCATAATTGTAGTTGTAGTATTAGGTCTTACATTGGGTGTTTCATTATTTACATTCCAAGGTAATGACCTCACTGGAATTGTAGCTGATACTGACCTGTTAGAGCTCGGACTTCAAGTCCCCTCAGATTGGGCATTTGAAATGGCAGATGGAACTACACTTTCAATCAGTGATTTGAGCGGACAGATAATTCTTGTTGATCTCATGGCAACTTGGTGCAGTTCATGCACCACTCAAAATGCATACCTTGAAACTGTTTATGATACCTTAGCAGGTTCTCTGGTTATTTTATCTTTATCAGTAGACGATAGTGAAATTGCGTCAATGATGGATGATTATCAAACGACAAATGGGCTCCCCTGGGATCACGGTCTTGACACAAATTCTTCATTCACAAATTACTTTCAAGTGACTAGCGTTCCAACATTGATACTCATTGATAGTGACGGCTATTTCCGATACATGCATATTGGACTGTGGAGTGAAGCTGTGATAACGGATAAAGTTGCATCAATAATGTAGAGGTTGGAACTAATGCAAGGATTTATCGAGCTAGGCGTGTCGTTGCTTGGTGCATTGACTTCAGGTTTATACATCGCAATATCTCCTTGCTTGTTTCCTTTGCTCCCTCTATTTCTTATGAATAGCCTACAAGCATCGGATAGCCGTAAAAGAAGCCTAATAGTAACATCGGCATTGGTTGCTGGAATCTTGGTTTCCGTTGCCTTCTATGCTTTAATTGCCTATTTCATCAGCTCAATTGGCATGTTCATTTTAACAAATTTTAGAGACCTTCAAGCAATTCTGGGTGTTTTTATTTTCTTCTTTGGGATTGTAATGATTTCAGATAAACTCAGGAATGCTCTTCGTCTCTCTCGATTGAGTATGCATGGAAAGCCAAGTAAACCCTCAAATCTGAAACATGTTTTTGCAACTGGACTAGCTTACACAATGCTTGCAGCTCCTTGTGCAGGTCCTGCAATTTTGGGTTTAGTTGGTATCTTTGGATTACAGACAAACCCATTTGTTATTCTCCTGTTATTCATCTTTGTTGCAATTGTCATAGCAATACCCTACTTTGCAATAGCGCTTGTTGCAGGCGAAGCAAGAACTAGTTTAGCAATGTCAATCAGCAGTCGTGCAAGAACTATTGAGATTGTGACCGGTGTAATCCTGATCATTCTAGGATTATTCATGGTACTTCAACATCCAGTTTTCGGTCTCTATCTATTATTCTAGATGGAGCGGACATTCAAAAGATGTAAAATCAAGTTTGTACATGTAAAATCCATGCATGCTGCAAAGAAGTTAGATCTTGAGTCCCTGATGACAATACCTGAAATGAGTAGAGTGCTTCTCTCTCGTGAAAAGCAACATTTTGCATTGACGGTTAACAGAATTCAAGAGAACTACGATGTCTTCCTTGGGAGTCTTCAAAGAGATACTGAAATGGTTCCACTCACCAGGACCCCCGAAGCGACAATTCTAACTGATTGGGCTCCAGATTCAAAGTCCATCCTTGTAGCAGAAGATATTGCGAGAAATGAACGGATGACTCTGTATAGAGTTTTTATCGATACTCCTTTTGAAATGCTACCGTTAACTCCAAAGGAACCAGATCACTTTATGCAGGGCGGTCTATTTAGTCCACAAGGGGACTTTATTGCATATGCGGTAAATTATGATTATGATAGAAAGAAAGAAACCGAAACTTTTCGTGTGGTTGTTCAGGACTTAGAATCTGGAAGTAAAACTGTAGTTGCACGACCTGACAAGCCTTCCTTCACCAGAATATCAATAGATCCTAAGGGTAAGTATGTTCTATACACTCGATCTGACGAGGACCCATCAGGAGAACAATGCTGGATTGCATCAAGTGATGGAAATGAGGATAGGGAAATTCTGAACTTTGGACCCAAAGCTAAAGTTTCAGCAGACTGGACCTATGATGGACGTGTCGCATTTGCTACTGACACTATTGACGGAGAACGTCATGACTCGTATGCAATTGGTCTCTACAATCCATTGAATGAGAAGACCGATTGGTTGGCTGTTCCACAAGAAGGAGAACCTTATGATCGTATTCATATTCCGAAACATAGTAAGCATATCGTGATGGTACAAGAGCGTGAAGGTCGGAGTAAATCGTACATCTATGACCTCGAGCATGAAACAATTACAAATGCCACTCCACTCGGTGGTAATCTTCTGCCTATATCTTCAATTAGTCAGACAGAATGGCTTGGAGTATATTACAGTTCGACAAGTCCTATGAATCTGGTGAAATTCAATCCCTTCAAACCAGATACTAAGCAGTTTGAGTATCTCACCGATATGCTCAGAGGAAGCGGTATCTCTGAAGCTGAATTAACTACTGCTCAGGACTTCAGATGGATTTCTATCGACAATACAATGATACACGGATGGCTCTACCAACCTTCAAAATCTAACGGTAAGACAATTGTTCACATTCACGGTGGACCTACATATCATTCTCGAGAAATCCTGAATATTGATATACAATATTTCTGTTCTCTTGGATTCAACGTCCTTGATCCAAACTATCGCGGATCCACAGGTTATGGGATTAACTTCAAAGAACTAATCAAGAAAGATGGATGGGGCGGGAACGATAGTGAGGATGTTCGAACTGGCATTCAATCATTGATAGAGAAGGAGATATCCACTCCTGGAAGTGTTGGGATTTATGGAACTAGCTATGGTGGTTACGTGAGCTGGAATGCTATAGTCCATTTCCCAATGGAGATAGTGGCAGCAGCTGCTCCAATCTGTGGTATGACCGATCTTGTTGTAGACTATGAAACAACACGACCTGACCTCAGACCTTACTCTGAAGAGATGTTAGGCGGGTCTCCAACTGATGTACCAGAAATATACCATGATAGATCTCCAATTAACTACGTCCAAAATATCAAAGGAAATCTACTCATTGTACAAGGTCTTAGAGACCCCAATGTGACGAAGGCTAACGTTGCAGCAGTTGAAAAGAAGTTAGAAGAGCATAAAATCAAGTATGAAAAACTTGTGTTTGATGACGAAGGCCATGGAGTCTTGCGTGAAAAGAATGTGAAAATTCTTCTCACGAGATTAGCTGAATTCTTTGAAACCTCACTTTGAGTAGTCTAGAGAAAGAGGTTCTCTGATTCAGTTCGGAGAATCTCATTGGCAGTGCCTGTTCGTGTTTCGATATTTACACCTCTAACAATTGCTATTGGCACTTTTTCATCAGCTTGTCCCATAACAAGCTCTGTACTAGCTGCTATCTCATCTGCAATACAAACTAGGGAAGAACGAAGTGGATTTCCGTGTATATCCAACCTACCCTTGTTATTGATGAAAGGGGACATACCTGCCACACCTATCCCGAGATTAACAGCTCCTTTTCGCCAAGGTCTGCCTTGTGTATCAGTTATAATTACTGGAATCTTAAAGCCAGCTGATTGAGAGATGTTCTCGTGGATTCTGGTTGCTGAAGCATCTGGATCTGTTGGAAGTGCGACGAGTGTACCTGCTGGTGCATTACTCTCATCCACTCCAGAAAAATCAGTAATGATACCTTGCTTTGTTCTAGTGACAAGTACGGGTTCTTCTCGTATAATCTCAGTTGCTTCTCTTAATGCAACCTCTACTCTATGTTCTGAGAAATTTCCTTTTGATGCAACTTGCTGTGCTTTCATCGATGGTATGATTTCCGATAAGAGGTACACACTTCCTTCTACAACTGAAACAATAGTGTGCGATACAACTAGAATATCTCCTTGAGCAAAGTCTAAACCACTATCTCTCATTGTAGACCCAAGTAGTTCGCAGATATTGTCATTCCTCTTTACGATTGGAAACCCACAGATTGGTATGACCTCGACTGTATCTATTTTCATCGGACTATTCGGTTTCTGTTTTGAGTTCATCTTCTGATATCTCTTCGTACTTGGTTGTTACATCCGATCCATTGACACCTAATCCGGCTTGTGTGCGTAAACTCTCGGGAATTAACTGAAAGAGGAATAATCCACCTACTACATTGATTGCTGCTTGAATTATGTTCCAAGGAACATAAATGGTCGACAAAGCGAATGCAGCATCATAAGGCATTCCCCAAAATAGATTGAAGAGAACCACATTTCCAAAGAGCATACCTACACCACGAAATAGGCAGGCAAACGTCAAATATACTACTGCAGATTTCTTCCAATCAAGGTTCCTATTTCTCAAAACAAGTTTGGCTACAATTAACCCTAGAAGAGTAAATGTTTCTGCAAGACCCTTGAATGCGGCTCCCTGGAAATTACGATATCCTATGAAGATCCACATTACAGCTATAGTGAAGAATGAGAAAACAGTTCCAAGGCCAAGGAATACAATCATAATTGGGATGCCAGTCCAATCAATGGTGAAACTAGGAACGGGTGTATAGAAATCTGTAAGTCCTGGGATTGGAAAGATTTCAAGGGCTATGACTAGTGATGTGAAAACAGCCAGTAATGCAATACTCTTAGAGTCAGTACGAATTTTCATTCTCAAGAGCTCCTTGTCTTGAAATAGGCTAAGAAGGCCTTGGTATCTGGGTGGGCATCACTGAGATAAAAGTATTCTATAATCAGCATAAGAAGAAAATTAGGAGTCCCCGACCTTAATAGATCGGGGATTTTCAGGTGACTACTTGGGTGTCATTCCTGGGTGCTTATCCATGGCATGCTTTTTCATCTCTATCTTAGAGTCGAATCGATGACCACAGAGTTTGCATTCGAATTTATCTATACTTTCATTCATGGTAATTCATCTTAACCATTGTTAATAATAGTTTATTAACATTGTGATATATGTTAATAATATGTATTGCTGTATAACCACGAAGAATTCATAACCATTCATTTTACGAATGTGACAGAGGAGAGGTGTGCATTGAAGCACGTCAATATTAAAATGATAATAGGGCTAGTTATCGCTAGCACGTTTATACTGGGTTCTATTGTAACCCCAGTAGCAGCACTTCAGGTAAACATGGTTGAAGAATCCTTCAACTACGCGTTTGCTCCTGGAGATAATAATCATACTTACATCTATGTTCCATCAGATGATCCACTGTGGCTACCATCCTCATCGATGATGTATGTTAATGAGGATATTGACCTTACAACATACTCGTATACAGCCAATGGATGGTCATCCTGGGGCTCAGCTTATTCTGAAGATACGAGTACACTATTTGAGTGGCGACAGTATGACACTTTTGGTAGTGGAAATCTTGGAAATCCATCTTTACTTCCTGTTTTCTATGATTTTGTTGGAAGTGATGGGTCTGGAGCAGTCGTTAATACAACACTCGAGAGAAGATCTTTCTCGCTTGGTTTTGGACAGCACACTTCAGTTGCGATGGATACCGATTATCTTTACTACGGGTCACTTGCCATAAGTGGACAGGAATTTGTGCATCTTACAGTTGCTTGTCTGCAAGACGGATTCACATGGGTATTCACAGTCCTAGATCCTGATGGACATCGAATGGGATCCAAATCTGGAAGTGGTGGAGATATTGTGATTCTTCCATTCCTTCCATCAACAGTAGGAACTTACACCATTATTCTACAAGCCAATGGTATTAATGGAGAAATGGCACTCTTTGATTTCTTCCCCGAAGCAATTGCACCAAGGTTGATTGCGCCTGGTGAGATTCTCACTGATACACTTCCAACTGGTGAAATTCTTTCTTTAGAAGGAACAGAAAGCTGGGTTCATGATGAGCTAGTACCAACAATTCGAACCTACAAAGTAGATCCTGGAACTGATGTATCTAGGATAATATATGCATTCAACTATCCAATTCCACTATTTGGTTGGACCCAAGAACCAGTAATCACTTTCACAAGTGATATTCTTCTGTATGGGTTATCTGAAGGGTATCGATATGCTGACACCACTTCATTTCCAAGTTACGGTGAGTATAATTTGGGTGGTGAAGTCCATTACATCACAGTGAAAGGTGGAGATAATATCGACTATTCGCTCTATCATGAGGCTGATGTAGCAACCCCACTCATCGTGAATCAAGAGTTTAAGGTGGATAATTTATTTGGTCATGATGAAACAAAAGTTTACACCTTGACTGTGACTGAAGACTCGGTGATAAAAGTCAATAATACATCCCCTGTAGATTTCAGTATTACTGCTTGGGCAACATATGATGATGGTTACCGTTACTATCTAGGAATGACTGATGGAACTGCTTTGCATTTAGTTCCGCACTACTATCTTCCTGCAGGCGACTACATCTTTGAAGTCACTGTGGATGGGTATGTATCTGAGTGGTTAGAATTCACTATAGCATCTTTGACTACTGATACCTCTGCTGGTTTTGTGAACGTTGGTGGATTTATTGTACCGACAGACCCAGGTCGTCAGTATAATTTCACTGTTACTCTGGACAATCTCTACAACGTATCAGTTCCAATGGACGTCAACGTCAAGGATCAATTCAACTACAATAGATGGACTGATACCTTTACACTTGGAACTTGGTTAAACGGTTCGGGTAAAATACCACATTCATCTCAACCGAGTACTGAAGAGTTTACCATAGTTACTAGAATCTACAGCGAAGATTATGCAATAATCCTATTCTCAACCTATCCGTATAACAATACCGGAGGAGTAGGTGATTATTTTGAAAACTTCCCTGTAAACATCACAATTGATTGGGAAGATGTGACACATGATGACTTTGAGGGAACCGCATTTCTGGATGTCAGCAGCTCCTCAGCAGATCATAATTTCACATTGGCCATTCCTGGTGATGGAATCGAGGATTATTCACTGAAATTGAATGTTACTCCAGGTACTTGGTATAATGTAACAATTGGCACTGGTGATGTAAATAATCTCAATAGCGTAATATCATATGCTCCTTACAATGAGTGTACTCATTACACAAATTGGGCCGACCTCAGCGATGCTCTTCAAGGTAGTATTCCTGACTTGTCAATTCAGTTTGGAGCAATATCAGAACAGATCTATCTCAAATTTACTGTGAGTAGAGCTCTTTCTGTTGAGGGACATCTCTGGATTGAGATCACACCGATGGATACCTACGAATTTGAGACATTTCCACCACTTGCACCCGCTGGACTTGATGTTTTCGGAATGCTCGGTGGTCTTGCAGTTCCTATTGGAATCGGTGTTGTCGTAATTGTTGTTGTCGTAATTGTATACGTCAAGAAGTTCAAGAAATAAAATTACAGTTAGAACTGGCCCAGTTTTCTGGGTCAGCTTCTTTTTCACTTTCTATATTTCCACATCATTCATATTCTTTCAAGTTTGATACCGAAACTAGGTGAGGATGTGCAATGTCGCGCATTGATAAAAAAACACTACTAGGTTTCTTTGTGGTTGCAGCGATGACTTTCAGTTTACTAGTCACGCCAGCTTCAGCCGCACAGATCACAATGACTGATGAAACTTTCGAACGAGTGTTCGAAGCTGATGAAAACGGGCATACATACTTGTATGCAGAACCAACAGTATTTGATATGATTACCAGTAATTATCTTAATCTAGAAGAAGATATTGATTATGAGAGATATAGAAATGGTAATAGTGGATGGACTCGAAGTACGGGTACTTTCTCAAGTCCAGGTCTAGTTCCAGTTTTTTGGCACAGTCATGACGCATTAACGTCTGACGGTGTCTGGGGAGAAGATACACTTCTTCCAACATTCTGGGATCTTGATGGTGAAACCAACTCAACCACAAATCGACGCTCTTTTGCTCTTAATATGGGACAGACTACAACCATCGCTATTGAATCTGAATTAATGTACATAGGGACACTTGCAACAGCTGGTGCTGAGTTTATCCATCTGACAATAAATTCTCTTCAAGATGATATTGAGTGGGAATTTGTAATCCTTGACTCTGAGGATACCGTGATTACCTATGGTGTCGGAATGGATGGTGATATTACCGTAACTCCATTCAAACCTGGAGTCGGAACCCACTACATATGGATTGGCGCTGGATTCGATCATTCCGGTCTTGTTATGTTTGATATACATCCACAAGCTGTGACTCCTGAGACTATACCTATTGGTAATGTTGTGCAAGACACACTTCCAGGAAGTGAGCTAACAGTAGTTGACGGTTCAATTGTACATACAGAAAAAGCACCGACTGTTCGGACTTACAAGTATAATTCACCAACTGAACTCGCTATGATTTCATATTCATTTAATTATCCCGAGATAATGCCTCTTGCATCCCCGCATATGATAATGCTTTCACTCTCATCTGATGCCTTTTTGGATGACAGTGGCAAAATGCGAATGCAATATGATTTTCCATTTCCGTTATCTGATAATTACTTCTACAAGTCAATACAGGGTGAAACATACTACCTGACAGTTATGGGTGGGGACAATGTCCAATATGCGTTATACAACTCAGTTGTTGAAGATGATGAACTCCCTCTCAATGAGGAATTCCTACTTCAAAACCTGAATGAAGATCAAGCAAAGAAGGGATACCTTCTTACTATTGAAGAGGACTCATTCATGAAAGTGAATTCAACATTCTACTCTGGTTCATGTGATTGGTATATCTATACCGTTACTGAAGACATGATGATGCGACAATTCACTATCGGTTACGATACATACTATCCCGATTCTCCCTTTATCTACATACCCGCAGGAGAATATGTTCTATTTACCACAATGGATGGTGATTATCTGGGTGAGTTTGAATTCAATATTGGACCAATCACTGAAGATCTTACGACATCCATGACACGTGTGGGTGGTTTCAGAGTTCCAACTGATGCTCTAGATTTCTTCAATATGACAATAACTTTGTTAAATGAAGATAATGTCACTGCAACAACTGATGTCCAACTATTCGACCGTACAGGTAGATCGTTGGCGGCAGCTAGCTATCCACTATCCAACTGGTGGGACGGTAGTAGCTTGATGGAACATTCATCTTGGGATAATTTCCTCAATCTTCCAATCTACACTCTGACTTCTGATGAGTACACATTGATTGCGGTAAGTCCTATCTATGTAGCAAACAATACCGAAGGTAGCTTAACTGAGAATTATGCTCTCTACAATGTATCCTACTCATTAGACTGGGATGTAATCACAGAGGATTACTATGTAGATATGCATACTCTGAATGTAGGGAACGGTGCAACACATGTGTTTGATTTGGACCTCCCAGGTGAAGCTAGTGAATCATACTATTTGGAAATGAACCTGACAATGGGTGTCTGGTATAATGTATCAATCATCTCTGAAGATGTGTTTCTTTTCAGTGCTGACCTTTTGCACAACATCGGTGGTAGGATTCATTATACTCCTTGGAATGACCTGGATGACAACATGGCTGGTACACTTGGAACTGAACTTATCTTCGAATTTGGAGCGTTAACTGAGAACCCTGTTTTCATCTTTGATGTAATGAGGTCTCTCGGAACAGAAGGTAACCTTACAATACGGGTTGACCCCTTTGTTACAAACCTAATTGAAGATCTACCTGAGTTGGTACCAACTTCTGATATGTTCGCAGGACTTGCAGCCACTGCGCCATACATAGCTGTGGGCGGTATCATTATAGCTGTAGTAGTGGTTGTCTATCTGAAGAAGTTCAAGAAATAAAACTAGAACTGGCCCAGTTTTTCTGGGTCAGTTTCTCTTTCTTTTTAATTCACTTATACTAACTTACTCACTAACCTCTTTTTCAGGTTCAAATGAGTATATTGAGAAACCCTTTTGTTTGTAAATAACTACACAAAATGAAGTGAGTAGAGATGTTTCTTGCACGTTCAGACGAGTATCCCTTGGGTCAAATGATAGATGTAGCTTCTGGAAGAACACGCGCTGATCTAGTGTTAAAGAATGCTAATGTTGTGAATGTATTCACGGGTGATGTAGTCGCGGGAGACATTGCAATTCATGGTCCTTACATTGCAGGCATAGGTAAGTATGAAGGAAAGAACGTCACAGACCTAAAGGGAAAATACGTAGCCCCATCATTCATTGATGGTCATGTTCACGTTGAGTCTTCTATGGTGATGCCAATCCAATATGCACGCGCTGTTGTTCCTCATGGAACAGGTGCTGTTATTGCTGACCCCCACGAGATAGCAAATGTTCTTGGCATGGAGGGAATCCTGTATATGAGCAAGAGCATGAGGGGAGGCCCATTAGAGTTCTATATGATGCTACCCTCTTGTGTACCATCAACAGACCTAGAAACCAATGGAGTAGCTCTGGACTTCCTTGACATCAAACCGCTCATGACCGAGCACTACGTTTTAGGCCTAGCAGAAGTAATGAATTATCCCGGAGTCATCTATCGAGACCCGGCAGTTCTAGAAAAAATTGCAGTTGCCCTTAGAATGGGTAAAAGGATTGATGGTCACGCTCCTGGTCTAGATGACCTTGATTTGAATGCCTATGCTGCTGCCCGTATCACATCCGAGCATGAATGTACAACTCTCGAAGAAGCTCAAAATAAATTGGCAAGGGGAATGCACATTCATATCCGTGATGGCTCGACAGCTAAGAATCTCAAAGCAGTTGGTCCCCTCATTAATGAAATGACATCAATGTGTTGCAGTTTTGTTACTGATGATAGAAACTCGCTAGATCTCGTTACTAAGGGTCACATTGATAGTATGGTTCGTGATGCGATTGCGATGGGTATTGATCCTGTAATAGCTATCAAAGTAGCGACACTGTCAACGGCACGACATTATGGTCTTCGTTACATTGGAGCTGTTGCACCTGGGTACCATGCTGACCTTGTTGTACTTGATAATTTGAAGAAGGTCAATGTAGAACAAGTCTACAAGCAGGGAACGCTTGTTGCAAAGAACGGGAAGATGGTTCAAGAATTCGGGGTGCAAGAGCAACCTCGACTACGACGTTCTATTAATATCCAATATCTTGAACCAGATGATTTCCAAGTTAAAGCTAGAGGTTCTCACATGAATGTGATTGGAATGATTAAAGACCAAATTGTAACTGATCGTCTAATAGAAGAACCAAAGGTTGTTGATGGTCTGGTCGTACCAGATATTGAAAATGACATAACAAAGGTTGCTATTATCGAGAGGCATAATGCATCTCCCCCATCTTCAGTTGGATTTGTGAAAGGAATGGGAATTAAAGAAGGAGCTATGGTTTCCTCAGTTTCTCATGATAGTCACAACATAGTAACCGTTTCAACTAATGATCAAGATCTGATAGCCGCAGCGGTCCAAATTGTTAGAATGCATGGAGGTATAGCAATTGTGAAAGATGGCGAGGTCTTAGAATCTCTACCATTACCAATTGCAGGTCTTATGAGTGACCAACCAATTGAACATGTCTGTGAGAAACTGAAGGATCTCAAAGAGGCGGCACACAAGCTGGGAACTACCTTGGAGGAACCATTCATGGCTATGGCTTTCTTATCCTTACCAGTAATTCCTAAACTCAAGATAACAGACTTGGGATTAGTTGACGTGGAAAGATTCAGGCTCATTGATCTATTCGATGTACCTGAATGATACCTGAAATCTCTCCTCATAATTCCTTGAGTGCGCTCTTAGTTGAAAGATTGAGTTGGTCCATAGCTCTATTCATCTGAATGCGCTTCTTATTCCCGATATAGATAGCGCCGAGAGAACCTATGAATACTAACATAGTTCCAAAGAGAAATGCTGCTAGTAAAATAGTTAGGAAGAGTGGATCTGGAACCTGTACGAGATTGAAGTAAAGTCCTCTCCAGATGAGATATGCCGCTTCAAGAATTAAAGCGACTATGAGGAAAGCTCCTGAAGTAAGCTGTCTCTCGTGAACATATACTTGTAGTGATGTTTGTAACAAGACTGCAGCAAGAATATTACCAATGACCATTAGTATGATAACTAGAATTCCTGGGAATAAACCTCCTGTAGGGAGGAGACTACCAAATGGAGTGAAGTACTGAAGATTTAGCATTCCAATGATGAAGTAGAGCTCGAATATCATCATCACAACGGCACCAACTCCTGTAATCCTGAGAATAAAATTATCAGATTTATCTGCCCAATCCATATTGGCCAAGCGTTGGTATTCTACATTCAATGGTCTTGCCCAGTCACTTGCCGCAATACAGCTTTCCTTTGAGCAATTCACAATTGTAAGGAGTTTTCCACCATAATCTCCTACGCGTTTTTCTGTACAATCATCACAAATCAGGTCTTTGCAAACATGACAAACTTCAGTAGCAAGAGTATCTGGATGATTTGTGCAGTTTCTATTTTGATTTGGACCTAAGATTGGACTTGCGCAATAGGTACAAAGATTGACCTGATCAGAGTGTTCTATGATAACTGAACCACCACAAACTGGGCACATTATCATTCTTTGTAAGGAACTCAATATCCCGCACCTCCCACAAACGAATGATCTTGATTCCTTCTGCTCATACGTTCCCTGCGTTCTATTTCACGCTTTCTCTGTACTGCAAGTGATTTTGATTTGAAATCTTGTTCCCATGATCTTGTATCGGATCTTAGAGTGGACTCTTTGACTTTTGGAGTCTTCTTCTTGATGACACTTTGAATTCTAACTGAATCTATTGATTGGAAGTCTGTTCTACTTATCACCTTGATAGCTTCGATTGTAACTACCACTAGCCCCGCATAGAAGAGAAAAGGAATGATAATAATCGCACCGACGAGCAATAGTAACCCTGCTATGAGTGGAATTGCAATGATTATGATAATCATCATTATCAGAGCTCCAGTGCAATTATCGCTACTCCCACGACCCTTTCCTAAACTGGAAAGAAGTTGGAGAGGTAGCCTCCATAGATGTTTCATTGCACCTCCATAGGCTCCTAAAAAGCGTCGGTAAATTCTACTGACTGATGAGAATCTGGCTCCAGCGGTTGAAAATAGCTCGTCGATTGGAATAACAAAAGATGTAGTTGTTACCGCAGGTCTATACCTACCTTCAAAACAAGTTCTACACACAAAGATTGTAGAACCTTTCCATCGTTCATCAATCGGTGGCTCTTGAGCAGTAAGACACTTCCTGCAGAAATGATTTCCACAAACTGCACATGTTGTAGCTGCTAAGAATTCCGCGTGATTTTCACAGGGTACGAAGACATTACTGATTCCTAGAGTCACGCCACAATAATCACATTGCAGTCTGTTATCTTGGACTTTTGTCAGTGGTGTAGCTCCATTACAGTTAGAGCAAAGGATTGCCATTCCTTCAACGGTAACGACTTTTCGAACATCTAAAATCCGTTTCGAGTCTTCATCCGTAAGTTCAGTCGTGCCATCTGATCCAATCAATGTTGGAGCTAGTGGACTAAGAACCAACCCCCTCTTCATTTGTCTAGCTTTGCCTCGATCTCGAACAACTTTCGCTCCTTTGGGGGGTACTGCTTTATCCCAATTAAAAACGAGATACATAATGATGAACACTTGAGCAGCAAATATCATAGCTGCAAGATTCCCTATTGCTAAAACCAGTTCAATTTCAAACAAGGGTACAGTCCAGAAGTATCCAATTCCCCTAACTGCAAGAAAGAATCCAGAAAGACCCATAGCTATGATACTATAGATAATCTGAGCAATGACCGCATTCTTGCGTAGATCATCCACGTAGTTTCCAATAATTAGATTGGGTATCACAACACCTACAAAGATTAGCAGGGCGTAGATATATCCCAATCCATCTAACATCTCTGGATTTCCAGTTAAGAGAGCTGCAAGTAATCCTACAGTAGATAGTAGACCAACAGCGCCGAAAGACATCTCTAACAAACCAATGAATCTTAATCCAAATGGTCTGTCAAAGATTGTATAGACTTTATTTTCCTCTGGCAATATGGTTCTCCTCAGAACTATGTGCTAATGAAGTTACATGCGAATATCATGAAGTTCGTTTGAGCACTTAAAATGTATGTGCCTTTTAACTCGGACAGATTGTTTCTCTATCGTCTGGAGTAGACGCCAACAATGCTCTTATGCTAGAACGAGAGTTTGGAAAACATAACATCAGTTCAATAATGGTGATTAGAATGACTGAAATTCCAATGCCAGGAGATTATGGATCAACTCAGCCTCCTCCACCACCAGCGAGTGAGGGTTGCTGTTCACGTTCCTGTAAATGTTGCGTATACTTTTGTTGTGGGGGAATCCTACTAGTCATCTTACTTTCGATGGTACTTGGGTTTGGAATGTTAAGTATATTCTCGTAACTTCTTCTATGCAACTGTATGAAACGCACTTTCAGTCCATCTAATTTATAACTAGACACCAGAAATGACGAAACATCCTTACACGGAGAAACCTCTGTGACCGAATCTGAAGATGATAACATATTATTACCCGCTTTCGAAGGCGGGCGTATCGAGCGAGTAATGCGTGCGCTTGAACTCACACAAGGTGTAGAGATTGCAAGACGCTACCTCGCGATGAATGCTTTTGACGGGGCACTGACGATGTTAGGGCTCATTCTAGGTGGTCTCTTTACAATCAATCCATTAGACCCAACCGCTGGATTCAATGCAATCTTTCTAGCTGCAGCGGGAACTAGTATCGCAATGGCAATATCTGGCTTTAGCGGTTCGTATCTTGCTGAAAGTGCTGAGAGAGACCGTGAGGTTGACGAGATGGGGCGTGCCATGTTGACCGATATGAGTCACTCTATGTATGCCCAAGCAAGCAGAACAACCTCTATAGTGGTAGCAATTGTGGATGGAGCTTCTCCTGCTATTGCTGGCTTCCTCGTAATCATGCCGCTATTTCTTGTACCCATGGGGATTCTCCACTATCAAACTGCATTCTATATTGGAATTGGGATATGTATGTTGCTTCTATTCTTGTTAGGTCTCTTCCTTGGAACTATATCAAAGAAGAATATGTGGTCATATGGAGCAAAGACTCTCCTTGCTGGGGTTTTAACTGCACTCATGATGCTGCTGATTGCTTGGCTTACAGGAGCGAGTCATTGATGTTTGATAATATTCCTCAAGAAAGCCTAGCTTTTCTCCCTACTCCACTTCATAGATTGAAACACCTTGGAGATTCCATTGGACTTGATGAACTCTGGATAAAAAGAGATGATCTCACAGGTCATTCTTTCGGTGGGAACAAGACTCGGAAGATGGAGTTTGTATTGGGCGATGCTCGTGCAATTAAAGCAGATACAATTGTGACCGTTGGAGGCCTTCAGAGTAATCACTGCAGACAAACAGCAGTTGCTTGTGCCAAGGCAGGTTTTAGATGTATTCTCCTGTTAGCTGGAGAGGAGCCAGAGACCTATACTGGGAATTTACTCCTTAGCAGCATGCTTGGAGCTGAGATCAAATTCTTTCCGGATGACCATCTCCTAACTATGCATTCACGTCTTGATGAGGTACTTGAGACCCTGAAGGACTTTGGTCTAAATCCATACGCAGTACCTGCTGGAGCAACGATGCCAGTTGGAGTGATATCCTATGCTGTGGCAATGGAAGAGCTATATTTCCAAACTCAAAACGAAGGCTTTACCCCTGAGAAGATCATTGTAGCTACTGGTACTGCAGGGACACTTGCAGGTCTCATTGTTGGAGCTCAAATGCTAGACCTTGATGTAGATATTATTGGAGTCAGCGTTCTCCATGACGCTGAAGAAGCAACGTTAAAGGTGAAGAACCAGATCTCACGCATCATTGACAAATATCCTGAAGTCGATGACTTCACACCAAACATCCATATTGATGACACATTCCTAGAACCCGGTTATGGAATCATGACTGAGGGAGTGAGAACCGCAATCGATACCTTCGCTAAGATGGATGGTATCTTTCTCGACCCAGTGTACACAGGGAAGGCAGGTCTAGCTCTCATGCGATTGGCATTGAATGGTGACATCAAATCTGATGCACACACTATCTTCTGGCACACAGGAGGCTCACCGGCGCTCTTTGCCTACGAAGAACTTGGCAAGATATGATGAATCCGAAGCAAAGTAATCCTTATGTAATACTCAATAAATATGAGGGAAGATTATATACCCTAGAACTGTACTCCCACTTACTAGCAATGGGGGCATTGTTATGCAGAAAGAATTGGTAGAATTCAAAAAGAACTTCGAGGAACGCTTAGCAGCAGCTAAGAAAGAAAAAATCAAAATCGTTCTCAAAGAACAATACTCTGATGCTTTTGACATATTAGCAGATTGTGAGAACGCGAATTTGATTCCCGGAATTATTGGCCCGCCAGGTACGGGTAAGACGTTACTCTTACGAGCTTACGCAGAGAAGACCGGTCGAGACCTATACTGGGTAACGGGTGATGAAGGCGTGAGACCTTCACATCTGACTGGGGCATTCAATCCTAGTATTGTACTGAAGAAAGGTTTTGGTCTTGAAGCGTTTGAGCCAGGACCCCTTCTCAAGTCAATGGTCAACGGCGGTGTCTTTGGTTTGAATGAAGGCAACCGACTTAGCGAGTATGTTCAGAATTCTCTCCTTGATCCATTTGAAGAACGATCTATAAGTGTACAGAGATTGGGTCGTATCAAGGCAGAGGAAGGCTTCTTTCCTGTTCTTACGATGAATCCCGAGGAAATGAGTGGCGCGCACCGATTGAGTGAGGCTCTACGAGACCGTATCCGGGTTTGGATTCGTTTAGGATATCCACGCAAACAGACGGAACTGGAAATCATCAAGATGAACAGTCCTGAGTACAATATTTCAGATGCGACACTTGAGAAGATCTACAGTCTTGTGTCCGCCACCAGACTCAGTACTGACATCGAAATCCCAGCCAGCATTCGTGCGGGAATCTCTATTGCGAGACTTTCCGCTGAAATGACGAAGAGGAAGAAAGAGAAGAATGTGACTCACGCAACCCTATCGGAAGCTTCGACCTATGTTCTTGTTGGAGCGCTAAGATTCCGACCGGGAATTGACACAGAACCTGCAGTAAATGCACTTGTCCGGAGAAGCCTTGGGAGTTAATCACGATGGCAACTCAGCCCAAGATTGCCCCTCTTCCTAGTAATGCTCCTCCATTCGCACATGAGTTTACAAAGAGAATGCGTAATAGAAAAGACGTTTCTAAGAAACCAAGTGTAAGACAGACCCAAAGCATTCCAATGTTACTATCCGCGAGATATTTTAGAAACGGCAAATTAACACTAGAGGATTTTCTCGATGCTGCAGTGTTTACTACCTACCCACCAGATCAGAAGATTGCTAGGGAGATTGCAGAGGACATCTTACTTGGGCGTGAGAAGAACAAGAAGAAACCGGAGGAGCAAGCAGTTGTAGCAAAAGCTACAGTTGTAAAAACTGATGCACTTGCGAAGGTTATGGAACAGATCAAACGTGAGCAGGAGCTTGCAAAGGTCATCAAGAAAGACAAAGTTGAAGCTGGATACGAGTATCTTCTAGAACTCAGAAAGCAGAAGGACAAATCCCTCTACAATGCCTCAAAGGACTATCTTACTGATGGTGAAATCGTTCTAAGAGGAATAACCAGCAATGATGAGCTGAAAGATACTGCGAGCTCAGAATTAATGGGAAAATTCGGAGATATGAGTTCTAAAGATATGCAGAACTCTCAGGTACTTGATTGTCTTGACCAAGTGTGTGAATCTCCCAATGCTGCAGAACAAATTGCTGCAAAATCCCTTAGGGGTGATAAGGATGTTAAACAGGAATTTTCTAAATTATCAGAACGCGACACATCAACTGCAGCACGTGCATTACGCCATATGGAAGAAATGGGAACCTTAACTCCCAGCCAGCAGAAAGCAATGGATAAGAAACTGCAGGAGGATCTTGATGATCTCAGCGAAGCTGCTGATTACGCTGCCGAATTAGGGCGAGTCCCTGACAACATTGACAAACACATCAAAGATGCGCCGCAGAAATTCTCACTTAGTGACGCTGCAGAATTTGCTAAGAAGATCAAGGAAGCTACTGGAACGGACATCATGGATGACCTGCTTGAACAGTACGATGAACAATACGAGGCTGGAGCTAGTGAGAATGTAGACATGCGTCAGCTTGCAGAGAATGCCCGTCAGAATAAGAACTGGGAGAGTCTCGTAGAAAAAGAAACTCAAAGTTTACTTGAGAGCGCAGATTCAAGATCTTCGCCATCCGATTTCTTGAGGTCTTCGCTAGCTCAGAACCAGCCACATGAACAGAATCTTCCAAATCAACAGACAAAGAAAGAATGGGACAAGGCCATGCAGAAATTGGCTGATGGTGCTGTGGACAAGTCCCCGACGAAGGGACACCTTAGACAGACAGTCAAGCATGTATCACGAATGGGTCAGGTACCTTCTGAGAAAACTATCAGGAAAGCCGGAGAACGTCTTGGAATGACTGAAGAAGAAATCCTTGAGCTCATCAATCCGTCCTTTGAAGTCATTAAGAAATTGATACAGGCTGGAGTGAGTGATTTCGATAGACTTCACAATTTAATGTCTGCTGCTAATCTATCGCAACAACAATTACGTCAGTTGGGCGACTTGGCAGCTGAAAAAGAAAATCAGAGTGCTCTAGGCGCTGTCGCTCATGAGGACTTACATGCAGCCCTTGGTACGGCAGGACATGGAATGAGACCGGGTTATGGTCGCAGTTATGGTGGTTCTCAAGGACAATCCAGTAAACCCGTTGATAAAGACAGAGCCGATATGGCATTTGGAGGACTGTTAGGGATTCCTGCAACAAATATCATCAAAATTTGGTATACTTACCGTGACCAACTTCCTGACGATCTGAAGAAACGTTTGCTTGAGATTTCTAAGCGACTCCTCATTGATTTAGGTATGAGGTACGCACGGCAGACAATGGGTTCCTCTATGTTAGGAGGTATACAAGAATCAACAACTGTTCGACCATTTCGAATTGGTGATGATTTCGATTTGATTAATCTTGAAGAAACTGTTGACTCGCTTCTTTCTCAAGGTCGAACTGATTTCAAAGTCGTTGAAACCTCTGAATTCCTTGTGACGGAAACTTACATGGGTCATAGGGCGTTCTATTGGGCATTAGACAAGAGCGGTTCAATGGACTCGCCAAAGAAATTGGGGATGCTTGCAATCTCAGTAATGGCAGGTCTCTATGGGATTAAGAAGGATGATTTTGGCGTGGTTCTATTTGACAGTGTTACGCATGTTGTCAAAGAAATGGCGGAGAAAACTGTTGCAGTTGAGAAGGTTGCTTCAGACTTGCTAGAAGCCCGTGCAGGAGGAGGCACTGGTGGGGCGGAATCAATCAAGCTGGCTCTTCGCAATTTTGAAGATACGAAAGCCAAGGAGAAGATATTCATTTTTTCCACAGACATGTATCTCAGTGACCAAAAAGTGTGTGAAGATTTAGTTGAGCAGATGAAACCTCTTGATATCAAATTGATTGTACTAGTCCCAACACATGAGCACAATCCTCAGGCTGCTAGAGCATTAGCAAAGAAAGGACATGGTGTTGTATTGGATATTGACTCTATTGATGAGCTTCCTGCGAAACTACTGCGAGTGACAAACTATTAGCTGGGTGTGAAACCCGTCTTCTCTCCGAGTGATTTGTCCTTGTTTTCGCAAACCCAAAATTTGTACGCGCAGACATAGTCAGAAGTGCCTCTGAGGTCAATCAATGTCTTACTGAATAGTCGACGCATCAGTCTCATGTATTTGAAGAACGGATCTCCAGGCGGTACAATCTCAGCTATGCAGTTTATTTGATAGCTCTGTGCTTGCGGTGTTTCCTCTTGAGTCCAGAACATATTCAATGTCACCCTAGGGTCTCTGAGTATATTATGGTAGGTTTTGTCACCGTACATCTCTACTGCTCCGAACCTGAACCTGTCAATCTTTTTATCATCAAGCATCATCTTCTGATATAGTTCGATTCTTTCATCTATGGTTTCTTCAAATTGCCTTCCTTGAAAGGCAAGCTCTGCACCCTCAAGTTCGTGGATAGAATCTTTAAGAGCATCATCCGTTAAAGTAAGACGTAGTATCTTCTTCGCTGAATTTATCGGAAAAATATTTGATGCGTTAAGTGAGGAAACAGTTGGCTTCATCAGTGTTGATACATAGAGTTCATTCAATGTTTCAGGCGATTCTGCAGATCGATTGACAGCATCAGCCATTGCTTCATATACTGGGTCTGGAATTGCATTGAGTGGGAACTCTACGGAAAGACCTCCAAGGATAATCTCAATTCTTCTTCTATCCTTGTCGATGAATTTAATTCTAGAGGTTCCTTCGTCAGACAATAGCGACTACTCCTTAGTGGAATAAGCAGGTTACATTTCGAAATGTATACAACTTGCTTGTTTTCTTTCAACGCCCGATGTATTTAATGCTATTTTGGATAGTAAACTTACTTGCACCCAAACCTATTAAGAGAGAATTTCAATTCATTCAGAGGGACTAGTATTATGGTTGAAGCTTTTGAAATCATCAAGGCTCAAATGATTGAATCTGAAAGTGATAAAGTAGAAGTTGATACTAACAAAGTCCTTGTCTTTATAGATCATGAATCGAAAGCAATCTATCTCTGGCGAGGTAAGAATGCAGGCATCTCTGAAAAATTAATGGGAACTAGAGTGGCTGCTAAATTGAGTCACAAGTATCCTAACTACAGAATTCGTCCAATCTCAGAAGGACAGGAACCTGCCGTATTTCTTCACCTTATCGGTAAGCCATTGAAAGAACCATAAAATACAAAGTCGTTTGTTTGCAAATAATATTGAGAGTAGTCATTTGATTATCCATCGTCTTGCGTATCTTTTACGACTTCGGAATGTCCAACGTGGACTTGCTACACGATCTATGATTATTGATCTACTAGATTTCAAGATATGGAAGACTACAACTGAAATTGCAAAGGAAGTGCCAGTTACTCCAGCTACGGTTGCGTATCATCTACGGAACATGGAAAAAGAAGACGTTGTAGTACATCATCCTAAAGGTAAGGGATGGAAGTCCACTCCTGTTCATCAAACCGAACTGTCTGAATTTATTAAGAAGAGGAAATCACGAAGAAAGAAGAAAGGTTGATTTTATGTCAAAGTATGCTATTGTAAGACCACCAGGAGCCAATTTCAAGAGATGCATATCAGATCATCCTCTTCATCATACTCTCAATATTGAGCTGGCTCTAAAGCAGCACAAGACGTATTGCGAAACAATACATAATCTTGGTGTTGAAATAATAGAGCTTGAGCCCGCTGACGAATATCCTGACTCTTGTTTTGTAGAAGATACAGTTGTAGTGTTTGGAAAACGGGCAATTATAACTCGAATGGCAAAGGAGAGTCGTAGAGGGGAGAGTCAAAGAGTTGAAGAAGTGATTTCTGAATTCAAACAGGTCACTACAATCTTAGCACCAGCAACACTCGAAGGTGGCGATGTTATTCATCTTCCCAATTCATTGCTCTGTGGGCTCACTCAGAGAACTAATCGTGAAGGAGCATCACAGATGGAGAAGTGGCTGGAAACCCCAGTTCATTGTATAGAGGATCTAAAAATAATGCATATCAAGAGCCACCTTACATATCTTGGTAGAAACACTATCCTACTAAATCAAAGATATTTGGAAGATGCTGTGTTAGAATCCTTTACGAAAATAGTTCTTCCTAGTGAAGAATCTCATTCCGCGAATACTTTAGCAATCGGTGATGTTGTTATAATGTCCGTGCGTCACAAGAAAACTGCAGAGCTGGTGAGAGAAGCTGGATTTGAAGTCATTCATTTGAACATGAGCGAGTTTGAGAAATGTGACGGCGCACTTACTTGTCTATCCATCATTTTTTGAGAACAAATCTCTACAGAAATTCAGAGAAGAATCGAGTTGCATTTTTCCAATAGATCTTATTAAGGATAGATTTTGGAAGATTGAGTCCATTGATGTAGGTGCCACCTGAATTGACAGTATCTGCATCTGCGAAGGGTAGGGGGACATTTCTTACATCTGTTTCGAAGAGGAGTCTAAGCGCCAAGTATCTACCTTCATAATAAGAGCGCTCTAGCGTAAATCCAACACAGTCTGTTCCAAAGTGCAATCTGTTTGCGTACTTGATAATAAATTCTTGAGCTTTCTGAGGGTCTTTACTTAACTCTCTTGACATCCACCTTGCTGAACTTGTATCAATGTTGAAATTCGAGAAGGTGTCGAACCAGCGAGCAAGGTTATCCAACCGGTGAATTTCTGGCTGAGCTGCAAAATGAGCGATCTGTAGTTTCATGGTAGAATATCTAGAAAGCACGCCTTCGAGTTCCTGAAGGTCTCTCTCCTTGGAAGAGAAATGTGTCTTGTCAGTATATTTGGTTGCATAGTAAGTATCTGGATCTGAGAGATGAAGAATGAATGAAAGGTCCTCATCCTTCATTGCTCCAAAGAAGAGTGCCATCTCATCTTCATCCATTCGCAGATCATCTGGACCAGCGGAAGCTCTACCTCTCATCGATGGTGCAGACTGCATCTTAGCGATATGATACCCCTCTTCTTTTAGAGTAGCGATTTCCTTTAGAAGTGGTTCAACGCCATGAGCAAACCGGAATGCTCCCGAAAAGTACTTGGCATAGATAAATCGACCTGGATATGTTTCGTCAGCATATTTTTTGATTCCAGGACTGTGACAGATAAGCACAGCTTTGGTAATTCCATAATTCTTTTGAATTTCAACTAGAATATCCAAAGCATCCGTGTCTATTCCATGTGTATGCGAATCAAGTATTGGATTTGTGTAATCAAGTCGAGAATCCAGTTTTTGCACCTAATGCCGCCAAGGCTTGCTCCTTGAAAACTCTGTTTATTTGGATAATTATATCTCCGAAGACCTTATGAATATTCAATTCCCTTAAACGATAATCAGCTTTCGCTGGTATAGGAGAAATTTATGATGAAACGCGCGCTACAATTATTACTCACTATCTCTTTTGCTACAATGTTTCTCATTTCCCCAGTTGCAGCAGCAACATCACAGGGTCTTGAGTGGAACATTGATGTTGGCGATCAATGGAATTTTGATTTGACATCTGTCACAGATGGTGTGACAGAGATGGATGAAGTATTGTATTTTGAGTCTACAGGTGGTCTAACAACCATTCCAAATATCTTGACCGATTGGGTAAGTTTACCCGAACCTAGCTTTGACGTTGAATGGGCAAATGGCACATCTCTTGGTTGGTCTGCATTGATCTTTATCTTCTACATGGTAGCTGTAGATAAGTGGGCCGTTCCTATAGGAAATTATACTCTTCTTGGAGAGCTATATGAAGACAATGTTTCCTATAATGGAACCATATATGAAACAAGCAGCTATTGGGGAATGGATGTCGACTATTTAGGTCAACTGGCAGTCCACGTTGATTTTCTTAAAGATGATGGATTCTTAGCACACTGGACTGTCACTACAGAGAATGGAACATTGTCTATGATCCGTCAAGGACTACCTAGTGATATCATAGGTTTGATTACCGATAACATACTCTACATCGGTGTCGGAGTAGGTGTACTCATACTTCTTGCTGTTGTTTGCAAGAAGAAATAGAATATAGGGGGTTCAACCCCCTCTTTCTTTTTTATCCTTCATTTGTTGAGTCGAGACCATAGTCCCTTTGCTGAATTCCTTGATATCTTTGCAACACGTTCATCAGATATTGCAGTCAATAGCCTATTTTTAACAACCTGCTTTCCCCCAACAAAAACATCTCTAACATCTCCACCACTAAAGGTGTTCAACAGATGACCCACCGCAGACTCTTTTGTTAGAGGAGTTGGAACATTGGATCCATCCAGGATAACAATGTCTGCAAGCTTATTCTTCTCAAGACTCCCAATTTTCTTTTCAAGTCCGTAACAACGAGCTCCATCCAGAGTTGCCATCTTGAAAATTTCATTTGGCCCTATTGCGCTTGGGTTTCCACTTGCCAATTTATGAATGGTCAAGGCACAGCGCATGTTCTCAAAGGGGTCATAGATCCATCCATCATTTCCGAGACCAATTGTAATTCCACGTTCAAGCATTGATGGAACTGGCGCTACTCCAACTGCATTTAACATATTGCTCATTGGATTATGTGCGACAGATGAACCAGTCTTTGCAATCAAATCAATCTCATCTTCGTTGACGTGCACACAGTGGGCGAGAACTGTCTTCTTACCTAAGACGCCAAGTCGATGCAAGCGTTCAACAGTTCGTTCACCAGAGGCCTCTAAATTATGATATAGATCAACTAATCCTTCTGACGTATGAACTGTGATTGGAATGTCCAGATTCTTAGATTCTTCAACAGCCTTGATGACTATTTCATCCCCAACAGTAAAAGAAGCATGAAGGCTCATCATTCCAGATATTAATTCATCCTCTTCAAGTGAGTTGACAAAATTGATTCCTTCTCGAAGACCTCTCCTGGCTTCATCTGGATTATTTCGTTCTGTTATCTCAAATGCAACCATACCGCGCATTCCAACCTCTTTGGTTCCTCTTGCAATTGCTTCAAGACTTCCACTAATTGAGTTGGGTCCAGAATATGTATCTGCATAAAATGTTGAGCCGTTTCTCAACATGTCTGCGGATGCTGAGAGAGCACTTGCATACGCATCATCCACTGTGAGAGCTTCGTCAACAGGCCACCATACTCGTTGAAGTACCTGAGCAAAATCAGTTGGTGGTTTGATATTCAAAGAAGCTCCACGAAGTAATATTCCATAGAGATGAGTATGAGCTGTTATCAAACCTGGAATAACTACACACCCTGAAGCATCGACAATGGCGTCAGTTGAACTGTGGGGTTCTCCAGATCTAATCTCAGCGATTTTGCCATTGGAGACCCTAATGTATCCTTTCTCAAGAATAGTACCTTTCCGATCTGCTGTTACAACAAGTCCATTTTGTATCAGGATATCCTCACTCATTTCTTCAGCTCCTGTACCTATTTGTAATGATGAAGCCGCTCATTAGTCTTACTAGATACGTTTACTACATCTCAAAATCGACATAGCTGACAGTACCTTCACTGGAGCGATAGATGATTCCTTGTTCTTCAAGTTCAGCAAGTGCTTTGTTGAACTCATCTTCAGTTAAACCAGCTATTTCGCTCTCTGTTTGAATCATTTCTAAAGATACTTCTTTTCCTATTTTTTCTGATAACTTCTGTAGAACCAGAATAAAGCGACTAGAGGCAGGAATAGTTGGATCATATTCTTGTGAACTCGCATCATCTGCAATGACAGGTTCTGGTTTTGATGATTTCTGCGCTCCGAGAAGTGCTGCAAGTAAGACTGATTTATCCTCCTCTCTCAATTGTTCGTCATTATCAGGTTTCTCTACTTTCTCCACTTTCGTGAAATCTGCTAAACTCACACCTTCAGGGTCTTCATCAGTGATTTTACTGGTATCAAGTTCATCTTCCATGGTTGAAACTCTTTTCATAATTTCAATCATTGGATCTGATTGGTCTCTCTCAACGCCTAACCAACTAACATCAATATCTTTGTTAGCCTGAGTTGCTTTAAGCAATTGAGTTCTGAATTGTTTCTCAAGACGTTTTCTTTGGTCCTCAAGAGCTGATTCATCACATGCTGTTATTCCAAGAAGTAATAATGTTCGCTCAGCTTGAGCTCTAACCCTCGCATGACTCTCAGCCATCAAATGACTTAGAACTGTTAGAAGCGGCATTATCTTTGAGGATTCAATGTTCAGATTTTCAAGTATTGCCTGTTTGACTTGCCACTTAGAATCTGCAACAATCTCCATCACCAGTCCTGATGATATTCTTATTCCATTCACCGCAACTGCTTCTGCTATCTTCACCCTTTCTTGCCATTGACTCTTTCGCAAGAACACAGCTAGAAACTTCAGTGTCTTCTGGTCAATTATACCGCAAATGTATGGGAGTAGGTCTCTTCGTTTCTGAGCAGCTCCATCGCAAAGTAATTTTATCAGACGTTTCCTATCACTTTCAGGAAACATACTTATTGTTGGCACAGAACCAAGTGTTATCCCTTTGATATTATCCCGGATTTGTTTTGTTACCCAATTCTTACCAGGTTTGCCCAATCCAATCATTAAGCTAAACACAGATGGTTGATGTTCTATCCCAAGAGTTTCAAGATTCAGGATCCAGTTCTTTTGCTCTGATACAGATGCTGGACCACCTGTTTTTGAAAACATCTCATGAATGCTTTGGAGTATTTGCTCTCTCTCAGCTGGATTCATCTCTTTCAAAGCAACAGTGAACTCTGAAAGGTACGGTCCATACACATTTTTACCAGTAACTGTGAATGCTGCTTGTTTGACATTTCTATCACTAGATGAAAGGAGTTCCATTCCCTTAGGTAGAAGCAAACGATTGTTAGTTACAGTAGCAAGTTTCCCAACAGCTTCATACATTGTTCCTAGATTTGGAGAGTCTATATCCCATGCTATCTTTTGCAATGGTTTGAGGAACTTTCGTTCCAATGTATGATAATTTGAGGTCTTAGTCTTCTTACTCATTTCTTTCGACCTCTTGTTTTCTTGGATTTCTTTTTCTTCGGAGTCTTGGTTACTTTCTTCTCTTCAGGTAGAAAATCAGTCAGCGGTGTCTGATTGCCTTTGGCTGTTTTTCGTTTCGTTTTCTCTTCCTTCTCTTCATCCTCATCAAAGACTGGTTGACCATTCAGAGTGACTTGCTCTGTTTGTGCTGGAGGTTTGATTCTTGAACTTCTATTAACTTCGATTTCAACTAATTGTAATTTGTATGCTTCAAGAAGCGTTTCTATTCGTGGATCATTCGCATCAATCTTTGTCTCCATAATCATTTGTTCTCGTAGGAATTTACTTCCGATGACTGATTTTTCAAGTTTGGCAAGATTCATTTCTCCCTTCGTCACCTTTGGTTTCGCCTTCTTGAATTTCTCCCATTGTGCTTCTTCAATTCGCGGTATCAAGAATCCAAAACCATCACGTTTGAGTGCTGAAGGTGTCAAGTATCTCGTACTACCTTTCGCAATTAATTTGTCCGCAACATCAAGGCAGAGATTTCGAGCGCTTCTTCTACCTAGTTTCCAACTATCTTTTGTTGTGAATGCTTTGATGATATCAGTCGTAGTAATTTCGTCTATTAGACCAAACGAAAGGATATCTAGTGCACCAAAGACCCCTGCTCTTAGTAGAATCATTGTCTCAGAAAGTTTGCCCTTTGGTGATTCTTTATTGATGAATGTCTGAATGTTTTTACTGACCTTATGCCAAGGATTTTCATTTTTTGCTGAGTAATATCCCTTCATCATGCTAGCTACGGACTTCATGTCCCCTCTCTCGCTAAAATCGCATATCTTCTGAATATATGCCATGTAAGCAGGGGTTTTGCCGCGGCTTTGTTTACTCAGATAATACAGCCTCCAGACGCTCTCTTTAACTAAAAGAGGACTATTTCCCTTTTGTGTGATTGTATTGCTTGCTCGTTGAAATAAAATCTAGAGGAAGAATTCTATGAGATCGTGATGACTAAATAGGAAAAAAGAATCGGGATGGGTACTGAAAAAAACAGCACCCATTCAAATTGAGTTATTTCTTCTTCTTCATGACTATGATGATTATTACAATCACAACAATAGCACCGACACCAATGATAATGAGTAGCATTGGGTCAATAGGTACTCCCGTTCCGGTTGTAGTTGGATCAACATATTCAGTCACATTTAGAATGACCAAATCAGATGTACTGTATCCGAGCCTGTCGAATACTGTGAGCTGATAATTGGTTATGGATGCATTCACACCATCGACATTGATAGTGATTGCACCTCCACTCCAGTGAGTCACTCCTTGTGAAGTACCGTTGATCCGGATAACATATTCCGAAGCTCCTGCATCAGCCACAGGTGTCCAAGTGATCTCATTGCCAGTTTCAGTTTCCATGTATGTTACATCATCTGGATGGTTGATCGTTGGTCGGTCGTAGTACATGAAAGCTATCTCATTCATCCACAGTTCGAAGTTATCAGCGTATGTGGAATCATCCAAATCACCTGTCAGTTGATCAATGAGGTATGAGTTCCAGAGCACTTGTCCACCAAAGCCCAAAGCAATTGTGGCATTACCTGGCTGACTCGTTTCTGTTAACCCAGCTATTGCTGTAGCATTAGAGTACACAGTCATCAAGTCGCCCTCATCTCCGATATCATAACCCGGTGTGAAATTCAATGCTCCGTAGTTATTTGGATAATTGAAGATTCCATGGCTAGGATTCCAGATATGAACTGGTTGTTCATCAGGAAAATCTGCTGAAAATCCAATACCAACCTTAGAGTAGAACGGTTCAGATTGATAAACATTCAACATGTGCCATGAAATTATTAGTTCTCCACCAGCGTCAATATACGATGAAAAGTCATCGAGATATGGATGAATGCCCGGCCAAGCGCTGTCAAGGATGACAAGACTCCACTGCTGACTGTGTAGTGAGAGGTTCATGTAGTATTCTTTAAACGTGAGATAGAATGGAATACCTAATTCATTCAGGGCATTAACAGCAGGTGCATCATATGGGTTTTCAATGTCATTATTGTCGATATAGAACAGAACATCAGCTCTTGCAGATGAAAGCCAATTAATGAGATTTATTCCAAATTGAAGATTGTCTTCATCATCGTAGTGATTATGGTCGAAAATGTTGATATCACCACAGGCAATTACCCGGCCTAAACCAGGTTCTGAACCGGCAATTATTACATCCGTACTTTGATTTACAATCGGAAACGCATCACCACTGACAGTGAGAAAATCACCACCAGTGATTGAAACCGTAGTTACTTGTTCCAAAGTTGGATGGTCGTTGAAATCTGTAGTTGTGAAGGTCCCCGCATTTGTTCCATCAAGGTCTATACCGAGACCCCATGGGTCCATCAATTCATTGAATCTGGTTTGTCCCTCATAGTTGATGGTTTGCCAGTCTCCAATGTAGAATAGGCCATTTCCTTCACTGACCCAATTTCTATAGAGCGAAATCTCACTCAGAGAATAATTAAGACTAGGTGTCGCAACAATGAGAACATCGTACGGTGCAATATCTGCAGCTGTAAGATTACTACCAGTTGGATAGAGCTTGTCAGCAGTAAATGAATGATTTACTAGGAAATCTCGCCAGTAATTGTATCTAGGCGCAAAGCTAACACTAGTATCCCAATCATCGACTCCGTAGTATGGAATGTGACTGAAATCAAAAGCTACACGAGCCTTTGGTTTAGGTGCTAACCAATCAATCGCATCAGTGATGATTGGTCTTTCCCAAACTGGAATGAAACTACAGTTACCTGGAATTTGAACAATCTTTCCACCTTTATCAGGATCTTCAAAAGTTGCAACTATTGGTATATAGGTTGATTCATTCCAACCAATCAAATTTGTCATTTTTGACCCTACAATTGCAGGTAGATTTACACCATTGATGATGGTAGTGTTTACAGCTGAGATCAAAAACTCAATATCGACTTCGTAAGCTTGTGTTACTGGATGTCGCTCCATAACTGTAATGGCTGCGACAGCGTCAGCATATGCCCAATAACCTGGTGATGCAGGAGGTGTTAATTCAAATCCACCCTCAAGACTCTCGTCGATCATTCCCGCATAGAAGCAATATCCTATACTTCCTTCAAAGCTAAGGATACCTCCACCTGCAAGCCAGTAATCTTTCACAAGATCAACGATATCATCCTTTGGTAATTGATTTGGTAAAACGAAGGCATCATAATTTGCTGCAAGCAACTTGTGGTCTAGAATATCCTGAGTTGTAACTGAAGTTACAGCATATCCTTCTCCTTGAAGGAAGGATATGACGTTTCCAGAATAATTAGTATATATTCCTCCCGTAGCATATGCAGGTAGAGTTGTATTGTGCTCTACATACACTGCGACTCTCAGAGTTTCTTCAACGAATGAAGCAGGTAATGAAATATTTGCTTCATTTGTACTAGTGAGAGTTTCATTTGGACTTGCAACCAAAGATGGTGCAAGAACAAACATAGGGAGGATAAATAGTATCAAAACTAAGACGTGCTTAATTCTTTTCATAATTGAAATCCTCAATGAATGCCTGATTTCAACGCTTATATATAATATAGAAAATTCTATCAGATTAAATATTAGCAAAAAAAGAGGGATGGGAGCTGTTCTTTGACAGCTTCCCGTGTTATTCTATTTCTTCTTCTTGAGTTGCATCATTATGATGATAATGATGACTACTCCAACTACTGCTCCTCCAATTATGAGCAGGAGTGTTGGGTCAAGAGGTGCTCCAGTTGCCGTAGTGTTTGTGGTTGTAGTTGTGGTGGTTGTAGTTGCTACATATTCAGTCACGTTCAAAGAAACCATATCTGACACACTATAACCAAGTCTGTCAAATACAGTAAGCTCATATTCAGTAATTGAAGCGGTGACACCATCCACATTGAATGTGAGCGAGCCTCCAGCCCATTGACCACCCTGAACAGGTGTTCCATTCACTCTGAAGACATACTCCCATGGACCTGCATCTGCAATTGGTGTCCAACTAATCTCATTGCCTGTTTCAGTTTCCATGTAGGTGACATCTTCAGGACTGCTGATTGTTGGTCGATCGAAGTATAGGAATGCAATTTCATTTTCCCAAATCTCTCGGTTGTCTGGGTATGTTGAGTCATCTGTGTCCTCATTGTAGATAGTGAGCAATAGACCATTAACTATTACCTTACCTCCGACTCCAAAAGCAATTGCTGAACCTGCGTGAGCTTCAGTATAACCTGCTACTGGAGTTGCATTTGCAAAGGTTGTATAGTTGATGGCATCTGTACCAAAACCAAGGTCTAAGGTTGTGGTAAGATTGGTTGCTCCGTAGGCTGCTGGTAAGTTGAAGATAGGATGAGCCTCATCCCATAGATATACTGTTGGGGGATCTGAAATGCTATTAGCAACTTCGACACCGAAATATGCAAGAGTTGCACTGTTCACTGACCAACTACTGAATACAACCTTTCCACCACCTTCTACGAAATCTATCAGATGGGGCTGATAGAGATATGTCGCTAAGTTATTGTTGTCAAATATGACCATGTCCCACTCTTCAAGAAACAGACTCATGTTGAAATAATCTATTTCCCATGTCAAATAGTACGGTATTTCCAAATCATTCAATGCTTGAGCAACTGGACCATTAAGGGGTACAAAGTTTGGATGGTCTATAGTGTGGCTATCAGCGAACACAAGGACCTTAGCTGGTCCTGATGATAGCCAATTAATGATGTTAATACTGAACTGGTAGTTATCTTCGTTATCAATATAGCTGTGGGCAAAACCATTGATGTCTCCTACAACTATAATTCTGCCTTCGCCATAATCCCTTCCAGCTACTGCGACATTGGGTTCTCCAAAGTACACAATTGGATATGCTGGGGCGGTTACGTTCAAGTAAGAACCTGATGCTATCACAACAGAGCCTACTCCTTCAATAATGGGATGATTCTCAAATTCGGTTGTAACTGAACTTGCTGGAATTGCAGGTCCAGCTGCATAGAATGTAATCCCTAGACCTTCAATGATATTCTCGATACGTTGGTTTTGAGTTGTGAATGCAGGATTCTCTCCAAGTATGAATAAACCTCCGCCATCTTGGACCCAATCATGGATAACTGTAATTTCAGCTGCTGTATAATTAATGCCTGGCAAATTTATGACTAGTACATCGAAAGGTGCCAGGTCATCTGCAGTGAGTTCCTCTCCGGTTGGGTATAGCTTGTCAAATGTAGATGAATGGTTGACAACGGTATCCCTCCAGGTATAGTAATTTTCTGCAGCAGAGACATTTCCATCCCATGCATCCACACCATAGAATGGCACATGAGTATAATCAATAGCAACTCTTGCTTTTGGTCTTGGAGCAAGCCAATCAATTGAATCAAAGATTATGGATTCTTGCCAAGCTGGGATCGTGCTGCAATTGCCAGGCAACTGCACAATGCGTCCACCTTGTCTTGCAGTGTTATCAAGTGCAAAACCAACAGAATCCTGAAACGGGTCATTATTACTAAGAAGAAGTTCCACAAAGTCTCCTGGATTTGAGTTGTCAAAATAGCTGACATCATGAATCGTTGTGTTTGCTAGAATAATAATTGTATCAGAAGGTTGGTAATCCTTTGCTGTAGAGTGACGTGCACCCACAGTGAAGTTGGAAACTACCTCATAACCCCAATGGGCACTACTGTCCACATTCAAAAGGCCAAAGTTACCCGTGTCAGCGGGTACAATCATCCCGTGATAATATAGGAACCCAAGTGAAATGTCAAAGCTGAGGATTCCGCCTCCTGCCAACCAATAATCTTTGACTTGGTCAACTATATCGTCTTTTGGAAGTTGATCAACTAGAACAAATGCATCAAAGTTAGCCGCCATGAGTTTGTGATCCATGATGTCTTGTGTAAACATTGGTGTCACATCATAACCTTCACTCTCCAACAATTGAATAACAGTTTCATAATTGTTAGTGATTACTCCTCCCGATGCATAGAACGGAAGGGTTGTATTATCTTCTACATAAACAGCCACCCTGAGCCTCTCTTCTACAAAATTCGCTGGTAGAGCAGTGTCTACCACTACGTTATTTGTATTAAGCTCATTCGAATTTGTCACCAATGATGGTGCAAGTGCGAACATAGGGAGGACTAATAGTATCAGAACTAGGACGTGCTTATATCGCGTCATATAATTAATTCCTCGGAAGATAATTCTAACTTGAAGAGTTATATATAATCTAGAAAAAATCTTCGACAATTGTAGTTGATAACGTTAATTTGATAACTTCTTGTCGATTTTTACCTTCTCTTTCAGGAGATCCTGTCCTTCAGTAACAAGTAGTTTTACTCTACTTTCATATTGCCTTTTGTCTATTGTTTTGCGTTTGTATTGCCGTTCAAGCATCGATTTCCTATTCTTGATTTCCTGAAGTTGATTAGCGATTGCCTTCTCTCGAGCTTTGAGCATTATTAGGTTCTTTCCGCCTTTGCTTTCTAGTTTGGCATAAAGGGCGTCACGTCTCTTCTTGACAACTTGGGACTCTCTGAGTTCTCTCTTGGCAGGACTTTCAAGTGATGGAGGCGGTTTGGGTCTTGGGCCAATCGATGCATCTATGGGTGCTGGTTGAGGTGGAGGTTCTCTTTTCACCACTTCTTTTTCGGACTTTATTGGATTGGTAAGCTTCGAGTCCCGTCCTTCTGATTGCGCCATTTTTTCTAAGTGCTCTTTGTATTTCTTCAACCGTTCTTCAGGCGTTTCTTCATTTACCAAGTGATACTCACTCACTCTTTCTTTGTAGAATGTTAGTTCAGACTCACTGATACTTTAATTTAGTACATAATAAAATGCGTTATTACCAAGAAGGAGCTGATCGAGAAAGGATGCGAGGTGAAAGACCACTAGGGATGTGTGGAAACATATTTTGCACCCTTTCTCTTTCCCCGTAGTCAATTGCTCAACTACTCCCGTGGGGAATCGCAAGCATGTTTCAGTATACTCTGAATAAAAGGGGGATGAACTCGGTAATCTATGTGTCATTGTCGCCACATGTAGCGTATATCATAACTAATTCGAAATTACGCAGTCATTGATTGACCAAAGGGCTTTCGGATGAGGTTTCCAAGACCTAGACCTACTAGTAGGTAAAATCCATAGAAGCTGAATCCAAATCCTGCAGGAGTGGAAGTTCCAAACATTCCGACGAGAAATGGAAATACTTTGTCAATATTGAATGGGAGGACAGCTACAACTGAGTTCCCGAACATTGCACCCATGATGCTAAACACCAGAATAAATGGAATGTAGTATACAGCCATTGGTTTGCAACGGGCACCCATCATTGAACTGTTGATTTTCATAATTCGACCTTGGTCCGCCATTACCTCTTCAAGAGCTTCAGGATCCATCGATTTCCTTGCAGCACTCATTTTCTCTCGCCAGATCTTGACCTCTTCCATATCTTCTTTCATCTTGTCGACATCAGTTAACTTGTTAGTTGCTATAACTGAGAAGAAGACAAGGAAAAGGTTCACGACCAGTATTGTGATCGCACTCCAAGGCATGACTTCTACGGGGGCGAAGAAAGCAACGAGAAATTGTACAAAATCACTCCATATGTCCATAGTCAGTCACTCGTCTGTCGTGTTTGCGAGTGTGTTTTAAGCCTTCTCTTTGAACCTGTTACCTATTTCGTTACTTTTGCATCTCTCAATATCGTGTGTATGGAGCAATATTACGCGGCGTTTACCAGCTCTCAATCTTACCTATAATATATGCAAAATCACGCACCTATATTTCGTATGGAAGATTGTTGCAAAGGAAACACCCTATCTGTCTCATACTACGACGGTTTAACGTATAATTGACCAAGTACACGTTAACATAATTTTGTGGTAAACGTTCAGATACTATACATAAATTCCGTACATCCTATTTCGTACACGTTTCAAAGATTCGCGCCATTTAGAAGCTATTGGAAGCTAAATACCGAGTAAACAGCTTGATTGTTTCTTAGATGCATATTAGATTGTGATTTATGCAGTTTCAAGAGCGAAAATAGATGATATGTGCAGGTTTCATATCCTTGGTATACTAAAATCAGAGGTTCGGACGAGCTACGTGTACTTCAGAAAACCGTATATCTTTATATTGTAGTATGCGTGTACTTTCTATGTCAAGTTCACCGGGAGGACAAGACAACCATGATGATGTTTAGCAGAATGCTAAGAAGACAGGGATTTTATCGTGTAAAAAATCAGGCTGAACCAGTGTATATGAAACACGGAGTCGGGCTGGGCGGAATATACGTGCGAATTGAACACAAGAAAGCTTTGATTCAAGTTCGAGACCTCGGAATTGAAGAAGAGTTCACGCGAGTCAAGAAACTCGAGAATTTTATCAGTAGTCTTGATGAACAGGCTTATCGCGAAAAGTGTTTCATCGTCCATCGCATGCGCGGTACAGGTTCATAATTGACTCTCTTTTCTCTCTTACTTGGTAGGTTGGGTAAGCGACATGCCCTCCTACCTTTTCCTTTTCTAAGGTATGTTGATATGCTACATCTTAGTTAATCAATGTGACTTTGCTTGACTGATTTGGAATTAGATATTCAGAAGGCTATTGCTGAAAGGAATTACTTTGCAAGTTCCTACTTGTTAGACTACGCCTTGCAAGAAGGCAGTTTACATGAGCTGATAACGAAACTTGAAGAGATTAATGAAGCAGCTTCCCTACTGACTCTGGAGTTTAGAGATCATATCTTTCATTACCTGGGTATGTGGGATATCTATTTCGCAGTTCAAATTCCCTCAATTGTTGTACTAAAAATACTTCATGAGAGTAATATTGAGAAAGATGCTCAGGTATTCATGATTGATTATATCAGAGGTTTCCTTGATGCAGAAGATTTTCGATTTGACCAATTTTATGTTGAAGTAGAAACGATTAGTCGTGGACAATATGCTATTCTTGTACCTTCAATATTGGAACAGAGAGCAACCGAGTTTGAGAATTGCAGGATTCAGTTTCGAAAAGATCCAACTCCGCAATATTGTACTGCAGATTTGTTGAAAACATATTATGGCAATAAGATAATATCTGCAACTGACAAAAGAAGAACCTATGATGATATTGTGGTGGGTGCTGAGCAGTTTGGTATAATTGAAGAGAGTCTTTTGTCTGCAGGTCTTGATGTAGTATCAATGCTTGAAGAAATTGATTATGATTCTTGGGAAGATTTTGTGTCTACTAAAAGAAGGTATATACATCAAAAATCAGAGTCCGGGGAACTATCAATCTTGCGCAGAGTAATATCAGCTCGTTCAAATATCTATGCTGAAAATTTCAGGCAACAAATTACAGCATTGAATCCTATAGTCTTAGCTAAAACACAGTCATGTAATGACGTTCTAATGGATGTGGCATCTGATAATTCTCATCAAATACGACGCAGAATATTGAAACATCTTGGTGAATCAGGGGATTCTGTAATTATGGAATTTCTTGCTGGAGTAATGAAGAATGATGATGATGAGTCAATTAGAAAAGAAGCAGCTCGTGCATATTCTATGCTTACCTCAAGTAGTCAATTTTCAAAT
>JAUWOU010000059.1 GCA_030612005.1 Candidatus Thorarchaeota archaeon | reverse complement strand
ATGGGTATTTCATGGTCATCATGTATTGCTTTGAATGTCTTACCAATAATCTTTGAACCTGGAAATATTTCGATAATCTCTACTTCTTTAGCTTGTAGCTTCAGTTTCTCTGTAGCTGCCTTCGAGATTATCCATTTCTCTCCATCAACCATCGCCCAGACATACTTGGCTTTAGGATTGATCCACATATTTGTAACGCCAAATATTGTTTCCGGACGCAATGTTGCTGCAACCAAAAATCCGTCTTCAAAGGGCCATTTGATGGTTGTGAATTCTTTGATTTTAGCGGAAGCTCCCTCCAGTATGTCGTCTTCACCTACTGGGTTTCTATCCTGAGGACAATATAGTAACGGATAGTTGCCTTGCTTGACATACCCCTTCTCCATGAACTTCTGATATTGCCATTCAATGAACTTGTTGTATGTCTTATCTCCAGTAGTGAATCCTCTTCTCCAATCAATACTATATCCCAGAGCATTGAAGTCTTGAGAGATGACTTTTGCAAAGAATGATGCAGTACTCGTAGCATCCTTGAACTTGGCTAATTGTGCATCTACCTCTTCCTCAGTATCGAAGTAGAGTCGCAGGTCTCTTTTGTACATCTCAATTGCATCAGGGTTTCCTGCTAGAACTCTATCGACCATCCCTTGTATCGGAGTGCCTGTCATGTGTGAGGCCATCGGGTACAACACATTGTATCCTTGCATACGTTTGTACCGGGCAATCAAATCGCCAATAGTATAGGTCCTACCATGACCAATGTGTAAGGCCCCATTTACGTATGGATATGGAACTGTCAAGAAGAACTTCTTACGCTTGGAATCAGGATTCGCCTCGAAGATTTTGTCCTTTACCCAGCGTTTTTGCCATTTCTTCTCAATCTTAGCAAATTCACTCATGTACAGTAACCTCTCTTGACACTGAAGGAATAGTTGAATCCAAGATGATGTCCTCTATAAAGGACTCGCAAAAGGAGCATGTGTTAATAGTTAAGAACGCAATCCATCCTGGCTCACTCTCTCGGTCATGGATGAAGTAGGTTGCTTATTAGAGCTATGGTCAACTTGGATTGCCCTCTTACCAGAAAATGGATTTTTAATGACTAATTTGGTGATTATTGGAACACGTGTTCTGATAATTTGAAGTCATACACCGCTTCATATTTTCTTGAAAGCAATATGCACATTAGTTGACAGAAGGGTTTGTCATGGTGAAGGCTAACGTTGATGCTGTGGATATCGATCCAAAGACTGGTACAACTCTTGGTTTCTACTCCTTTGGTGAGGAGCGTCCAAATTTACTGATAATATCCGCCATGGATGGTGGTTCGGCTACAGACGTTTACGCTAGCTATCTCATAATGAAGTATCTAGAGAATCTCGAACGAATTATTGGTTCTGTAACAATCCTTCCAGTAGCTAATCCTCTGGCTTTTAGACTTGGAGCAAAGGTTTCTCCACTTGATTCGAAGGATCTTGATTCTGTGTTCCCTGGTGATGAACATGGAACAATTACAGAACGTACCGCGTGGGAGATTTGGAGGCGCGCCTCACAAGCTGACTATATTATCCATCTAAAGACCGGTCGACAGAACTGTGTCAGCCATGTTGTTGCAATGCATCGGGAGTATATCCATGTGAGGAATGTTGCATCACAGATTGCTTTGCCATTCACTGTACAGTGTTCTGGACAGCGAGGAACTTTGACAACTGAAGCAGCGCATGACGGTATCCCGATAGTATCGATAGAGATGAGAGGGGATGTTGATCAAGTAGACTCCCAAGCTGCAGTTGAAGTTCGTGAAGCCATACTCAACTTCATGACGCTTAAGGAAATGATATCGGGAGAGAAGATAGAAACTGCTGTTACAATGACTGGGAGAATGCAGCATATCAACGTTGAAACAGAAGGCTTCTTCGTACCTAGGGTAAATCTGGGCGAAACAGTACAAAGTGGCACTGTGATAGGGACAGTACAAGACACATTTGATGTCATATCTCCATTTGATGGTGTATTAATTTCGCTGAGCAGGATGAATTATGTTTTTGAGGGTGATATCGTTGCTAGGATTGCACCACCATTGGGGGATTTTCGAGCATCTACTCAACCTGATGATGTTGAAGAACCAACACCTGTGCGTAGGAAATGGTAGAAATGAGTAACGAGTTTGGTGAATTGCAACATCTCATGCGAATAAATGTTGGAGATAAACGGCTTCGAGATAAAGGCAAGCTTCTCCTCGTTGGAAGTTGTATGGATAGGTTTCCAGAAATAGTGAAAGAATACTCAGAGAAAGATGGTGGTCAAGCAGTTCTTCATGTGTGCCTTGAAGAAACCCATGTGAATCAAGCAGGATTCAAGATTGGTTCAATCGTTAAGTATTCCGGTATATCGGAGATTACTGCATTAACCGTGGATGGAAGTCCACATTGCGTTCAACTCCATTATGTCATCGATGATGTGAAAAGACACTTTGCACCTGAGATTGAAACAAAGCACTTTGTTGTCGAGAAAGGAAAAGTGCATGAGATTTCAACTGATGCTGTGAAGAGGTCTAGACACCTATCTAAAATTCAGAAGATGTTGTAGTCGTACGAACTAGAGCCAAGGTAGAATGAACCCCGCCTGTTTCTTGTAATCGTTGTATTCATCGCCATATTGTAGGACAAGTTTTCGTTCTTCGAAATACGCTCCAATCATTGTGTACCCTATCATAGAGAATGCAAATACAATTACTTCTGGGAATGGATAGATTAAGGCCATAGCTCCAAAGATTAGAATTGTGGCTAGGTAGAGAGGGTGGCGCACGCGTGAATAGATTCCTGCAGTTATGAGTTCAGGTTTCCGATCTGTCCTCATGTCAGCTACAGTGCTTACCGAAATAACCTTTGACGCTCGATAAGCTACATACATACCTGCAGTACCAAAAAGAACCCCTATGCCTAACAATAACGGTTGAATTAATGTGGGTTCTGTAATGAAATATAACCAGTTTCCAAACTGCATTGATAGACCAGCTATCAGTAGAGTTAGCACACTCGTAAAGTTGAAAATTCCTGCATATCCTTTCTTTCCCCACCTATCAATTATCATTCCCTTGACTTTTAGGGATGATACACCACTATGTTGTATTCCAAAAAGCGTCGAAGCCAGAATTATCCAAATATATTCTATCACTTTGTTCACCTTACTGAGTACTATCCTACCAACCAGACCCACGACAGAACTCTTATAAGTTAACTATTGTGTACATAACTATTGTTAAGTTATTAATTTTTAGGTGAACACATTATGAGTGAAGCAATTAAGAATCCTTTCACACCGGTCGAGATGTGGGATGATACAAGGGTCATCGTAAACAAAGATGATGAGAAGAAACAAGTAGATGCCAAACACTACAAGATTCGTTATCTTGTTGGAGAGAGCGAAGACACGCGTTTTGTTGATAGCGGCAAAGAAGAAGTAGCTTCTGTGTCTGCAAAGACATTATTCCTCACACCTTCGATTCACAGGCTAACTGGTGATCCGTTCCATTATGATCAAGGACGGCTCGAAAGCGTGAGTGGTAAAGAGCGAATTAGTGAGCAAACTAAGGAATTACACAGACATGCAGCTTGTGACGATCACAAGACAATCGAGGTAATCTTCGAGAGCCCCGGAGTCGAGTGTTGCGCCATGTCTAAAGAGGAAGCTGACAAGAAACAAGTTCCTCTACAGTATATTGCGGGATATCTACTAGGTAAGAATGATGGTTTGCTGAAAGTTGCCCTTTCAAAGACTGTTGTGGATGATGATGATCATGAATACTACGAAAACATCCACATAATTCCTGAATCTGCCATCAAGCAATTATCCTGTCTCGAGTAGAATCAGAATATCAATGAGGATGACACCTGACCTTCTCCCTGGATTAGTTGTCCCCACACAGCTAGACCACTTTTGTTTAGGTGTTGTCCTCTCCCCTTGTGGGGCTCCTTCTTTGTACGAGGTTAAATTCTACAAAACTAACTTGATTACAAAGAGAAGAGTGGGATAAGAAGTGTTCCAACATATTGAAGACCTAGATGGTCATAATCTGATTGGATGGGAAGAGATTCGTAGCGCTCTTGAGCATGTTGAGTCGATTCGACGTGAAGGACGGCAGGCTACGGTCGAAACTGAAAACTCTAACACAGATACAATCCTCAAATTTTCTTTGAAATCAACTGATGAACTTGATGAGTATTTCAACTCTCATCTACGTCAGCTCATTCTCCAGGGACTGATAGAGGATACAACTGTTGTAACAGGTAGAATTCACCTTCAATAATGGAAAAATCCCATACGTATGTATGAGGGCTGAAATGCTTCTTATTTAATGAAAAAACTTCGAAGTTCATCTAGAAGGTTATTAAAATCAGGTATCAAATCTGTTTGATTATGGTATGTCCATTCAAATCCCCATTTTCTTTTATCAGTTTCAACCTTCTTCCCTCTATCAAGAACATTTCCCAGGAAATTGGGTTTGATGGATATTGATGAACATGCTCGCTGCCATTCAGGTTGATTCAATGAGATCTGAGCGACTCTCTGGATGGCGACATCTATTGGCATTAGTTTTGAAACACTAAGATACCATTCTGGTGAGATACAATCTTCCACTGCTCCTTCGAAGAAATCCAGAAACAAGAGTCGTGCTATACAATTTGGATAAACAAGAAGCACAACAATTCTTTGAGCCTCTCTTTCATCGCAATAGTTGCCATGAGTTTTCAGTGATACAGCAGCACAAGGAAGATTATCAGGGATGCTAGAATTATCCCATTCTTCCAATAGATGACTGTAACCATTACGAAATTCTTGCATAGTCAAATCTGGATCGTTTTCGAAGAGTGGCAGTGGTATACTTCTCACAGGATGCCAAAAGTTAGAATAGAGGACCTGTCCGGCATACGACCCCGAACAATTGAATCGGCCCGACAGGTCCTCTCTTTTATGTTTCTTGGCTATTTCAAGGAAGATGGGAGAGTAAGCATCAACAGGAAATTCACCACAAACTGATCCCACAAGTCTAACACTGCGGGGAATTGTTACATTCTCGAAATCAACGATATTTCTCAAATGACCCCACATCAACGGGAGTTCTGCTGTAGCGGAATCACCCTGTGTGCCTACCATAATTACCTACGACCTTTACCCTGTTTTTCCATTGCATCCATGATACGTTGTTGTGCAATCTCTAAAGCTACCTGTCTTGGTATGAGCTTTCTATCCATAGCATCACTAATCACACATTCAGTGTTCATCTTGATCTTGGACTCTATCACAGAGAATGCTTCTTCCTCAGTTCCATTCTTGTATTCAACGTAGGAACCAATGACTCCTCCGGCGTTTGCCAAAAAGTCTGGCACAATAATTACATCTTTTTCAAATAGAAGTCGCTCTGCAACTTGGACTGTTGCGTTGTTAGCTCCCTCAACAATCATCTTTGCTTTGATTAAGGACCATGTTCCCTCGTTTATCACATTCCCGACCGCACATGGAACAAGGATATCACAATCAAGACCGAGGATAGCATCACGTGAAAGTACTGTGCCTTTTCCGTAATTCTTTATCGAGGCTTGCTCACTTGTAGCATATGCATGCTTTTCAGCTTGGTCGATATCTATACCTTCCTTGTTGTATATGGTTCCCCAGTAATCACTTAGTGCAACGATCTTAGCTCCTTTGTTACTTAGGAATTTTGCAATCCATAGACCAACATTTCCAAATCCTTGGATGACAACTCTTGTATCTGCTAAATCCTTTGGCAGTCCTATTGTATTTCCAATAATCTCGAATGAATTTTCCAAGGCAACCCCAACACCGAATCCGGTCGTACCTAACTCATGAGGAATACCACCTAGCTTTGCAGGTTTTCCAGTTGCTGCTTGACGGTCACCAACGGTTTCGACAAAAGCCTCAATCTCCTTTTCTCCCACGTTCATATCTGGAGCTGAAATATATCGTAAGGGAACTGATGGTGCAATTTTCTTAGCGAATTCTTTGACGAACTTTAATTTGTCGATAGTGTAAGGATCCGCTCGAATTCCTGATTTTGCACCTCCAAAGGGAATATCTGCTAAAGCACACTTCCAAGTCATTGCTCTGGCTAGTCCAAAGACCTCCAATGGAGTTACTGTGGATGAGATACGCATTCCCCCCTTTCCAGGACCTAGCGCTGTATTATCAATGACCAGAAAACCTTGCATTCCGGTATTCGGGTCATAGACTTGTATAACTTCTTCAGGACCCCATGAGTCCAGAAATGAGGAAACATTCACTTGATCGAGTGCTTCGATGACGTGTTTCGTGCTTAGTACAACTTTGCCTTCTATAGCTGTCATAAGTATCACTTGTGTACTAATATACCTGATTTAGATATAAATATATAGCATAAGGAATTAGTTAAAATACCGTGAATTACTACTACTTTCAATAATCTAGTGAAATTTAGTGTACGATTCAATATATCCATCTCCCGAAATCTATCGAATAGCATCATCTTTCCGATAAAATCTGAATTCTATACCTGGACTCATTTTATACAAAAAATACCGACTATGTCGCTAGCCTTTTATGAATACTAGCAGTATTATGATAATGGATGTACAATAATACCACGATGTTAGCTATGAGATTAATGTCCCAAAATAACAGATTTCTTTTTAGTACAAACGCGAGGTGAAACCAACATGAGCAAATTAATGAATGATACTCTAAATATCGACATACTACTACTTGCATGTGCCGGTCAAGGGGTTGACATCAATGTCAGTGAATTATCAACATTACTGGGAAAACATAGAACCACCATTCACTCAAGACTCGATAATCTTTTCCAGCATGAGATTATAGATCCTCCATTCCTCCCCTTTCGATGGCTTCTAAATGAGCTACCGTTTTTTGTTATTGAGAAAATTAAACTACCTCGCGATGAGAAAACAAATTTGTGGATTGAGCTGGATCCACAAATTCTCGCAGCATTTTTCGTAAAGGAAGAAGAGTTCAATACACTGATGATAGAACAGCATAAAGATCTCTATGATTACCAGTTGTGGAAAGAGCGAATGGTGAGTGAAGATAAAGTGTCACTAAAGAGTGGGATTGATTACATCCCTTCGGAACCCTATTATTTGAGTACGAAGGCACTATCAAAGTATAAACCAGAAGTTTCACTTGAAATTCTCAAGGCTAACTATAAACGAGGGAAGCACACTCAAATTAAGGGACTGGAGCTGGATGATGTTTATGTAGATTTATTGGAGGCTCTTTTATCAGGAAAGGGTATTCATGTCAATCCTAATACCTTAGCAAAATCACTTGGTGTTAACAGGAAGACAATCCAGCGACGACTTGATATTCTGTTAGAAGAGAAGATTGTATTGCCACCAGTCTGTAGGTTCCCAAGAATATGGGCTCCTCCTGACTATTTTCTAGTCATATCGTTATTAGAAATTACAAAGAATAAGAATAGAATTGTAAAGATTCTAACTGAAGATCCTCGTGTAACGATGTTATTCAGAGTGAATGTTGGGAGATACAACCTCCTGACCTTCAATAGTTTCTATAGAATGGACGACTATCTTGCATGGGAGGAAGCGAACGACCAACGATTTCCTGACACATTCGGAGCTGTGAAGAATTTCTATCTTTCACCAGCTATGACGTTTGCGATAAATCAGCAATACGTTTCTGTGGAATACCTGAATGCACAGAAGGAGAGGTTAAGAGGTAAGAAACTCATGGACGCAATGCAATAACCATGAAAAATCTAGGTTATGTATGAGGATTTGTGTTTACCTTGAAAATTCCCATACATACTATTGAGGATAACGTATTTTCTTGAAAAAAGGTCGAAAAAAACTGGTACACCAGCTCACTCATGCTTAAACTTATATAGCCTTAGAAGAGCGCTTGGGGAAGCGTCTCTCTTTGGCTGCAATTTTGTACCTCGTTTTGATGTACATTACCGGCTGTATTTCAAGAGAGAAACAATTTAGGTGACAAAAATGGCAAGACCAGTACGTGCATCATCCCGCGGAAAGGGTTCATCTATCTGCTCTGTTTGTGGAGGTAGTGAATTTTATCAAGATCACGCTCGTGGAGAATCAATCTGCACTTCGTGTGGTTGCGTAATAAATGAAAGAAGTCTGGATACGGGTCCTGAATGGAGAGCCTTTACGGCTGAAGAGCGGAATGCAAGAGCTCGGACCGGCTCACCCATGACTCTGACCATGGCTGACAAAGGTCTAGCAACAACCATTGGGTGGAGCGATCGTGATGCAAATGGTCGAGCAATTGCTGCTAGCAGTCGTGCTGCTATCTACCGGATGAGGAAATGGCAAATTCGTACACTTGTGCACAGCTCACAGCACAGGAATCTGAGCATTGCAATGAGTGAAATGGACCGACTAACCTCTCAACTAGGTGTTCCCCATGAGACCAAAGAAACATCTGCTCTGATATACAGGAAAGCACTCAGCAGACGTCTTGTTAGAGGAAGGAGCATTGAAGGAATGGTGGCTGCAACAATCTATCTGTCCTGTAGAATTCATAAGATTCCCAGGCAACTTGATGAGATTGTTACAGAAGCTCGAGTCAACAGGAAGGAACTTGGTCAGTGTGTCAGACTCATTCTGAGAAACGTTGATGTGAAGGTACCAATTCCATCGGCAAACGATCTAATGCCCCGAATCTCAGCAGATCTCGGTCTTGACGGAAAGACAGTCCATACAGCTATGGGTATCATCAATGAAGCACGTGAAAAAGGAATCACTGCTGGTAAGGACCCAGGCGGTCTTGCTGCAGCCGCGCTCTATATCGCTGGTATCATTGAAGATGACAGGCGAACTCAGAGAGAAATTGCTGAAGCATCTAATGTGACCGAGGTTACTGTTAGGAACCGTTACAAGGACCTAGCAAATAGCTTGAAGATTACTATCAAACCATAGTGGTTGGGATTTTTCCCACCCACTTTCTTCTTCTTTTTTATTCCACTACATTCATTTGTTTCAATACTCATTCTGATTGATATGAGTCAGTTTATTCTTGCCCTCTGTGGATTTCCTGCGTCAGGGAAATCAACTCTAGCTGATGCAATTCAAAGTGCTTTGAATTACGAGGTTGAGATTGTCAGAACAGATGAATGGCGAGATGATGAATACTACACTGATTGGAAACATGAAAAGGAAAAACCAGTTCGCCAAAAAGCACTAGCAAGAGTCAGGACTCTGGTTTCAGAGGGGAAGAGTGTCATCCATGATGATACTAACTATTACACAAGTATGCGACACGAGTTGTTCAAAATAGCAATGGAGAATGAATGTGGATTTGCCATTGTCCATGTTGCCACACCAGTATTAGTGGCTCTAGAATGGAATAAGGAACGTGAGGATTCAAAAATTCCTGATAGTGTAATCCATGATATCTTTGAACGATTTGACAATCCTGGGACTCGTTATCTTTGGGATAATTGTGATCTTGAAGTTCGTTTAGATCTGCAAGAAATTGATAGGGTCGTGCCAGAAATCTTAGAAATCCTTGAGGAGCTTGAACCTGCAAGGGAACCAAAACCAAGGTTGATACCAAGTACGCAGTTTGAAAGATTAGACACCGAAACGCGGTTGACAGTATCTGAGTTTCTTCAAGAACACCCCGAATTAAGAAACAATAGAGAGGTATCAAAGATTAGAAGACATGTGCTTCGCATGGCATCCGAAAGAGTGGTTCCATTGAAAGGTGTACATTCGCTTCTTTGGGAAGAATTAATGAAATTAATATGATGGCGGCCTCCTAAGAGAATCGAACTCTCAACGCTTGCACGTTCATGGGTTTGAAGCCCACGGGGTCGGACCACCGATCCTGTAGAAGGCCAATATTGGACTTGTAATCTTCAAACTACCGCAAGTATTTAATTAATCTAAAGGTAACGGCTTATGACTTCTAGAGTTCCCTTTTTCCACTCAACACTTTTCTTAGCTAATTCAGAAGCAATGTTTCCTGGAAGTGGTTCTTCGTGCGGTAATGATTCTATGTTTGCTAACCAACCCGAAGTTGTGAGCGTAAGTGGATGTACTCCGCCTTCACCCTCTGTTGCCTTAATCATCATCTCTCTACCATGGGCTACCTGATAATATACCTCGCTTTGAGGTGCCTTCTTTAGAATCTTGTAAACCATCCTGTCCCAACAGATTTTAGCTACTAGAGCTCTTCTAAGTTTAGATTTATCTTCTTCAGGAAGTGATTTGAATTTGTTAATGGAATCTTCGAAACTCTCCATAATGTCATCCAAATACACCTTGAGAGCGACTTCATCCTTTCCTTGAGCACTTATCTCAACTGACGAGTCCTTCTCATCCACTTTGATTGAAGCAAATGCCTTCTCACCTGCAATTTGCAGGGCAAATTTAGCATTCCCTTGAAAAGTTGTACTTTCTGCTTCGCTATATTCTTCTAGTATTACGTTTGGTTTAGAGGCAATAGCATACCACACAACTCTGAATACTGCAGCAGAATCTTCGGAGCTATACCTCTGTATCTGAGAAACTTCCGCCATATTGTCAGTCAAATTCACTTGTCTAAGCCTCCCTCAAGGACTCTTTCTACTATTTACTAGCTTCCTTAAGAAGTTTAGTTGTCGCAGTTTCAACGTCTTCTTTTCTTACACCAATTGCTGCATTCATCACAATATAGCTATGAGGATAACTATCCGTTGATGATCCATATTCTCCTTTCTTAACAGCTCTGGGGCCAGTCACTCGTGCATTATAGAGCCTTGCTCCAATTTCATGTACATCTAGACCATCCATTGTGATTGCGAACGCAACTGGATTCTTCACATCTAGAACTCGTTGATTGATCTTTTCAGCAATATTGAGAAGATTGTCTTTAAGCAACGTCAGATTCTCTAACTGCTGTTTCTGCAATTCTTTATACTTCTCATGACCCAGAGCAAGAAGAGCTGCTAGGGTCTGTATAACAGGAGCTGCAGTTGCACGACCTGCATAGGTATCAGCTGTCCATTTAATGATCTCTGGATTTTGGGATACCACTATTGAGCCGCCAATTGGTGCTAGGAAATTCTTGTCGCTACTCTGAATAACTGCATCTACTCGTCCTGCATCAATTGCAGACCGAATCTGCTTCATTGTATCCTGGGATTGAACTCCATAGGCATTGTTGATTACAAAGGGAATATCGTGTTCTGAACAGAGCCGGGCGATTTGTTTCACTGGGTCTGATTCTCGCGGTGGGAAGAATGTAGTTGTAGCTAGAACTGCACATGATTTTGTTCTCGCGATGTTTGTTTCAAGTTCTCCAAGGTCCACACGAACAGCATCGCTTTCAACGACCGTCGGGATTTGTACCTCTTCTAATCCCGCCAAAGCAATCCCACGTTGTGGTGATTTGTGGTCAATTCTTGGATAAAGTACCTTGTCTATGCCAAGCTCTCTTTTCAGGGCTCCCATAACAAGCGCAATACTCATCCCTGTTGATAGGGGAATGACCAAACCTGATTTAGCATTGGTGAGCCCCAATTTTCTGATCGCATCTAGAGCTGTATTATTAGCCACCTGTTGCATAAGTGACGCTCCAGCCGCTTTAGGCTGAGGAGCTGTAAGCTGTCCACTTCTTCCTATTCCATGATTGAAGTTTGCAGCTAGACTTGCTACAAACGGTGATGCAACTCGCGCCTCTCGCTCTCCTACTCTAGCTGCATCAGGATCTTTGTCACTATCCATCGAAGAAAGAATCTGCACCATCAATTCAATCTGGAGGTCCGATAATGATTTTTCTGGGAATATTCGCCGATTCAGGATATCACGCACAGGAGCTAAGAGCGCGTCTATTGTAGTTCGGCCCCTACGAGCCATGCTCTCTGGAATTGTCTTATCAAGTATCCTCTCGATTTCATCATGGTCCAAAACTATACTCCTCCTCTACAAGACGTTCATAACGTACTTCATCATCTTTCTTAACATCCGCGTCAAATGATACTGACACGACACCCCGTGTACCGAATGGAGACCTAATAATCCCGACTGCACCACTTACTGAGCTTACTCGAGCTTCGATAATTGATTCAGCAACACTCTTACTGGAGGCTAATCCTTCTACAAGAACATCATCATCACGAATTCTCTGAACTTTACCCACTCGTATCTTCTTCTTATTCAAGATTATTTTTTCCTTGATTTTTGAAATCCTACCTGAACCAATTATTCTCATTTGAGTGGGTGGTAAGTCTGTCCGAAGAAGTAAGACTATTGCATTTGTATCAATTGCTATTGGCCGCTGAAGTACTAGGGCTGCTTCAAATTCTCTCGCTTTGATATCGTCAAGTACTACTCTTTGTCCATTTTGTACTTCAAACGGGAAAATCTGTGCTGTTGTCATTGGCATACCTATTGCCACACTGATGACCATGTTCTTAGTGATTCGTCCTTGATAGAGCGGATTGATTTTTGTATGTATAAGAACTGCATCCGAAATGGGTATGGTTTTTGGTGTACCTAGATAATCGCCTCGTGTAATCTGCGTGGGGTCTATTTCTGGTGTGTTTACTCCTACTCGGTTTCCTGCAGATGCCTCAAGGCGGCTTGAGCCAAATGTTTGAATCGATCGAACTTTGCTGGTTAATCCCATCGGGAAAAATTCTACAGGGTCATTGGTAGATAGATGTCCCCGAAGAATTGTACCTGTAACAACAGTACCATGTCCTTTTACAGAAAATGCATGATCAATGGGCATCAATACGGGTCCTTCAACGATTCTTGTTCTGGGTTCAATCACTTTGAGAAGCGCTTTCCGTAGATCATCTATACCTAATCCGGTAAGCGCTGAAACCTTGACATACTCGGTCTTCGTAAATCCTACTTCTTCAACTATCTTCTTCATCATTGCTTCTACATCTGTTAACCGTTTGTCATCCACCAATTCACTCTTAGTAATTGCAATTACTACAGAGTCGATATCCAAAGACCGCAAAACAAGAAGATGTTCACCAGTTTGTACTTTTGGTCCCTCATCTGCAGCGACAGTAAGAATTGCAGTATCGATGATATTTGCACATGCGACAACGCTTCTAATGAGGTCTGCATGTCCAGGTGCATCAACAAGAGTAACAAGATACTTGTCAAGAACGAACATCGTGAAGCCAAGGTCAATCGTGATTCCACGTTCCTTTGATTGTGGATGTTTATCCAAACCTGCAGTAGACACATGGTCACTAATAGCACGAGCTAACGCTGTCTTGCCATGGTCGATATGACCCATTAGACCAATATGAACAGGCACAAGGGAGTCCATGATTTTCCAACCTCATCAATTGTAGAATCAGTCATAAAACCTTCCCACTCACTAGACTGCAAGTTTAGAGCAGTTTAATTGGAGGGTTGCCAAACAATATGTTATGGTATCTAGGTCTCTTGAGAAGATGATGCTCATAGCTGTAGGTCTTTCAACTGCTGTAATTATTGGAGTTCCAGTATTACTTTATGCGATTAATACAATGTCGTATTCTACTCATCTTCAGGATGCACAAATGGCGGCTGGAGACATCTTCAATGCTACCGAACGAATGGATACTGGCGAGGTGGATAATCTCACCATACGCGTCCACATTCCAACTGGTATGTTGATGATTGCTGATGAATCTACATTGACGATATCCGTACTAATAGATGGACAGACTTCAAGCTGGTCTGATTCTTACATCCATCAGATTGTCATTAATCCCCCTACTGAAGCAGGATATTATGATATAGAATTCACAATGGTTTCAAATGTAATCAATATAACATACACATGGATTCCTCTCTAGCTGCATGGCTATCGAGTAATCGTATCTCTTTCAATTCAGCATAACGTTTATGGTGAAATGAAAGAAAAATATCGAATTTCTCGTATCCTTTCAGATTTAGTGAAAATATATGAGCTCATATACTCTCATTTCTATAGAACATTATGAACGGACTAGGGATGTGGCCCACCGCAAAGGATAGGGTCATACTGAAAGCCCGGAGGAAGAAATCTTCTTCTCATGGGAAGTCCGCACTCCCCCAGAGGATACCAGCCTTATTGGGAGAGTCCGTGGCCGACCCCTATGACCAGACTTCACTTGTAGAGTTTGCGAGGAGTGAAGACCCTGCCATGGTAAACGCTGTGGAAACACCGTCTGCTATCACACCATCTGGTGAGTGTGAAGTAACGCAGCGGACAGAACCCGGGTCCCATCGGAGGAACGATGTTCCTGTGAAGAGGGGCAAAGCTCACGACAATGTTGCTGATTCCGGTCAGGAGCATGCTGGTGACAGTGGTCGTGAAAAAGGTGGAACACAGAAGTCTCTTACAGTTCACTCACAATGTAAGATACAGGAGTCGTAACGTTTTTAATCAGGCCACAAGTTCTCGCCGTCAATAGCGCTCTAGGCGAGGAATAAATTCATGACTGAAGATACCGGAAGGATAGAAGACACTGGTGCGGAAGAAGACACCTCAGAGCCAGAAGTAGAGGTCGAAGAACCGGTTAAAGAAATAGAAGTGGAAGAGACGAAAGAAAAGAAACCTAGAGCAAATCCACTTGGTTTAATATTCAATCTTAGAATGCTTCGAAGATTTATTCAGATTGGTTTCTTCTTTGCGATAAACGCTTACATCTTTGTAGCATGGTTTCACATGCCCAACGTTACTAGACTATTTGTTACAATTAGGGATATGTTACCCACACTCCCAATACTAGCTCCACTTCAAGCACCATTTGCTACAATTTCTGGATCTTTTGATACACTTCAGGCAACATTCACTACGGGTATATTTCCATTCTTCACACTGGGTGCAATGATAATAATCCTGATTTTTGTTGGTCGAGCTCCATGCGGGTGGATTTGTCCAATTGGCACAATGCAAGATTTTGTTACTCTACCCAAGAGAACAAAGGCACGTCCATCTCCATCAACTGAGAAAGAACTTAGGAAAGTTAAATTATACATCTTTGTCGTTGTTGTTGGCTTGGCAATATGGATGGGAATTGGACGAGCTACAGGAACTGCTGAAACACTTGAGGCAGCACTTGCTGGTTTTGCCAACGATGCTTTCGCTCCATTGAATCCTGCTTACATCCTATTCGTAGTCATTCCAAATCAGCTTTGGCCAACAAGTATTAGCACCATATGGTATTTCAGTACATGGGGTTTTGCACTAATACAAGTTGCATTTGTTACAGTCATGTTCATCATTTCATTTTGGTTTCCAAGATGGTTTTGCAGATGGCTTTGTCCTGCAGCATATCTCTACGGTATATTTTCTAAAGAGTCCTTGATTGGCATTGGTAGGAATCCTGCTAGATGTACTCCTGATACTTGCAATGTCTGTGAAGTCGTATGTCCTATGAATATCAGGATTCGGAAATTCCCATACCAACATATGCATAGTCCTGATTGCATTATGTGCTTAGATTGCAAAAGCCATTGTCCTACTGATGCAATAGTTTTGAGGTTCTCATAGATCTGATACGCTAGTAGTCTTGAGCACCTCTTCAAACTCACTATTCAATTTAAAAAAGGCCTCGATTAATTGAAGACCATACTCGGTTACTTTAGCTCCTCCCCCTCCAATAGTACCACCCTTGTAGGTTTCAACGATACGAATACCGAGTTTTTTTTCAATCTTCTTAATGACTCCCCATGCATATCGATATGACATTCCTAATTTCTGTGCACCTTTAGTAATAGTCCCCTCTTCATGAACTGCCTGCAATATTGCACAAGCCCCCGGACCGAAAATATACTCTCCATCTCTTTCAAACCACAACTTGTAATTGGGTTTTAGATCTTGAGTTTTCTTCATTCAATAGCCCTCCTCTCAACCTGAAGACCACAGGGCGTGGAATTAATTGACTGTTTAATGACCCCAACGGAGTCTTTCGCCCTTTGTTTCCTTCTTGAAGGCTTTCTTCACAATTTTCCAGTGATCTGCACAGAGGTAAACCTTTCTTGATCGGGCATCCTTCACTTTGAAACCAGAGGAGGAAACACTCTCCATGATTCTCACTGTAGCAAAGGATCTCTTCGATGGCTTTCTACAGCCGACAATACTGCATTCTTTTGTAGACGACACATGCGACACTTCAACTGTTTATCAGTGCTTAGACATTATAATGTTAGCGTATATGGTTCAATCATGACCCGTTCTAGGTGTTAGAACTGGACCCTTTGTGAAGTCAAACATGTTTATGGTTTCTTCATTCATTGAGAGTTTGACCACTTTGGTATTGTCTACAATTCCGGTCCGACATGCTGACAATTCATGCTTCTTGGCGACTTGTTTCAACTCTGAAAGATTCTCCTCTTTTATAGCGACTAAGAATCCAAGAGAGATATACATGCGGAGCCAATCCTCAAGTATGATTTCTGCTGGTCGGGCTCTATCAATTGCATCCAAGTCTATGGTTCCACCCATTCCAGAATATTCTAACATCATTGCTGCTGTGCCTGCAATCCCAGCAACGGACACATCCTTTGATGCTGTAACAAGTTGTCTATCTGCAATATCATTCATTACTGAGAGGCGTTTTACTACATTTTCAGAGGATCGACCTGTTACCGAGTCCCATCCTAGCTTATAGTGAATACCTCTTTGGCCCGTTCTATCAAAAAGAACGACAAGAACATCATCTGCTTCCGCTCCTCCTGCGGTAAGCAGGCTACTCTTCTGAACAGTTCCAGTTGCAGATCCTACAACATACGTTGATGAGGAGTGAGGATTGGTATGTCCTCGAACTATGGGTATCTTGAATGTATGAGATCCAGTGATTAGCCCATCCAGCATGGCTTCCCCAATCTCTGGGTCTGAATATGATAATGCTACCGCAAAAGAAGTTGGAGTTCCACCAGCTGCATAGATATCCATGACATTTGCTAAGACTGCGTTGAATCCAGCAGCACGGGGATGTTCTAGGCACAAGTCTTCAACAATAGCATCTGTTGTGAGAAGAACAAAATCATC
>JAUWOU010000057.1 GCA_030612005.1 Candidatus Thorarchaeota archaeon | reverse complement strand
CTACCAATGGGTCAAGCTCACCTTACAACTGATGCTGAGAACAAGGGTGAGCGTTTAGGGTATTTTGTTGCGGCTCAATCTGGTGGTTGGTTCGTTGGTTCTCTCTCTAGTGGTATCTTATACGACATTATTGGGATGAGAGTTCTATTTCTTGTTGCAGCTGTTCTTTCTCTTGCAGCAACTGCGAGTTCAGCGATCCTGATCAAAGATATTCCCTTCAATAAAGTGGTTAACTCTGGAAAACAGCGAATCACCGATATTCTAAAGAAACCCGGCATGAGCCGCCTAACTGTAGCAGTTGCTTTCAGTCAGATTGGAATGAATTCCATTGCAGCATTTCTTGCTATTATGCTTGTTGACGAGCTGGGGGGTAGCACAGCTTTTGTCGGACTTTCAAATTCAGGTGCTACACTCATCGCAGTCGTTATCACTGGATATATTGGTAAGGTTGTAGATCGCCGAGGACCAATTAAAGTTCTAATTCTCGCGTATTTCTCTTACACTATTTTTGCTTGCTTCTTTGGTTTAGTACAGGATCCAATAGTTGCTGCGATTCTATGGGCATTACCTATCTACCCCTTATCCGCAACTGCAACATCAGCACTGGCTGCACTAATGTCTGAAGAAGATGAGCGAGGAAGAGCCATGTCTCTTGTGTATGGTGCGCAAAACGCTGGTGGTTGGATTGGTCCGATAATTGGTGGTATCTTTGCAGAATACGTTTTCCTCTCTGTACAACCAATCTCATTCATTAATGCGGCATTCAACTTTGTAGCATTGCTTCTTGTAATCTCGCTGTATCGTACATTGGGTCCCTTGAATGTAAAAAAGGATGAAGGGCATGAAGTCATTAGGTCGACATCTGAGTAGCAGATGATGCATTCCAAGACGAACAATATTGATATGACTATTTTCGAATTATGGAATCATGCCAGATGGATGTACAGCAGGTGCCAAAATTATAGGTGATAGGTACTACTTGCTAAAAAACCGAGATTTGATTTGGGGCGGATTCAGGGATACAATTGTTTTTGAGAATGATGTTTTCTTTGTAACCGGTGTCAATGTCGGTGATGGTGAATTGAGTGGAGCATCTTTTGGTTTCAACAGATCTGGTTTGGCTGCTTGCAATACCACTGTACTTGTGACACCTCACAAACCGTACGATATTTTGCTCGAAAGAATTCTCCGAGAAACCGAAACAATAGCTGATGCCTTTGAACTGATCGAAAAAGATTTGGAAAGCGGAGAAAGGTATCATTGGTGTAACTTCGTCCTCGCTTCACCAACGGGAGTAGGTGCCATCGAGATTGGAGATGGTGTAGCAGTTCTTGAGCAAGATCCGGAAATCATCACCAGAACAAATCATCATCTCATACTACCAACAGCTGATATCCTTAGCAACGCTTCCCTTGCAGAACGTGAAGCTGGGGGTCCCTTAATTACAAGCCAACGCAGAAGGCAGGAAGCTTCAAAGCTACTATCAGAAGCAACTTCAATGATGGATATGACTCAGCTTCTTGGCACGCACAAAGAAGGTCTAGGCTTTGAATCAATTTGTCGACATCTACCTTCCAATCCAAGAATGGAGCCCTATAGAGGTGAAACTGTCTATAGCTACATTGCTGAGGTTTCCGGTTTTGACAATGACAAGCTAGAGTTCAGGATCAATGTGGCACAAGGCAATCCATGCACTGGTATATTCAAGGAGTTCGTTATTAACTTTGATTCCCCTGAAAGCAAATTCACCTTGATGAGTAATTATCCGTAGAATTAGTGATTTAGTCTTAATCGAGCTATATTTCAGTTGGATTCAATTAGATGAAGTCTTGAAGGTGACTGAATGGAACCAGAACAATTCAAGGAAATATTGAGTGGGTATTCCGTAACAACTACTACACCCTTTTCATCTGACCTTTCTACAATTGATACAAATGGGATTACTCGCAATATCAAATTTCTTGTTGACAATAGGGTTCCATTACTGATTCCCAATGGAAATACAGGTGAGTTCTATTCATTATCTGAACACGAATGGTCTGAAGTTCTTCAAGCAACAGTTGAAGCTGCGGGAAGCAAATCCACAATCATGTCGGGAGTAGGTCACTCGATTAAGACAGCAACATTGCAGATTGAGAAAGCACGTGATCTTGGTGTTAGCGCTGTTATGATAATGTATCCTCAACATGTGTTTGCATCTGAGGAAGGAGCGCTGGATTACTACCGGACACTACTTGGAAAATCTAAGGGAATGAATATTGTTCTCTACAAGAAGGGTCCTTTGTTATCTGATAATGTGCTGAAAAAACTGATGGAATTCGAATCTCTGGTTGGAGTAAAGTTTGCTTTTGGAAGAATAGTTGATTTCGCAAGAACTGTTCAACACTTAGGTCACTCGATAATATGGTCGTGTGGTACTGCAGAGCGGTTTGCACCATTTTTCTGGATGGCTGGTGCCAAAGCCTTCACAAGTGGTCTGGGTAATTTTGCTCCAAAGATAACTGCTCGGATGCATGATGCACTGAAACAAGGCGATTACACCAAGGCAATGGAGATACAGCGACTGATATCACCACTTGAGTACCTAAGAGAGGAGCGAGGTGCCACAAATAACGTACCAGTCGTGAAAGTAGCATTAGATCATGTTGGTTTAATTGGAGGCGATTGTCGGCCACCAATTCATCAACTCACTGATGGTGAACGTGAAGCCATTGTAGCTGCTATCAAAGATTGGGATCTCTGATTACCTATATCCGCTATTGATTCTGACCTCTAATACATTTGAACAATAAGGACAACGAGCTTCTTGGTCTCCAATCCATTCTAAACTTTGGATAGAGATATCTTTGCTACATTCTGAACAATTCAAAGGAAGCTGGACCAATTGCCATTGCTTCTGTTTTGCAATCTGTCTGTAAGACGCTTGATATGAGCTGGCATAAGCCCATACCATTACACCTGGACCTAACGACACGAAAATTGTCCCCACAACTAGTGAGAATATCCACGAAATCCAATCATCCATGAATGACATATTAAACAACGATTGCATTGACCACCAGAAGGAGTAACCACCAATGACTAACATTGCTACTCCTAGAATGAATGCTCCTCTTTTCATACGAATTCTACACTCATTCTTTCATTTACTTTAGAGCGATACTATTACCATTGATGAAAACTTGTTCTACTTTGCTGTAAAACTCGAAGGGGTGTCCGGACCAAATTACAATGTCTGCATCTTTGCCACTCTCAAGAGACCCTACCATATCATCTATACCTAAGATTTCTGCAGGATTAATAGTAATGCACTTCAGCGCATCTTCTCTGCTCATCCCTTCCTTAATGACATACATTGGAAGGAGTGGGAAATAATTCATTGGGGTTATTGAGTCGGTCTGTAGAGCAACCTTCACTTTGGCTTTATTCAAGTCTACTGCGGTTTTGAACCCTCTATTTCTTACTTCAGGTTTACTGACCCACAACATTGTTGGACCAACAACTGCTGGAAACTTTGATTTCTTAATGAGTTTGGTTATCTTGTGTCCTTCGGTACAATGAATCAAAACAGCTCGTATTTTGAACTCATTTGCGATTCTAATAATGGTAGCAATATCATCTGCGCGATGAGCATGTGCATGTATAGGGATCTCACGTTTGAGAACTCTAATGATGGTTTCTAGCCCAAGATCTCTCTTAGGTGGATTTGGTTGTGCATCACCTTTGTCAGTTGCTACTTTTACTTTGCCTAGGTAACTCTCTACTTCGATCATATGATTCTGACCATCAACAAGAGCCTTTCTTAGGACTGATGCGACTCCCATTCGAGTAGATGGTGTTCGTTTTTCACTGCCATGTACTCTTTTCGGGTTCTCACCGAAAGCAACCTTCAAACCTGAAGGAGCTTTTACAATCATCTCATCAACTACTCCTGAACCAATTGGTTTTACTACAAAAGCTTCACCAGAAATAACGTTTCCTGAACCTGGTCCAGTATTGATACAAGTAACACCACCAATGATCACCTCATTGAGTGATGGTTCAGCAGGATTGAAGGAGTCAATTCCTCTTACTTCCGGTGTTGTTGCTTTCGTCATTTCATTACCGTCCATCCCTGCCCAACCAATTGACCCATCAAATAGACCCTGGTGACAATGTGCGTCGATGAAACCTGGAACTACATACTTTCCTTCTGCGTCAATTGTCTTCGTACCTTTTGGAATGGAAACAGTTTTGCCTACTTCTTTGATTTTTTTATCAAATAGAATGGTTGCACTTTTTACTAATCCATTTACAGGGCAGATAATTGTTGCATTGATGATTGCTTTCACTTGTTGTTATCCTCCGTGCGCGATGATGCTTCGGTATGTGAAAAATGTTCTCGTATGAGTGGATTACTCATTAGTCTGTGATTCAAGTATATGAGCTGACCAACCTGCAACCCGTGAGAGCGCAAAGAGAGTAGTGTTGAACTCTGGTGGAAATCCAAACGTGGAGTAAGTCGCTGCATTAAACAGGTCTACATTGGGATATGTCTGAATCCCTTTGAGCTCTGCGAGCAGAGCGCTTCCCTCACGTGCTACTTCATCAATAATCTGGATTAACCAATTATTGTCGGTATTGATAGCCCTACGCTTGAGCATTTCTTTTAGCATGTCAGCTCGGGGATCGAAACCCCGATAGATTCTATGACCCATACCAAAGATTTTGTTTCCACTTCTAATACGGTGTTTCAGATAGTTATTGATGTCATCAAGGTCCTTAATCTCAATGAACATTTCCATTGCTTCTGTTCCTGCTCCATGATGCATCACATTAACGTGTTCTGTAAATGCTAATGACAATGACTGGGAAATCGTACCACCTTCATCTAGTACCTTGGTCAATGCTGCCAGAGAAGGATTATCTGGATCATCCATATGAAGAATTAAGCAGGATTGAAAATCGCTCACATCTTGATAGGATGGTTCGTTTCCACTGGTCATCCAGAGGATATTGGCGGCATGACCTAGATTTGGATTCGCCCTCACTTTAGCTAGTCCCTTAGATTCCGTAAACGACGTAGCTGCAACAACAGCAGATAGTGATACAAAGGCTAGAAGAGCATCTTCCATTTCTAGAGAATTTTGTTCCTTGAGAATGTCCAGATTATTAGCAAGTGACTGGATTGAATCCATTTCCTTAGAGTAGAGGTTTCTAAACGCTATCATTCGATCCTTGATTTCATACCGTTGATTTGCAGAGGGAAGTGAACCATGGATAAGTAGATGGACCACAGACTCGTAATCAAAATCTTTTGCTAAAGCTGTTGCATTAACACCTCTGAAAAAGAGTTGATTGCTTGTTGAGTCAATTCTACTTATTGGCTCCATAAATAATATTCAATCCTCTTGTTGTAAAAAGAATAAGGAGTTCCTTCAGATTGGAACTCATTTCTTGATTCTAATTACAATCTCTTTGCTACGAAAGCTGCTAGATCTCCCATTCTAGTAGCGTATCCCTGCTCATTGTCGTACCAGCCTAAAATCTTCACCATATTTCCCACTACTTTTGTAAAACCTGAATCAAAGCTACATGAATGGGGGTCACCAATGAAGTCCGAAGAAACCAGTGGCTCGTCAATGTAAGCTAGATATGGAGATAGACTACCGCTGTCCGCTGCCTTCTTGAAGGCGGCATTCACACTATCGACTGTTGCTTCTTTCTCTACTATTACATTGAGGTCAACAACTGAAGCGTCCATTACGGGAACCCTTAGTGCCATTCCATCCAGCTTTCCTTTAGCCTTGGGATAGACTAGGCCAATTGCTTTTGCTGCTCCAGTTGAGGTTGGAATGATGTTCCAACAAGCTGCACGAGCTCTTCTCAAGTCGCTATGAGGCATATCCAGCATCCGTTGATCATTAGTCACTGCATGAATTGTAGTCATGAGACCTTTCTGAAGACCGAATGCTTCGTCGATTACCTTCACCATGGGTGCCAAACAGTTTGTTGTGCAGGAAGCATTTGAGATGATATGATGATTTGTAGGGTCATAACCTTCATCATTCACTCCCAAGACAACTGTGAACATATCTCCCTTTCCTGGTGCGCTTAGCAGAACTTTCTTTGCTCCAGCAGCGAGGTGTTTCTCTGCGTCCTCTTTCTTTCTGAAGAATCCAGTCGACTCGATAACGATGTCAACACCCAATTCTTTCCAAGGAAGTTTCGCAGGGTCTCTCTCTGAAAGAACCTTGATTTCATCGCCATTCACTGTGATTTTTCCTTTGCCAGTTTCAACAGTACCATCAAAGCGGCCCATCACTGTATCATAGCGTAGTAGATGGCCGAGGGTCTTCTCATCTGTGAGATCATTTGCAGCAACAATATCAAAATCCTTGTTGCCTTGAACCGCACGTAAGAAACCTCTTCCAATCCTTCCAAATCCATTAATTCCTACTCGAACAACCATGAGAATTCACACTCTCGTATCTGGTATGAATTGATGCAAGATTCTTTTGTTATATTCCTTGTGCATTATGAATTGTTTCTAACCTAAATCTTACATTGGATGGCGAATGAACCTCAACTGTAAGATATTTCTATGTTCCACCCTTCTCCTGCCAGTGTCACCACCTCTTAGTATTTCCGAAGAATTACAAAAATTAGCAGGAGCTTTGTCGACGTTCATCGGGATAAGATCCCTCCTGAAGTCCTGGCTTCCTTCTCCTGTTTTAGTACTGAAACATCACTTCCAGTAACAGAGAGGGTTTCCACAGTTCTTACCACGGCGGGGTCATTATCACTCCTATTAGCTTCATCACTGAAACTGGCAAGGTCCGGTTGGACAAAGTGAACAGCCGCGGACTCCCCAGAACCCGATGTTAGTTCTTTCTTGGAGAGTAAGGACTTCCCTTTGGAAGAAGGTTTCTTCTTTCGAGCCTTCGGACGCGCACGTCGATTAGTTGTTCCTCGAACAACCGCTCTAGTCCACAAACCTAGTCCTTGCATACAATTTCATGTTGATATGACTATATGAACTCGTACATTTTCCTTTAGTTTGAAGGAATATATCAGAGTAATTATTGAAGAGACACTCATCACAAGACGAATAATATTCTCTCCACTCTATTAGAACACATAGTTGTAGCTCGACTAATAGACACCTTGATGACCTATCCTTTGTTAAGCTAGAGCACTGTAAAGATGTCAGTATAAATAGATCATTGTCTAAGTGAAAATCTTACAATTTTCAATAGCAATTACTTACGAATTTGTAAGATTTCAGAGTTTCTAGATTTTCCACTAATCAAACCAGCATGCTACGAAGTGAATTGTTTATTTCTGAAGATTATTCTAATCTTGCGCGTTCATACTGTTTCATGCCATATACATAGATGGGCACTAGGAGGAATCCTGAGAAACCAACTAGAATGAATGGTGCAGATGGGTCAAAATAATCCCAAAGCAAACCTCCTACTAAGGGTGCTGTGAATCGTGAGAAGCCCATTACTGCTTCAAACATTCCAAAACCTTCACTAGCTCTTCCCTGATATGCAGTTCCAAAAATCGATGACATGACAGTATAGGCCATTATCCCGGTGACACTCCCTATACTGAAGAGAATCGCAATTGAAAATAGGTTATAGGGCCAAGGTAGAATTACTGGCATGAATACAAGACCTAGTGTACTAAGTGCTCCGATGAAGACTGCAGCTGAAACGATGGCAACCTTATTCCTATGGTCTGCAAATCTACCCAAATGTCCTCCAAAGACACCGGAGATGATTCCTCCTGGGAGGTAAATAAGAGCTATAAGTGTCAAATCTGTAGTGAACATCTCAATGATATATAGCTCAACAAATGGTGATAGAAGTGCAGAGATGAATGTATCAATCGCTGCCGCTAAGACAAGTGCTGCAATACCTAAGCCGATGAAACCTTTAGCATTGAGCGATGTAACTCTTTCAGTTATCGATTCTAGTGGCGGTCTATTTCTGATTACTATTATACCACCTAATAGGTTCATTACTGAATAAAAAAGAAATACTAAGACTATTCCAGAGTCTGGGAAAGACATAAGGATTGTAAATCCGATAAAAGCACCTACTACGCTTCCCTTTCCATTGGCAGCCGCTCTTTTACCAAATGCCTCCGCTCGATTCTCATGCAGTACACGCTCAGAGATCTCTGCATCGCTCCCGACCCTATAGAAGGCAGCTCCGAGACCCCAGATCAAGCTATTGAGAATTAGGATGTACTTATCGCCTAATATTACTGAAATTGCCATGCCTGTATATGCGATAGCCCGTATAACTGTGCCAATGAAAATTGAATTTCTTCTTCGTCCCCTCTTAGCAAATTTACCAACGACTGGTGAGAATATAGCAATACCCAATGTGAGCATTGAGAAAACCAAGGCGACTTCTGTAGCAGATGCTCCCATACTTCCGTAAGCTATTATCGGAATCAGAAAACTCACAACGAAGAATCCAAGACTACAGAAGAATGCTGAATTATAAACTGAAGCGAGAGCTCCCCAATCACTTGTTTGTGTTCCATCTTCTATCATCTATCTCACATCGCTTCAAAATTGGTGACTGATAAAATTGTATCTTAGCGCAGTTGTTTCCTAATTCTTATTACATGAGGTTTTGGACATTTGACTTCGAGGAGGAAACTATCCTGAGTGATGATATAGAGCCCATGTGCGATTTTGTAGAAAATAATGATATCGAAAAGATACGCGAGCGTGTCAAAGATCCCAAGTTCATCTGCAAGGACTGTGGTAGAGCAGCTAATAAGAAAGAATATCTCTGTAGTCCCGTAGACCTTTAGACGTAAAAGAAATAATTCTCTGGAGGATGCCTAACGAGCATTCGTAGCACCCTCCAGATTTATTATTAATCAATCCAGCATGCTACAAAGTGTCCCGGTGCTACTTCCTGAAGCTGTGGTTCTTCTTCTCTACATTGGGGACCGAATTCTTGACATCGTGGTTTGAATCGACAGCCAGGTGGAAGGTCGATTGGTGTCGGAGTTTCACCAGGCAACATGATACGCTCTCTTTTCACGGTTGGGTCTGGAATCGGGATATTTGAAACCAATGCTTTAGTGTAGGGGTGTTGCGGTTTATGAATGACATCTTCCATAGGACCCATCTCAGCAATCCTTCCCAGGTACATGATGATCAAATAATCACCAACATACCGGGCCTGTGCCAAGTCGTGTGTGATGAAGATGTAAGTCAAATCTTTCTCCTTTTGCAAGTCCGTCATGAGATTCATAACCTCTGTACGAATACTTGCATCAAGCATTGAAACAGGTTCATCCGCAATGATCAGGTCTGGCTTTAGAATAAGCGAACGGGCTATTGCTATTCTCTGAAGTTGCCCACCTGACAATTCATGAGTATACCTAGTTGCAAAGTCCTCTGCTGGGATAAGTCTAACATCCTCAAGAGCTGATATGACTCTATCATGAAGAACCTCATCACTTTCCTCAATCCTGTGAATGTTCAATCCTTCACCGACTAAATCGAGAACAGTATGTCTAGGATCTAAGACCTCGAATGGGTTCTGGAAAATCAGTTGCATTTGCAGTCTAAGCTCACTCAGTTGAAGTCGATTCATCTCAAAGATGTTTTCACCTTTGTAATAGGCAGCCCCGCCGCTAGGTTCGATAAGCCGGAGTATAGTTCGTGCAAGCGTGGTCTTACCACATCCTGACTCCCCGGCAATTGCTAATGAGGCACCTTTCTTGATCTCAAAACTCACGTTGTCTACAGCTTTCACATATCTAGACGGTTTTCCGAATGAAAAAAGCCCACTTCTAACTGGGAACCACTTTTTGACTTCATCTACTTTGAGAATTGGTTCTGAAGATGCCATTACGCACCACCTCCAAGGTCAAGCTCACCCGCATAGTGACATTTCGCAAAGTGTCCGTCGTGTATTTCCCGAAATTCCGGAACATCAGTTGCGCATTTCGCTGTCGCGAAAGGACAGCGAGGATGAAATCGACAACCTTTTGGTAGATTCATAAGATTCGGTGGAGTTCCGGGTATGAACTCTAGTCTCTTCTTTGGTCCTACAACGCTTGGGAATGCTCCAATGAGTTTGTATGAATATGGATGCAGACTCCGTTTGAAAACCGCTTCCACATTACCTACCTCAACCAAGTTACCAGCGTACATGATACCCACGTCGTGACAATTCTCAGCAACCACTGACAAGTCATGAGTGATGAAGAGAACTGCTAGATTATATTTCTCCTGCAATTTCCTCAAGAGGTCCAGTATCTTGTTTTGTACGATGACATCCAATGCAGTGACGGGTTCATCAGCAATGATTAATTGAGGGTCACATGCTAGTGCCTGAGCGATAATTGCTCTCTGAAGCATACCGCCGCTGAACTCGTGCGGATAGTCTGTCTGCCTTTCAGGTTTTAGTCCAACCTCATCAAAGAGTTCGGATACAATGTTGACTGCTTCTTCCTTCGAATAATCACCCTTTTCTCGGATTACTTCCACAATCTGACGACCGATTCGTAAGACTGGATTGAATGCATTCATTGCATATTGGAAAACGATTGATGCTTTCTTCCATCTGAGTTTTCTCATTTCCTCTTCTGAGAGAGTGGTGAGTTCGATACCGCCTAGATTGATACTTCCTCTGGTAATCTTACCATTCTCAGCAAGAATACGCATGAGACTATAAGCTGTTGTTGTCTTCCCACATCCTGACTCTCCAGCTAATCCAAGAGTTCTCTTTGCATCAATGCTGAAACTAACACCATCTACAGCCTTAAGTTCCCTATCACCGAGATAGTAGTACGTTGCTAAATCTTCGACCTGTAGAACTGGATCGTGCGTTGCCAATTAGCTTCGCCTCCCTCGTAATCTTGGATTGACTACTTTATCTGCAGTATGACTAATGAAGACAAAGCCAAGTGTTGTCAGCATGATTAGCACGCCTGGGGGTATGAACCACCACCACTTGTTAGCTAACAATGCTGCATTCTTCCATGCCCAGTGAAGGACGATTCCCCAGCTTGGTTGACCGTGAATGTCTACGAATCCAAGGAATGCAATACCTGCTTCACTGAGAATTGCAGTAACCACTCCCAAAATCATGTTTGCGAGAATGAGTGGAAGTGTGTTCGGTAAGATGTGATGAATGAGAATATATCCGTCACTCGCACCCAATGCGTGAGCCGCCTCAGTTAGAGGTTGTTCCCGTAAAGAGAGTGCTTCGCTCCGAACCATTCTTGCTGTTCCCGTCCATCCTAGAATAGCTATCACAATGATAACATTCTGCAATCCTTGTCCGAATAGCATTAAGAAGATCAACATCAATGGTAGAGTTGGTAGACAAAGGAACACATCAGTAATCCTCATCAGAATAACATCAAGAATACCACCGTAGTAACCCGCGATAAGACCAACAGTTGTTCCTAGGAATACTGCAACAACACTCGCTACAAATCCAATCATAAGTGAAATCTGAGATCCGTAAATAATCCTACTAAAGATATCCTGTCCCCTATGATTCGTACCGAGAATGTGTTCTGCGCTTGGGGGCTGAAGTAGTTCATCCAAATTAATTGGTGCACCTGGAGGGTTTTCCCAGTAATATGGTGCAATGTACGGTGCAAATACTGCTACGAAAACTATTGAACCTATGATGGCTAGACCTAGCATACCCATTGGATGATAGACAAATTCTTTCCAGAAGTTTTCGACACTTGGTCTCATATTCCAGATATCCCTAATTACTTTGGGTAGGAATAAGTAGAGAGGTATTACTAAGAACCCTGGAAAGAGCGAAACAGCCCAAGCACCTGCAGGTGTCAGAATACTTGACAATGTTAATGTAAGGAATGGTTGTCCAAAAACCATCTCACTTAACATGATTGCAAGGATTATTCCAACAAATCCAAATCTGTAGATTTTCAAGTTTCTTATTTTCCAGTCAACGAATTGTTTTGGATTCCAGAAAAAGATACCAAAAGTCAATAGCAAACCTACGCCGATACCTAACATTACGAAGGCCAAAGCACAGACCATAATCGTCAATAATTTCTGGAGTATCCTACCTGGTCTATGAAGGTACATCCTCTCTCCTAATAATCCGAACCAAATTGAGATTGCAAGACATACGATTGCTGACGCTCGGATGGCCAAGACATACGTAGAAACGGGATCATCTGTCACTAACCCTCCAATTCCTGCATGCGAAATTGCTAGATTTTCTGCAAGAGCTACAATTAGCATGTCCATCACTACGAGAAGAACTAGTGTGAGGAGTATGAATGCTCCAATTGATACAATTCTAAGATGTATTGGTTTCTTCTCTGGTATCATTTCAATTGAATCTTTCCTGTCAATTATGTTTTCATTCATGTTCAATACACCTCATTAATATCTAATCCGCGGGTCCAAATACAGATACAAAATATCTGCTGCAAAGTTGGATAGCACCGCAATCGTTGCTAAGAACAGAAAGACCCCTTGCAGTACAGGGTAGTCTACTGATAGTACTGCATTGTATGTTAACAGACCCAGTCCACTCCAACTGAATACATATTCCGTCATCATCGCACCACTGATGAGGTATGGCATATTCACAGCAATTACACTTACCATTGGTAGCATTGCATTTCTCATGGCATGACCATAGAGAATCGTTCTCTCTTTGAGTCCTTTAGCCCTTGCTGCCAAGATGTAGTCCTGCGTAAATACATCAAGAACAGTATCTCTCATAATGAGATAGAATCCTCCAATGAACGAGAGCGTCAGAACAATGAGCGGACCAATCATATGATGCGTGTAATCGAAGATGTAATCTATAATATTTACATGATTATAACCTCTCGTGATTGTTCCAGCTATCGGTAACAGGTCCCATAGAAAGCCCATGTAGTATAGTATGAGTATCCCAATCCAAAATACTGGTAATGCATAAGCAATAAGGAACGTGACTGTTGAACCTGTATCTACAATAGTATCACGTTTTGCAGCTGCGAAAACTCCAACCGCCATCCCAATAATAATAGACAGTACCAATGCTGCTCCCATTAGCACAAATGTATTCATGAATCGAAATGCAAAGATAGTTTCAATTACAGGCTCACCAAAGTGGGAGAATGAATATCCCAGGTCGCCTCTGAAGAGGTTTACAAGATAAAGCCAATATTGCTCTATCATTGGTTTATCTAACCCAAATCTCTCAATTACAGAAATTCTAAGTTCTGGTGATAATCCCTCACCAATTAAAGCTTGACGAGGATCTCCAGGCATAACTCTGAAAATAATAAAGTTGAGCGTAATGATAATGAACCAAATTATTATGGTTTGAACTACTCTTTGTCCTATGTATCTCCACGCACTTGTGGATTTTCCTGTAGACATTGTCGGGACTCCTTATTCTGCGAATTAATAAATATCATGACATAACCCCCTTAAAGAATATCGGACTGAGTAAGAATTCATAGAAAATATGGTATTTGTACATACAATTCGCATTTCTTCTATTTAGTTAAGCGAATGTGAAAGGAAAAAGAAAAGGGGGAGGGACCCTCAAGGTCCCTTGTTAAACTATTATCTCTTCTTCATTATGAAGAAGATTATGATCACACCGACAATCGCACCAGCACCAATGATAATGTATAGGGTGTAGTCAGGCGCAACAACTGGTTCATCAGATGAACCATCGTCGTACATGAAGACCATTGTCCTTGGGTTGAAGGCTGTAAAGGGTCCTCCTGCTGGAGTTGTGAAGTTGACCCATTCCGCCCTAATGGCGTGAGTGTCATCAGATAGGTACAATGGGACATAGGGTACGTTATCTAGAATTGCCTTTGCTGTTATAGCGGCGTTAGCCACGATAGTAGCAGGTGTGGATGCAACATAGTCATCCAATATTCCATCTAGAGTAGCATTGTCTATGCCGTGAACGTTGTCACCCCACTCATAGATGTTATCTGAGTGACATCTCCACCATGGATAGTCCGGTATTCCAGTATAGCCATGGGCCATAGTGTACATATCGTACTCACCGGTGTAGATTGCATCATACATTGGTCCGTCGTCTGTAACCACGTTGGTGATGGTAATGTTAATCCTAGCCATCTGAGTTTCAATACCGATTCCGGTTGCAACTGAGATGTCATCCCATGATAGTGTCAACAGATCGAACTCAAGTTCATCTGTTGGTGCAGTACCTGGGAAGTTCCTAGTACCATCGCCATCATTGTCAAGATAACCCGCATCATCCAGAATCTGGTTGGCCAATGTAACGTTTTCATCGAAGACACCAATCTCATCAAAGAGACTGGGGAAGAAGACATCAGGTATTGCGCTTGTGGTTGCAGTACCGTGACCAAGCCGACCAATTGTGATAAGCTCTTCACGATCGATTGCCAAACCAATTGCCTTTCTGACCGCGAGGTCATCAAGACCTGGGATTGTATTGTTCAATCCAAGAACATAGTCCCACTGGGAGGCTACTCCTTGAACGAGCTGAAGCTCATCATATCCTAGGATCTCATCAACATAAGCACCGAATACCTCATAGCGCTCAGTGTCTGCTTCTCCGTTCCTCATTGCGAGGATTCGGGCATCCTGACCGCTAACTACGTCAATTCTGACTTCATCGATGTTAGGTAGCTGTCCAATTAATGGATTGTCTTCACCCCACCAATCATCAAATCTAGCAAGCTCAGTGTACTCATCTGGTACACGTTGAACGTACATGAATGGACCTGAACCTGTGTGAGCTAAGACATTAGTTGCATCATTCCACCGAGCATCATCAGCTTCATAGGCGCTCCAGATGTGTTCTGGGAGAATGTACATTTCACCAAGATTGTGTAGAGCGAATGAATATAGCTGATCGAATACACAAGAAACAACACTACCATAGGCAGTTGCAGATGTTAGATTCTGGAGCATTGTCCAATAGTTAACATCGGCTGGAGCATCACGAACGTACTCGAATGTAAATGCTACATCGCCTGCTGTAAGATCTTCACCGTCGTGCCAAGTTGCACCATCACGTATTGTGAAGTTGACTGTAAGGCCGTCGGTTGACACTGCATATCCCTCTGCTAACCAGGGGATTATTTCTAAATCGTCATCATAGCTTAGTAATGAATCATACACCAACATGTCATACCAGTGAGATCTCTCACTTCGCCAGACTAATGGATTCAACTCTCCAATGTCTGAGCCATAGGCCATGACAAAAGGCATCTCAGCTGCGTCTTGAGCGACGACTGATGGGATACCTACTGCTGGGAAGAACATGAACATAGCTAGAATGACGTAACATAAATTACGTTTTGATAGCAATTCTCTATCCTCCGTTCCGGAAAAAAGTTTCCTACTTTCCAAATTAAGTTGATGTAATTCGGTCTTTAAGTATATCGACTTACGCGTAAATGGTTTCAACTTGTAATTCTATATGTGAGTTATTACACATAGTTACTTCGACGTACTTGATACTAGTTCTCGACAATTCCCGTATAATTTGCATAATCTTGTGAGAGCCATACCAGCTTTCACAGCTTCATACAAGGAATTTGTGCCTGGACTTTCCATTGCAAGCATGCGTGATGTTCCATCATTAGCTCGATAAATTGCTATGATTGTTTCGACAAGTACTCTCTCACCAACATCTGCAGAAGTGATGATATCTTTAGGTACACAGTTTGTTACAAGGGAGGTTGCAAGAATATATGCATGTGATCCTTTTCGCTCATCAATGATTAACTGTTCCTTCCGTAAACCTCCTGGAGACCGTGGTAGAATAACTGAAATCGTTGTAAGCGGATCGGCTTGTAGCCGCCTCAGCTTCGGTCTCATCTCTTCATCAAATTCCTGCGATGTCCAACGTTCCTCCATCATATCGTCAATGACTCCTTGCAATGAGTCCTCGTTGGAGTGGAATTCTCTCTCTAACTCAATAGTATCGTCTGCAATCGTTCTAAGATCACTGTAGTTAGGTCTCCAAAGTAATATCCTATGATCCGAATCTTGTATCAAAGGAGCTAATTCTTCATCGATGAGCGAAACTGTCTGGGAAGTGTCATCGGCTCTTAAACCGGTGATATTCAGAGTTATTCTCTTGAATGGACGAAAAACAACTTTGTAACTTTCAAGGGTTTCAATAGGTTTCTTAGTCAGAAGTCCTGTGGTCTTAGCCTTCTTCTGTAGAATCTCTTCCAAGTCTACATTATTCAACCAGTCTGCTTTGATAATTTCCACTTCTGCTTCGACCTCTATTACAATAGTCCAGTATCATTGAGTAAAACTCTGCTCTCATAAGCCGTTCGTTCATCGCTTTTAGTCCTCCCGCTGAAATGAGAGGATATATCATATAGGACGTAAACAATTTTTCTCTGTGGTTCTCATGTACGCGGATGTATCGAAATTTATTGATGACAATCTAGACAATTCTATTGAAGCTCTCAAGATACTTGTACGCATTCCAACAGTTGCTGCGAAGGGTCAAGGTCTCCCAGAGACCGCAGATCTTTTTGAGAAGATGTTGCAGGATGCTGGTCTTGAAACTAAACAGCACGAGATTACTGGTGGAGCTCCTGTTGTTACTGGATGGAAAGATGTAGGTGCAAAACGAACCCTCTTGTTTTATGACCACTATGATGTTCAACCTGCGGAGCCATTTGATCTTTGGGACTCTCCGCCCTTTGAACCCAAGATAAGAGATGGTCGATTATGGGGTCGTGGTGTTGCAGACAATAAAGGTGATGCCATTCGAGAATATGGGCTCTAAAGGCATTCAAGGAAACTGGAACCGACCTCCCTGTTAATGTCAAGTTTGTTCTAGAGGGAGAGGAGGAAATCGGTAGTCTTCATCTTCCTGAGTACATTGAGAAGAACAAAGATTTCCTGAAAGCGGACGGGACATAATCGCAAGCAACCTCCCCAATCTTTGTTAGGTTGTAAGCGTAGCCTGTATCATCCGCATCTAACTCTACAAGATTGAGCAAAGACCCGACGTGAATCTTAGGGTCGTCGTCCTTTGGAAGCCAGAACTCTGCACCCTGTTCCCCTTCCTCATTCTCCCAAGTCACGCGGTACTTGTAGTGTATCATCTCTTAGAAGCCCCCTTCAATATGGCAAAGGTCTCTTGTAACCTACCTACAGTTGTGACGTAGATAACCAGATGCAAACCACGAATAGCGAATTGTGTTCTTAGTTTGAAGTTCTCACAATACTTGGCATAATCAGGAAAGATATGAGAAATGAACTTGTCAAAGTCCTCATCATTCCAGTCCAAGCCCCCGATAGGCTCTTGTTCAATTTTACAGAAGCCATGACTTGTTCCGTTCCTGTCTACACACTCATGGCAGTCAAAGCATGTTAGGTTGTCTGATGAACCCCTCATGCTCTTTCGTGTGGTGCGGACGATATACGCTCGTAATTTATTAGGAATGACGCACATAGATATGTGAGTAGGAGTTGGTATGGATCAACGGCGAATGCACAGTCTAGTTTTGTAACATGCCCTCAATTATTACGAAACTCCCCCCTCCTACCACGATTAACTGTGTGTTCGCCACCT
>JAUWOU010000008.1 GCA_030612005.1 Candidatus Thorarchaeota archaeon | reverse complement strand
AAACTCAGACTCGCCAGGATGCACCTGAAATTTTTCAACGTTCGACAGGATACACTTCACAAGTTGACGACATATCTTGCCAAGAGCCACAGTAAGATAGTGATCGAAAATCTAGGAGTGTCGGGAATGATGAAGAACCGAAGGTTGGCAAGGGCAGTCTCAGATGTTGCAATGTACGAGTTCCGAAGACAGCTAGAGTACAAATGCCAGTGGTATGGTTCAAAGCTACATGTAGCAAAAAGCACGTTCCCTTCATCAAAGAGGTGTTCGTGCTGTGGACATAAGAAGAAGGAACTATCCCTTTCTGAGAGGGAGTATGAATGTGAAGAGTGTGGGTTGAAGGTAGATAGAGACCTGAACGCCGCACTCAATCTAGTCACCGTCAGTTTGCCGGAGACTTTAACTGCCCGTGGAGAGGATGTAAGACGTTGTGATTCCTTTGGGATGAAAGCGCAGACCTCTGTGAAGCAGGAACCGAACATCAGTCATGGACCTTAATATCCAAGATAGTACAAGTTTCGGGAAACGGTAAGCCTTTTATGCTGAGTCCGATTTCGACGCCGTCAAGCATAGATGGCATCAGATTTGTTGTTTATAGCTTTATCGAGAGTGACTTTGAATGAGCAAATCACACAGAGCGTTTGCACTAATCTTCCTGATGATTTTCATTGCAAGTGCAACTATTCCAATTGCTTTCAATAGCCAACCAGTTACTACTGTATCGCTGGTTGAAGCTCCACATGCTCCCTCCGCAACAAATTATGTTGTGGATGTGCGTATGTTTAACGAGCAACAAGCCTTCAATGATGATGATTTCGAATTTACGGTATTGAATGGTAGTACTCCACTTGACAATGCTTGGGTTCGCTTGTTCAATGCATCAACAATGATACTCTTACAGAATGATTTCACTGATGGTAATGGTGAGGTTACTTTCTTCAATCTAGCACCTGGGACCTACAAGTGGAATGTTTCTCATACGTCAGACCCTATTACTCCTGATGAAGTAGGCGAAATTGTGTCTGATGGTCCAGAAGCATATGTAAGTACACTCTTCGGAAATGTTGATTGGGACAATGATGAAGATGATCTTAACACTACAATTACAGACATCGAGGCCCAATTAGCTAACAACCTAAACTTTTCAATTCATTTCAGTGGTAATGACTCCATTTGGGCACAGAAAGAGGTAACAGACGGTCGAGCTGACTTCGAAGATATCCCCGATGGGGATTACATCTGGAAGCTCCAAGTTATGGATGATCTTTTCTACGCTGGATACTTGCTTGACTCAGGTACACTTGAGGCGAATAGCACTCAGAAACTTGTTCACCAGAGTCTTGGTCCACTAATTGGAAATCCCGATTACTATGATGTTGAAGTCTTCACGTATTTTGAAACAAGCTTTCAACCAATTGTCGGTGCTCTAGTTAATATGACATACATGAATGGTACTGCTTACGAGATACAGACCACACCAACTAATGGTACAGTAATCTTTGTTGACGTTCCAGTCGAGTACATGAATTGGACAATCACACATGGTGGTCTACCGATTGGTCTAGGAGATTATCACTTTAATTTCTCAGCACCAGGTAGTGACATTCGCGCACCAATTATCACTAGTCCTGGTGATCAGGACATCCTGCTTGACGCAGAAAATGTTACAATCACTTGGCACATAGAAGACGAGTTTCCTGCCACCATTGAACTCTTTGTTGATGGTAGTCTAAACATCTCTATTGCTTGGGTGAATACAACATATGATTACATTTTCAATGTCAGTGCAGCATTTAACGAGTCCATAATTGGAGAATATGAGATCAAACTGGTTATTTATGACCAGAATCTCAATTCCGCTGAGGATATTATCCTAGTGACAATCTATGAAGATGAATTTCCAGAAATTGAGGGACCCGAAGATGTTGAATTATATTTCACTGAAACAGGATACTCGCTTTCTTGGAATGTTACTGATGATTATCTGAATAAGTATACGATAATGGATAACGATGAGGTCTTCATTTCTGGTGACATTAATCCCGATGAACCAATCATAACGATTAGTCTTGATGAACTAGAAATTGCTGTACACAATTTCACACTTTTTGCAAATGATACAAGCGGGAACACAGCAAATGATACTGTAATTGTTACAGTTATGTTAGATGACATTGCACCTATCATGGTCTACTCACCTGATGATATCTATTATAGTCAGGGTGATATCAACATCATTCGAAACTGGACCGTATCAGATGATTTTATGGACTACTACACAATTGATATTGCCACCATTATCGGTGATACAATCACTACTGAAGAAGTGGTCAATGCTGAATGGGAAACAGAAAATATCGAATTCGATTTTGCTGGATTGCTTAGTGGAACCTATGACGTTACACTAACTGTGTATGATATCGGAGGTAACTCTGTTCAATCAACAATTAGAGTTGTCGTGACTCAAGCCTATCTTGTCACATACTTGACATGGATGGCTATAGGTTCAGTTGCTATAATTGCACTCATTGTGATTATTTGGTTCGTCAGATTTCGTTAAACTGTTGGCGGCTGTTTTAGCCGTCACCCTTTTATCCAATTATCTAGTGAACGTTAGATGTTAACCATTATGTGGTCTAACGAGAATTTGTGGTGATTATAGTGAGCTACATACAACTAAGGGACATCCTTGAAGGTGGAATGGACGGAAAGAAAGTCCATCTCAGAGGCTGGGTTCATCGGATTCGAAAACAGAAGAAGATGGTCTTTGTTCTGCTGAGAGATCCTTCAGGTGTCGTTCAAACAATAATCAAGAAGGATGTCGTCAGTGAAGAGGAATACGCTGGCGCAGAAAAGATGCTAATAGAATCCCTTGTTTCAATGGTTGGTACTGTCAAAGCCGACGATCGAGCAGAGGGTGGTTTTGAAGTGCAGATTGAAGAATTCAATGTCTTGCACTTTGCAGAAGAGTTTCCAATTACGGAAAACCAAAGCACAGAATTCCTGAATGATAATCGCCATTTATGGATGCGTTCCAGAAAGCTCACCAATGTACTGAAAATCAGGGATGAAGTGTTCAGGTCCGCCCGGGAATATCTTCGCAATGAAGGGTTCTTTGAAACTACCTCGCCTATGTTTGTTTCAACAATGGGGGAGGAGGGTGCTGATCTCTTTGAGGTCGAGTACTTCGGAAAGAAGGTCTATCTAACCCAAACAAGTCAGATGCACTTGGAACCTCAATTATTCGCTATGGAAAAAGTGTTCATCCTAGCTCCATCATTTCGTGCTGAGAAGTCAAGGACACGCAAACATGTGACAGAGTTCTGGCATCTGGAAGTAGAGGAAGCTTGGTGTGATCACGAAGGGAACCTTAAGAGACAAGAAGGTCTCATTAGCCATATGTGTCATGCAATAGCTGACAACAGAAAACCTGAACTAAAAGAACTAGGATTGGATACTGAGCGTCTCTACGGTGTCAAAGCTCCATTTGATAGGATGACTTACACTGAAGCAATCGAAATCTGTCAGAATGCAGGTCTAAAGATCGAGTGGGGTCAGGATCTCCGAACTGAGGCTGAACACATCCTTACGGATGACCGGGAAAAGTTCCTCTTCGTGGAGTATTATCCCAAGGAAATCAAGTCCTTTTACATGAAAGACAACGAGGCAGATCCTCGGACTTACAAGAACAGCGACCTTCTAGCTCCGAAGGGCTTCGGTGAGATGATTGGTGCGAGTGAGCGTGAGTCCGATTACCAAAAGATAATTGACAACCTCAACAGAATCGGAGACGATCCGAAGAAGTATGAGTGGTACCTAGATATCCGGAAATACGGCAGTGTACCGCATTCTGGGTTTGGTGTCGGAGTTGACAGGTTAATTACTTGGATGCTTGAACTAGAGCATATCCGCGATTGCATTCCATTCCCCAGAACCGTTAGTCGGATATTTCCTTGATGTAGAAAATTGCCTTGAGTTTATGATTTTTTGACTAAGGATAGCTTATGTCCCATGTCGGATTGAAATCATGAACCATCTCTTGGAGTTCAATCAATGCTCCAGTGCCCAAATAGAGAGTAGGGTTTCTTGCTATGTCATTCTGATACACACCGAAGTGAATGTGTGCCCCCTCATTGGATCTTAGGAATTTTGCTATCACCTCACCTTTCTCAACCCAAGTCCCTTCCACAAAATTGAACATAGCAAGCTGTTGGGCTTGATCTTCCGTTGAATTTGTTATTGGTTCAAATCCATATGTGAGTGTAACTGAGGCATTGAATCTAATGCTCACAGAGATAGTATAGCGTTGCCATGACTCTGGTCCCCAGTCTCTTAGTTCAATTGTTTCAACCAGACCTGGTGCCGCTGCAATCACATCTGAGTTATTGAAGTAGAAATAATCGATTCCATTGTGTATGAAACCCCATGGACAAATATCTGACTCACTATAACCTTCATTGAATGCTTCGATATCTGACCGATTCGAGTAACAGACTCCCATATCATCAAGAACACTAGAATCATATCGCCCTTCTGTATCAAAGAAAAAGCGATTGAAGAATCCCTCTTGATAAAGGAAACCTGCGATTCCTATTCCTGAAATAATTAGTAATAAAATTACGATGGCTGATTTCCTCATAGTCCTTTTTCTAGACACTGAGTTACAAAAGTGTTGTCAGAACAATCTGTGTCCTTCTTTATTGCTTTCTTTCGTTAAACGAATACCTCATTAACCCTCACAACAGAATAATAATGAAATTCAAATGCGGAAAATTGAGATTCGATTAAATGATGAAATTCTCACTCCTGGTTCTACAGTAGAAGGACAAGTTCTTGTAACATGCGATGATGATTTTCAATGCGAACGACTTCATATTTCTCTTTTAGGGACGGAAGCTGTGAAAGTTGTCGTTAGAATAGGAAAGACTACGAATATCTATCAGGAAAAACGCGATCATGTAAATGATATCGTTAATCTCATTGAAACTATAATGATTCCAACCGGTGAATCACGCTACAACTTTTCATTCACTCTACCTTCTAATATTCCTGGAAGTTACAACGGCACTTGTGGGTGGATAAAATATTCTTTAGAAGCTAAAGCAGAAATCTCATGGGCTAGAGATTTGAAATCTAAATTGGACCTCGATCTGCAATTAAAGCAAGGGACAGAAAAAGAATCTATTCCAGAACCTAAATCTGATATGATTGAGAGCGATGGCATTACTCTGTTAAAAGTTGACACTGACACGGATCATTTTTCTCTCGGGGACAATCTAGATTTTCGATTCTTCGTTGATAGAGAGGCTAGTTTTAGAGGGATTCGTGCAGAAATAATTGGACTAGAGCACGTTGAGCCAAAAGGGTTCAAGTGGGATTCAAAGAAAGAACTTGCTGAAATATATTTTCAAGAGGAGGAGTTTCGTCGAGACTCTTGGGTCGAAGTCACTATCCCAACAGATTCCATTTGGACAGAATCATTCACATCGGAGCTCATTGAATATCGCCATTTTCTAAAAGTAACTCTAGATATTGCGCGACGGCGAGATAAGGTAATTGAAATCCCAATAGTCTTGTTTAGGAAGAATAATGACAAGTCTGACTTTGATTTCTAATGATTCCTCTTCCCTGAAACAATCTATCTATTCAGCTTGTTTTTATCAACTAGCTCTCTTTGATGAATTCTAACCATACGAACAGAGTAGAGAAGTAGAACAAATCCACCAACAACTCCAATCAACCACAAGTCACTCGACAAGGGATGACCAAGTAAATTAGTGAGAATATAGATATTGATGCTAGCAAAAAAGATTGCGAATGAAACTAATGTGGAATAGAATGACCATGGCATCTGTCGTTTGCTCATCTGCATCACTACCTGAACGGATGTGTCCTCAGATATAGACATTGCTAAAATCTAATTGGTTTCTGTTTCATTATTATTATTGCCATTTTTGCCACTTGTATCTAGCGGACTGATGAGCAAGCCATCTGATGTTGCCCGAAGAACGACTCTTTTTCCAAGACCTGCTAAACGACGAACAGTTTCTGGAATGACCATCCTTCCTTTAGCATCTATCTCCGTGATATCTCCATAGAGGATATGTTTCTGGCCCTCAATTAGTCCATCACGAATTCGTAGAACACGATCAGCATATTCTGCAACCTTAGGATTATGAGTTACGTTGATCACTGTGGTTCCAAACTCTTTGTTTATGTCCTTTAGTGCTTCCATCACAATCTCAGTTGTTTCCGAATCCAGTTCTCCCGTTATTTCGTCTCCAAGCAGAAGCTCTGGATTGTTTGCCAATGCAACACATATGGCAACGCGCTGATTTTCACCGCCACTGAGCTGATTTGGTTTATGGTTAATTCTTGGACCTAGACCTAACTGTTCTAAGAGCATCATTGCGCGATCGTTTGATTGTCTTGATGGCGCTCCAGCTAGTTTCATTGGAAGTATTACATTCTTCAATGCATTTAGACCTGGAACTAAATTGCCTATTTGCCAAACAAATCCTACTTTCTGCCTCCGGTAAAGCATTGACCTCCGATCATCCAGAGTTGTTACACTATGACCATCATAGAGTATTACTCCTGCTGTCGGTCTATCTAATGCCCCAAGCATTTTCAAAAGTGTAGACTTTCCGGATCCGCTGGGTCCGATTATAGAAAGGAACTCTCCCGCATTGACTTCAAAATCAATTCCACGTAGAGCAATGACCTCTTTCTGGCCTCGCTTGTAGACCTTCATGAGGTCACGTACAATAATCTTGTACTCTTCTGATAGTTCTTCAAGATTTTCCGACATGATGATCACTCATTATATTGTATCTCTTCTGCGATATTCAGTTTCAGGGTTCGTACTAAAACTAAGTACGTTGCAATTAGCGATACGCCTATTGCAAGACCAATTATGGTTGATATTAGTGGCAAGGGTAGCACAAGTTGCACTGGAAGTCTAGTCCATAGTGTTAGAGTTGACACTCCCATATGTAAGAGTGGTATATTCATTAATAGAAATGCCAAGGTGACTCCAACAGTTCCACCGATAGCAGCTGCAATCAGAACTCCAATACTGGTTTCTGTAATTGATGCAATAATGATTGACCTGTTTGGAGTTCCTAGAGCGCGAAGGACTGAGATTTGTTTTCTTAATCCTCGAACTCTTACTATGCTGACAATGAGCATGCCTATTGTCAAATAGATAAGTGAAAAGATTACATTAAGCGTGTAAGTGCCATAGATTGATTGGGCTGCTCTAGAATCTAGAACCCTATCAATTGAGGTGTATGGTGACTCGATGTCAGTGAAACTGTAAGGTGCAATTGCATTGATATCATTCATTGCTTTCGTATAGTTTGTCCCAGGGTCAAGATCAATGTAGAATTTGGTAACTCGTGTGGTATTCATGCATGAATGAATATAGTCAATATCAGCTACGATGAAATTGCTGGCATCTGACTCACCTGGAACGTATGTTTGCCCTGTTGATCTATCACCAACTACTGTAGAAGTCATTAAGTCAACGATTGTACATTCAGTTAGATTACTCCACGCTGGTGTCATTATCTGAAGGTCAAGAATATCAGAGTATTGAGGGTGGCGCATACCAAGAGAGTCAACCGTGTAGCTATGGATAGGTTTGAATGAAGAGAGAATATTGATTCCATCTTCATTTGATTCTGATAAACTAGCAATCGAATATTGCGGCAAGTTATAGTACGTAAAATAGTCTAACCAAAACGCTGATTCAATCCAGCTTTCTGGCTCTACTCCAAACACAGTAATTGTACGATTGATGTTTTCACCCATTCCGATGTTGTACGCATTCCAATATTGCACATAAGCAGTGGTTCTGTACATGGGGCTAACATGGGCCACCCCTTCAACAGCTGATATATTTGCTACAAGATCCATTGTGATATTTGCTAAGGTTGGGCTAATGTCGATTGTGACATCCGCTCCGGTTTCAAACATGTATATCTGTTTCATATGAGTGCTCCCAGTTGTCGCAGAAACCGAAGCAAATAGACCTGCTGTAAATACCATAGCTATGAACATGGTTCCCATAGTTTCTGATTTCTTGAACATGAGAACTGTTCTAGACATCAGGCGTGATCCTACAATGAGGGATGGACGCTTAATTCTTCCAAGAACCCTTGCTTTGATAGATGCAGTTGGTCTTGAAAGAAGTCTTGTAAATGAAAAGAGGAAAATTCCCAATACTGGAATAATGATGGCTGCAAAAGTTAGAGAAGTAAAGAGATTCTGACTTGAGAATGCAAAGCTGGCAATCAATGGCAAAAGTAACCATCCACTGACTCCTACCGCCATCAAATCAATAGTGGTCGTTCCCATCTTTTCTGCATCAGCAAGTACGTTGCTTTCAAGATGACTATGTGCTTCTGAAGGAGTCATTAATAGTGCCTTCACGGCTGAAGGTATGGCAACTATCAAACCTACGGAGAATGAAAACATGAATACAATAAAAACGGCATAAGGTTGAAGCAAGATTTCGAAACCAGCAAGCCTCTGTGGATCAAACACCAGTAATTCTATGACCGTACCAGAAAGAAGCGCTGATGCAATCCCTGTGATAATCGCGCCAAGGCTTCCAACAAAACCTGTTACTAAGGCATTACTCAATACCCAATTGAATGCCTGCCATCCTGATGCACCTCTTGTTTTTAGAGTACCTACATCTTTTCGTTGAGCATCAGACAACAATCTTGCATTGTATTGGATTAGCATTGCTCCCATGATGACTGAAGGGATCGAGAATGAAAGCGCAATGGCTCTTATACTGACAGACCAACTTGAGAACTCGTAGATTGCACCCATTAGTTGGAAATTATCAACTAATGCATACGGAAGATTGTCTTGCTCAATTCTTTTTTCAATGTTAGATAGTGAGGTAATTACGCTCGATGAATCCGTATTTACAATCAGAGAATGGTCGAAGCGAACCCAGATTCTCTCCTGCAAACCATAGTAGGGATCATGTCCTAGAACATTGAAAGTTGAAGCGATAGCATCTGGAGTTGTGATCATTCGAAGATAGGTTACCTCTGGCTGGCCCCAAAAGGGTTGATGCATGTAAATATTTGATGAGAAAGTTCCAACAATAGTGAATGATTTTTGTATCTCAACCTCATACCAGGTGCTGTTGTATACGAGTAGATTGATTGTGTAATTATCTCCAATTTGAAGTCCTCGTTGTAAGAATAGAGAATTCTCAACCATGCATGATTCATTATCATATTCTCGATCGAATATCTCAATGTCTATAGCATCTGAGAAGCTCTCAAAAGATGTGAAATTGATCCCAAGAAATCCCTTTCTATAATCTTCTTGTTCTAACACGTCGTAGTCATATATTTGCACGAACTTCACCTGTTCTGTAGCAATTACATACTCCTGTTGACCTACGTTTTCTTCAATATCATCAACTGTAATATTATTCTGGGAATAAAACGGCGATGAAAAGGTGACCTGCATATCTATTGGCACATCCGATGTCATATCATTAAGAACATCCGGTGATGTCGAATCCATGTAGAACAGAATTCCACCTAGAACTCCGCTAGAAAGGGCGAAGATCAGTAATGTTGTCACTACTTCAGGCCCCCTTGATGAAAGACGTGAGAAGAGGAACAACTACATATCATCTCCATAAGGACTAGCTTCTGCCCATGCTGCATTGAGAGTAGAAGCCAGATTGATTCTCGAACTGAGTGCAGCGATTACGAAGATGAACAAGGCTACACTTACTACAAAGAATCCTAAGACTACAAAAATTGTAATCCAAGGAATAACTGGAAATACAGAAACCAGATACACATCACTCCAACCTGTAGTTGATCCCCCAGCCAAATTTATCGATGTGCTTAGAAACAATGGAGCATAGATTAGGAGTAATATCATGCTAACCAGCATCAATACTAACATCTCAGCTCCCTGTACCATAATTATCATTCTCTTGGATGCTCCAACTGATCTCAAGAGTGCGATTTCTCTTCTACGCGCTCGAACTCCCTCAACCGCATAGATTGCAAAACCACCAACAATTGTACCCACTGTAAGAACAGTAAGCATTGTATCGAGAGACCGTTCCATCAAATATTGTGTATCACTGACATAATCATGAACATATTGACTTACAGACTCCCAAAGATTTTCATAAACTGCAATGTTTCCTTCACCATCAAAAACATCTTCGACAATAACTGATGCATTGGCATATGGAGAAGTTCTAACACAAAGGTAGTTGTATGAGTTATTGAGAAGTGTCAATTGAGAACCTAGAAATTCCCGATTTACTAGAATTCTATTAGTTCCAACAGCACGAGGTTGGTACCCAAACCCAAAGAAGATTGGTGCGGTTATTCCATACCAGGAACCGTATCTATCTGGAACCTCAGGTAACGCATCGGTAATTCCAATTATTCTGAATATGAGTGGAACTGCATCGTCTTCTAAAGTCGATGCTCGAAGAATATCACCAACTTCAAAATTATAAGATTGAGCGATATCAGATGTAACAATGGCTCCATCAGGTGAAGTTTCTAGATTGTCAAGTAAGAGGGAAAGATCTGATGCATTGAGTGGATTGCCTAAGTAGTCATACCCAATATTCATGTACTCTCTAGGATTCACTGCTAAGAAGTCGGTTGCTCCTCCATATCCTGCTGATAAGTAGAGATTTGCTTCTGATACAATTGTACTTGCATCTACCAACTCATGGTTTGTCACATTTGTGATAAAGTCATCCCAACTTCCATATTGGTATTCATCCAATGCAAATGTCAGGTCTGAGCCAACACTCAGACGTGACTGATTCTGCGCTGTAAATGGCATTGATACATCTATTATTGCACTATTCCAGCTCAAACATATAGCAAGAACAAGGATCATAGCTGCTGCTCCTGCTGATGAAGCACCCTTTCCAAGTCTTCTGATTCCAATGGATGCAGGAACATCCCCAACAACTCTTCTCATCACTTTACTGAGTCTATTAGCACCCCATCTTAGGGCTTTCATTGATATGCTTGACATTCCAAGGAAAAGAGGTATGGGTATGATTGGTAGAATAAGTGATAGCAATGGATTACTAGCAGTTACAGTGCTTCCAGTAGTCAAGGCAAGTAGAAAGAGACCTGATATTACAACAATCATCACATCCCAACGAATGAGACCTAGCCCCTTCGATAGCTTGGCCAATCTACCTCTGTCTTCATCAACACTCTTCTTGGTTGAATAGACTGCTCGATAACCACCCAATGTGACCATGGGTATTGCTATCGCCACTATTCCAGAGATTAAGAGTGAATCTAAACTGATTAGAATTGGTTCCGAAAAGAATAGTGCCGGATTGAAAATGAAGAACCCAGTAGCAGCAATTGCAACTCTACTTAGAAGCAAACCTAGTGGAATTCCAATGAAACAAGATAAGATTGCGAGTATGAATATTTCTCGAGTTGTTGCTTTTTCCAAATCGCCCTTGGCTGCCCCTCTAGAAATCAGCATATTTTCTTCATAACGTCTTTCGTTTACATTATGACGAATTGCTAAGAAATTCACCAGCACAAGTAAGAATAGAACACTTGATGCCCTGAACATCTCTATAATTCTCAACATTTGAACCCAAGAGATGTATGCATTTACTCCTGAGGAAAGTCTATTTTGAACATAAAATCTGCCTGACCAGGGAATACTAGGTGTGTAAGCTGGATCTAGCAATCTTATTGATTCATCAATTCCATTGAGGTATTGCAGTGTACCAGTGGGATTGAAAGCTGAGAGACCTGATCGATCGATGTCGACAAGAATTCCAGTGGATGCATAATCATCACTTACAACACTTTGTACGACTATTCCAATACTATCAAAACTCCAGTAATATGGAGAATCAGCTTTTCCTTCATGGGTGTAAAAACCAACCACTGTCATATCTTGAGTGTCATCCAGCTGCATTTCAACTACATCACCAAGTTCTATCTCATTGTATGTATAAGGCGAATAGATTATTGCAATTTCACTTGTGTTCTCTGGCATTCTTCCTTGTTCCAAGTTAATATAATTTGGAAAAGTTTCATAGAACTCTGTTTCTGGAGCAAGTATATCTCCCCACAGATCTAGATAGATGGTGTTATTTTCAATTTTCTCCAGATATCCATGACCACTACGTAATGCTGCAGCTTTCGTCACACCAGCAATCTCTCGAATGTCATCAACATATGGTTCAAGATTAGCACTGTAATCAAACACAGTGATGGCAATGTCACCTACATCGATATTCTTCTCCCATTCATGAACTGAATATGAATCCACATAGACTGTGATTCCGATAGCCATCGTTGATGCTAATAGAAAGCAGAGTAATGTCACACCCTTTCTTCGGATGCTATGAAATGCTTCATATCCCGCAGGTTCTGCCGCCATGCATCATACCTCATTGTGGATTCTCTATTTGTCCATCACGCATTTTGTATACATGATCCATCATCTCGCCAACTTCAGGGTCATGGGTCACTGTAATCAGTGTACCACCTTCTCCCTTTGTTAGTGAAATAAGAATTTCAAGAATCTCTAGTCCAGTATTATAATCGAGATCTCCAGTAGGCTCATCTGCAAGTACGATGACTGAGCTCGCAGAACCTTCTGGTTTCGCAAGAGCACGAGCAATGGCAATACGTTGTTGTTCCCCGCCGCTTAGCTCGTCTGGACGGTGTTCTGCTCTTTCTGCAAGTCCAACCAGTGAAATTAGGTGGTCAACTCTCTCCTTGCGCGCATCTTCTTCCACGCCAGCAATTAGAAGTGGAAGCTCTATATTCTCATACGCGGTCAATACCGGTAGCAGATTGAAGAATTGGAAGACATAGCTTATCTTCTCCCTTCTTACTGTTGTGAGTTCACTCTCAGACATATCAGTGATATCGAGATTATCGATTATGACTCTCCCGTCAGTTGGTCTATCAAGTGCTCCAATAAGGTTTAGACAAGTTGTCTTTCCCGACCCACTGGGCCCCATGATTCCGATTGCCTGTCCACGCTTGATATCAAGAGACACACTCCTAAGAGCATGGACTTCAATCTCTCCCATTCTGTAGACCCGGGAAACTGATTGTAAATCAATGATAGTGTTGTTATTCAAATCAACCCACTCCGAAATTCTCCGCGACAACCTATGTTATTTCGTGAAGACTAATAAATGAGTCCTTCTACGTACCAAGAATTGTACTATTGTTACATTTTAGTGATTGAATAAGAAAGCTTTATCTTTATTGAAGAATTATCTGCCCATAGAATAGTTGATTGAAGAGAGGTGCATCTATTCAGTGTCTGATGAGATTATGGACCGGAAGTATGAATTCTTCAGTAAACAGGGATTCTTAGTGGGTTCCATCTTGATTGCAGCTTCACTAATATTGCAATCTCTCATCACATTCCCTGAAATCTGGCAAACACGACCTTTTGGTTACATTATGCTCGTTGTCTGTTCGGCTTTTGTAGTAGGTGTTACTTCTGGTGGAGTTTTGGTTTTTCTCTATCCCCCTGACCAGGATGTCATTGGAATTGCAGGATTGGGGAGTGATGACTCCTCTCAACACCTCTCATTGATACTCATTATACTATCCTTAGCTGGACCCATCTTCTTCGGGTTTTCATTCTTTTATGAAGAATTTAGTACTGATGTTTTCATTTTCATCTGGGTATTAACAGGATTTGCCGCACCTAGTATTGGTCTCACAGCTGCAATGTTTGAGAGATCTAGAGCCATTGCTGCTGATCTAAAGGTTTACTTCTCAATCCATAAGAAATTAAATATGACTAGTCTCGATTGGCTTCATGGTCTTGGTCCAAGAACTGCAACGTATAGAATGGGTATGCTTGAGAATGCAGCACGAAGTGTAGATGGACTAAGAATCATCGGCCATGAGATTATTAAGGAAAATAAGCACGTTGCAATAAACCAGCAATAATACCAGAAAAGCAATCTATGCGTGTCTTCTACGCATATGTACAATTAGACCTTCTTCACTCCATGCAACCCAATTACATTTCAAACAAGAGAAGGATTGACTACCAAACCCAAACCGTGGTGCTGACCGTTCTTCCACTTCATAGATTTTACCTCCATAACCACTCCTTCTTTTCGTTGTGATTTTGAATCGCTTTTTGAAACAGTCTGAGCAGATAAACATATCTTGGCGTGCATCATTCATGAAGTTATCTTCCAGATTTTTAGCTGGTCGAATTGGATCCATTACCTTTCCGCAGCTTTCACAAGGTTCGGTCGACATAACCACCACTTCACGTTTCGAGGTTACAAATCATTGTTCAATTTTGAGTTATCCATGCAGACCTGTATAAGAATGCTATGAGTAGTCCTTTGTTGAATACTTGATATGAAATATTATAGGGTATTTTCAAATAAATCCGCAGCAGTCTTAAAAACTTCTTCTGTATTAACCCCTGTTAATGAAGAGGTTTCAATAAACGCCACAGGATGTAAATCATCATCTGATCCAAGTCGCTTTGCTAAATCCTCAGCATACTGAAATCCTTCATTATAACTTACAGGATCTTCTCCCGAATCATCCTCTGTTTCAGAACGTAAATCTAACTTATTCCCGACAATTACAATTGGTGGTGTGACCTCACAAGTTATTGATGATTCTCTTAACCAGAAGTCTAAACTCTCAAAACTCCAGCGATCTGAAGATGCATAGATGATGACGAGTACTTGTGCATCATCGTAGAATTTCTGACGGGGTAGTTTTGCTTTTACTGCCAAATCAAAAGACCAGATATTCAATTGGATTCTGTGGTTTGAACCATCTATCATCTTTTTGTGGATATAAGGTGACACTTCGCCAGTTTCTTCATCGATAATTGTTGATTCTACCTCAACATTTTCTTTGAGAGTTCTTTTGCCGACTCCAGTTTCTCCGAGAAGCAAAGCCTTGCATTGAACTATTGGTTTAATCTGGTGCGTGGGAGTTACAGTTGGAATTGGTTCTGTTTCTGGCTCGACATCTTCCTCAATAGTTTCAGCTACGAGTTCAATAATCTCAGATGACGACTCTTCTATCTGGGTTATTGCAATTTCTACTCCGGGCGTTCTAACATAAGTTGTTCCTGATGCAATAATTTCCTCCTCGCCCTCTAAATTGATACTAATTTTTTGTTTCTTCTTCTCTTTGGTAACTTCTTTGGTACTTGGAGCCATAAATGAATCACTCAATGCTTCAACGGCTTGTAATGCATCAGCAATATCATCATAATCATCAGCAGTGATTACACCATGCTCATGAGCACTCGTGCCGGGATCAGCAGACTTCTTCTTTTCTTCTTTTTTCTTCTTCTTCTCTTTCTTTCCTTTCTTCTTTTTCTTAGGTGGCTTTTTGATTGGTACGATCTCTGGAGGTGCTTCGATAACCGGTTCTGGAGTTGTTTCAATAACTGGCTCTGGAGGTGATTCAATAACCGGTTCTGGTTCAGGTTCCGGCTCTGAAATTACTCTACTTGTCTTCGGAAGCCCAATCCGTTCTAGTACCTCTTGCATTACTCCCGGAGCTAGTCTCTTACCTAGGTACCTGAAGTATTTCGTTAGCTCTAGTGCCACATCATCAAATGACCTAGCTTTCAAGGGGATTTTCTTCTTGATTATACCCTTATCTCGAACCTCAACATACGTTGTCATTAGTGTCAATGAGATTGTAGTACCAGGAACTATCAAGGTCACACCATACTCCCAACAGATAATATTTGACAAACTTTATTCTGTTATCTTAAGCGTTTCGTGTCTAGTATCCACAAGAGTTCAGATTCATCCAATTTTATGCTACGAACAGAAAGGATTAAGACTTACTACGATTGCTTGCACTTGAGGTCTGACGATGACAGATGTAGATTTTGCTGAATATGTTGAAGTGATTAGGGACTGGCCAGAGCCCGGCAAAGCTGTCTGTGATATAAGCAAGCTACTTGAACACCCCAAAGTGTTTCACGAGGCGGTTGTTAAGCTCGCAAAACCATTCTTGGAAGTTAAACCCAATAAAGTCGTGGGAGTCGAACAGAGGGGGCTCGCCTTGGGTAGCGCGATTGCCTATTATTTGGGCTGTGGGGTAATACCTGCTCGATCCATTGCGTATATCCCTGAGGGGTATCATCGTGAAGTGGAGTTACTTCCCTCAAACAGATTTGCTGATAGGCAATTAGCTATTGTTTCTGAATCAATTGATTCCGGTGATAGAGTTGCTATCATCGATGATTGGTTAATACAGGGGACATCAGTCTTTGCAGTTAAGAAATTGATTGAGAAGTTAGGAGCTACCGTTGTTGGCATTGGGTGCGTTATCAACAACATGTCTGAAACCCGTAGGAAACTTCTAGGTAGACCTGAAGTGCAGGCACTCCTTGAAGATTATGAAACTGATGCTTTCCAAGTTCGCGATTAGTAAAAAGAATAGGAAACCGGAGGTGTGATTAACACCATCCGGTTCTTTCATTTAATTTTATTTTGTTCCCTCTCGAAGTTCTCTTCTGAGGATTTTTCCAACTTGTGTCTTTGGTAGATCATCGACGAAATCTATGGCAGTCGGGACCTTGTAGACCGACATCTTTTCTTTTGCAAAGGCTCTTATCTCATCTACAGTAAGTGTTTGACCAGGTTCAAGAACGACGAAAGCTTTCACAGTTTCCCCACGAGTTTCATCAGGGATTCCAATGACTGCTGCCTCACGAATCTTTGGATGTTCGAAGAGCACCTCTTCTACTTCATTGGGCCATACTTTGTAGCCGCTTGCATTGATCATATCCTTCTTGCGATCTACTATGTATGTCCATCCTTCTTCATCCATTTTTGCAATATCGCCAGTGAAAAGCCATCCATCCTTTAGCACATCTGCAGTTTCCTCAGGGCGGTTGTGATAACCAAGCATAATCTGAGGACCTTTTACAGCAAGTTCTCCTATTTCACCGATAGGAAGATCCTTTGTCTTGTCATCAAGATCCACAATCTTGCTGTCAGTACTTGGGAATGGTAGTCCAATCGAACCAATCTTTCTCTTCTCCTTGTTTAAGGGGTTGGCATGAGTTACAGGTGATGACTCGCTGAGACCAAATCCCTCAATGATGATGGAATCTGTTGCTTCCTCATATTTCCTAGTGACTTCAGGCGGTAAGGCCATTGCTCCTGCAATTGATAGTTTCAAGGATGTCAAGTCGTACTTCTTAGCATCTGGATGACTGTATATCGAGATTGCCAACGTCGAAACAATCGGGAAGAATGTTGGCTTCTGTTTGTCTATCAATTCAAGCAAGTGTTTGATATCCCTTGCATTTGGAACCAGTATAATCCTACTACCCCATGAGATTGCAAGATTCATCGATATTGTTTGACCAAAGATGTGCTGTAGGGGTAGTGCTGCAACAAAGGATTCTTTGCCTCGCTCTGCCATCCACTCCATCCATACACTACACTGCTCACAATTTGCCTTCAAGTTGTCATGAGTTAGCATAGCGGCTTTGGGCAGACCTGTCGTACCGCCGGTGAACTGATACACTGCAATATCCTTAGCAGGGTCAATTTCAATTTTCGGTGGTTCAGGAACAGTATCGGCAATGAAGTCATTCCACATGATATCTCCCTCTCGAAGGGGTGGAACGGATTTCATCTCTTTCTTGTACACAGTCTTTGGTGCCAGCTTCTGCTTTAACTTGGACATCATATCCCAGCCTTGAGCAACAATTACGTTCTCAAGATTAGTTTCTTTACGGACAGCTTCAACAGCTGCATAGAAGAAGTTGAGCACAACGATTGTTGTAGCCTTCGTATCTTGCAGATAGATCCGTAACTCTTTAGCCATTGCTAGTGGACTAACTGCTGTTACAATTGCTCCAGCTTTCAGTGCACCAAAGTATGAGATTACAAATTGGGGACAATTGATTAGCATGATTGCTACTGTGTCACCCTTCTTGACCCCCATTTTTGCAAAACCGTTGGCAGCTCTATCAACAAGCTCTCCAAGTTCGCTATATGTGACCTTGACTCCTTCAAAATAAAGTGCCTCATTCTTTGGGTACTTCTTGACAGCATCGTCAAGTGCTTTCCAAAGCGGACCTTCAGGAATCGTGATCTCCTTAGGGGTACCTTCAACATAATTTTTGTACCATGGTCGATCCAATTTTCTGTCTCCTCTCTCTCACCCAGTGAGAAGCGGAATACCTCTTAGTAAGTGTACCCTCAATTATACCTTCTGATGGAATTTGAATTGCTTCAATCTGGTTACAATCTGAAAGATGCTCTAAAACAAACGAAGATTGTTCGGAGAATTAGTTTCTTGACATCAATTCCTTCTTCTGCAGATTCCGCTATAGCTTCTGATACCATTTCCTGTATCTTCTCGTCACGTTTACCTATCTCAAATAGGAGATCAGTGAATGGACTAGTGAAGATTTTCTGAGCAAGTAACTGATCCTTGAACGTATCTCCAAAATCATTGCGCCAGATTTTTTCATACTCGCCAAGTATTCCACTTCCAAAATTATCAGCTTCAATTACTTTTGTTAGCACTGCAGCCGCGTACCTGGCGGCTCTCATTGCATATGCGATACCACCACCAGTAATTGGACTTACCATTCCTGCTGAGTCGCCAAGTAGAATACATCTTTCAACATAGGATCTCGATAGTGGGCCGCCTGTTGGTACAAGACCTCCCTTTGCTTTAGAAAGGTCTGCATCCTGCATCAACAAATTCTCTCTCTTCAAGTGTTGCACAAATGCATCAAATACTCTTGGTAATCCTTGAGCATGGGTTCCAACAATACCGAGTCCAATGTTAATAGTATCCCGTTTTGGAAATATCCAGCCATAACCTGGAAGCCCCCCAAGATTAGCATAGAAATGATAATTTAGATTCTCAGTGTAACGGTCAATAATCTCATTAGATTTCGCAGGAACCTCTGCAACTCGACATGCTGTAATCATCGAGCTAGGCCATCTTCTATTGAGACCTGTTTCTCTAGCAACCATGCTCGAAACCCCATCTGCTCCAATTACGACATGTGCTTTGATAGACTCGGAACCTTTGAGCGTCACCTCTGAATGATCTTTGTGAAACCTTACTGATTTTGCTCTTATACCTACTAGAGGTTCTGCACCTTCCTCTACTGCACTCTCAAACAACACATTATCAAAATCTGTTCGGAGCGCAACTGCCATGTCTACAGAACCTTTTAGAACAATACGACGATTAGGTGAATGTAATACTCCGACTCTTGCAACTCCTTTGAGAAACTCATTGGCTCTCTTGCGGAGATATGGGAATTCATCTAAGAGACCTTCAGAGAAACCTCCTCCACACGGTTTATCCCGTGGGAAAGTGTCCTTATCGATCATGCAAACCTTCAGGCCTTTCTTGGCTAGATATCGTGAGGCTGTTGCTCCTCCAGGACCTGCTCCAATCACCGCGACATCATACATGTGCTACCATCCATCCGCAAGACACGCTATCTTGTACTTCATCTTAACGGTTTCTAGGAGATTCATCTAAGTGAAGCTTATCTGTGTATTAGAATGACTTTCAATGACTATTCATGATGAAGAGATTCATTCAAGAGCGCAGTAAAATCAGGAGGCGCATCAACTCCAACCGTCGGGTTGACAGATATCTTCACCTCTACATCACTGCAATTATTGCTATTAACATGGTTCTGATTCTATACACAATGATTGCTGTCACCGCTAGAATGAGTCTAAGTGGTGTTGGTATCATTGATTCAATGCCAATTGCCCTTTACATTCTTCCTCTGATGATTTTTCTACCTCTGATGATTCGGGATTATTATCAAAGTAGAACAGCTGCTTCGAGTTTTGTCATTCTTCTTATTGCAAGTGTGTTCTTCAGCATGCTTTCATTGCTGGTTCGTGGCTTTCTAGTTTTTGTGATATTCAACATAGTAGCTGTAGCGTTAATTTTCATTCTTGGACGTTATAGACCAAAGGGTAGTCTTCGTTCTGCTGGCAAGAAGGGAATAGTCTATATCATCCTCCTCAATATGTTAAGTCTGACATTTCCGGTTTCTATAGTGATTATGGGGCAAGTACCTATTGCTCATGTAACTAGCAATTCAGATGCAAACATAATGCTTAGCGTTCCTTTAGCAGATTTTGACTTTCCCTATGTCAACCTCACACCCACAACTGGTATCATTTCAGATTTGGAATCAAATCAGTTTGGCGTGAACCTTAGAGTATTGGAAAATGACACTGAATCTTGGCTGAAACTTGGAGATTGGTTGTTAGCTCTTAATGCTTCAAATGTACCTTATACGATTACACTTACTGCAGATCGAGCTAGCATTGTTGGTTCCGAACCTACAGCAATCGGTACAACTGATGTTATTCAAGGAGTATATGAATCCCATAGAAATGCATTACCACAGCTTGTTGTTGAATTGCAAAACATCACTAATTCACCACTGCACGTTTTCTTTGACATGACTCTCTCACGTCCTGAATGGCAGAAGTTGATGTTCCACACAAGAAGTCTTGATCTTATTGGATTCTCAGAATTAATGAGAACTTCTATCTATTCCACAGATATCTCAATTATAGATCAAGAGTCCGCATTACTAGCACAACAAGCTGATAGTGCGGGCTTCTCAGCCGGAATAGTAGTCGAATCTTTTGTTATTGATGATTTACAGGATAACGATAATGTAGCAATGAGACTGAGTGGAGTGACGATACAATCCTTGGACTTGTGGGATACTATTGAAGTATCGAGTGGAAGGTCTCGAATATCGATTGAGATGAGTGGTGATGTAGGAGAGTATCTTGTTGAATCCTACTCCAAATCACTCGGTGTTCTTGGCTCCAAGTATTCCATTCGAATCGGCGAAGTTGGTAATGTCACTGATATTGATGATAGATCCGAAATCGTGTATGAAAATCTCGAAATACTATGTAACGATATTGTATTAGCAACCGGTAATGGAGTAGACAACCTAACTATCGACTCTCTTCCATCACTTCTATCAAGTTTCGGTTCAACTGCGATATCTGATTTACGCGAATTATTAAACACAGTAAGCACTGCGACTGCAACATATACGTTCAGAATCTATGCATATCGAGCTGTCTTTATTGCAATAGACTCGTTTGATTTTCTTATGCTATGATTGGTCGTCATATCTTCACTAGCTCTTAGGTGACTTGATGTAGACTTCAAAGACGCCAGTCCATATTTCACTGCTTGGTTCTGCTTTTACAAGTAAGTTGCCACCGAAATTCACACCAACAGGTTTCGCTTTGCCCTTCTTCCATACATCAGCAAAGATGAGTGAATGCATATTATTCTGGAAATCTTCGGTAACCCTTTGTATCATTCCATCTATGTACGCTTCATCAATACCTTGTGGTGTAAGATCAGTAGTAGATCTGAATAGGCGTCCTTCACTAACTGCTCCTTCTGTCTTATCAAACGTGTATCCAATTCCTCCAACCAGATGAAATTCACCTTGTGGTACTATGGGTTCATCGCCCACAACTATTACATCGCCATTAGCTAGAAGTATGTATTCAGGATCTGCAACGAGGAATGGAATCGAAGCTGCCTCAACTGATACCTCATCCATTTTCAGTTTCTTAACCAGAAATTCATCAAGGGTACTTACGCGTCTATCATATCTAAATGGTGCAAATTCAGCAAGATGCATAACGTTCTTAGCTTTTCGAACTATGACATCTACAACCCGTTGAGCTGTTTTAAGAAACTTGATACGTTCCGTTTTACTCTCAAGTAAATCTCCCGCAGATATTACTACTTTCATAAAATCAAGTGTTCGAAATTTTGACAAAATTGTTCTACTTAGATAAGCTGTATCGTCGGATTCGAGGAATCCTTCTTCAAGACAGACCGACTTTGGAATCGGATTTCCTAGGTGAACTTGAACACACCGACTACTTCGATTTGGTTTGAAGAAAACTCCAAGGTCATAGTTCCTTCGTGGTATATTGTTAAGCTGTCCTACAAAGGGCCCATCCGGCACTATTTCCCTTGCTCGTGCTTTCGCATAAATCTGAGAGTATTTTGCAAAGTGGTCTTTCCTTGACATCCTGTTTCAATCTCCCGCAATCCTGCCCTAATTATATCAATCTCTATTATCTCTTTCTTATACGCCACAATGTATTTAGAGGGTAAATATGGGATGCACTCAAGAAAAGAGATAGTTAAATCTAGGATATATTTCATAAATCGAGGAGCGATTAATCTATGGAACGGTCACGTTTGGGTTTGGTCTTCATATTGTTAGGTGCGATTCTTTTTGTAATTTCATTCTTTGTTCTTCTTTCATACACTGATCTCTACTTGCTTTCCTTGTTTATTATGTTCCTTTCAGTCATACTAATTGCGATAGGATTTGCTTACGCAAAAGGTGTGGATAGTTCCATTGATTACCCTACAGATGATTGTTATCATTGTAAGGGATCTGGAAAAGTCAACACTGAAACATGTCCCCGTTGTGGTGGCACTGGAATTGCGCGATTAGATGATTAGTGTCAAAAATGTGTGGCTGTCCTAGAATGAAAAATCAATTAATTGTAGCACACAGAGGCGCATCCGGTTTAGCTCCCGAAAATACTATGGCCGCTCATCGAGCAGCTTTTAGAACTGGAGCACATATGATTGAAACAGATGTACAAGAAACTGAAGATGGTAAATTAGTATGCATACATGATTATGATGTTGATCGTACAACCAATGGGTCCGGTGCAATAGCAGAATTATCCTATCGTGAGATTAGAGATCTGGACGCAGGAGATGGAGAAAAAATCCCTTCTTTGGATGAAGTACTTGACTATACTCGCGGCAAATTAAAAATCAATATTGAGCTCAAGGTGACCGATATTGAGAAGAAAGTTCTGGACCTTGTTAAGGAACGTAAGATGAGGCCAGATGTCACGATTTCCTCTTTTCTACATGGGACGCTTGTTTCTACAAGAAAATTGGATACTGAGGTTTCTACAGCAGTATTAGTTACGAAACTTCGAGATGATATTATCCCCTACGTGAACGAGCTTGAAGCCAATGCATTGAATCCGAATCACAAAACCGTTTCACCAGTTCTTATCAACAACGCACATAGTAACAATGTCCTAATTTTTCCGTGGACCGTTAATGATTCCTCACGAATGCAAGTTCTTTACAGTATGGGCGTAGATGGCATCATCACAGATTTTCCTGATGTTGCTATCAATGTTCTAAAAGAAACCTCAATTTAGGTTGATCCAATTATCCTAGACACAAATTTCTCTATATGAGGATAAGCTTCAACACGAGTAGAATGACAGGGGATGACATGTTCTCCACCTTCTATCATGAAGAGTTGTTTGTCAGTTGAACTAATTCCATTAAATGCTATTTTCGCATTTTCAGGATTTATCGTCTTGTCATCTGTCCCTTGGATAATGATTGTAGGAATGGTAATATTGCTCATGTTATTCCGGGCTTGTTTTTGAAGCTTGAAGAGTTCGTGATAAGCTGAAACTGGTTCTCTTGCATACTTTGTACGTTTAACATCATATTGCTCCTGAACCTTTTCTACATCTATTTCCCTATCTTTCATGAAATACTTCATTATCGGTACAAGCTTGGGCAGGATACCATCAATCTTCAAAGCTGGCGCGATAAGAACCAGTCCATCAATGCCTTCATTCAACGAAGCTAGAAGTGTTGATAATACACCTCCCATTGACAAGCCTGCAACAAAGAGATGTTTGGGATTCCATGACTTTACAAGACTTAGACCATCTTCAATTGAGCTGTACCAGTCCTTCCAGATGGTTCTTTTCAAATCTTCAGGAGTTGTTCCATGACCGGCAAGCTGTACAGCAAAAGAAGCAATTCTTCTCTCCTCAAGAAATTGCCCTAGAGTTTGTAATTCATTTGGAGCCGCACAAAAACCATGTACTAAAAGAAAAGCAACATTGGCTCCCTCAGGTCGGGTTTCAACACCCTTGATCTTGGGAGCCAATGAGATTACACCACCGATTTTGGAAATCATATTCATACTATTGAGCAGGCCTCTGAAGCTTGAAGCCTTCCTTCAAGAGTCCAAGGCGTACACCTGCAATGGACCAACTAGTAATCGATAGTAACTCGGAACCTACTACGAAGGTTACCATTATAGAAACTACAAATGCAATTTCAGTAGATGTAGGTAAGCCAGCGAAGAAGATTAGAACGATTATGATCATGATTGCTGCCATTGCTAATTGTCCAATCGCTGAAAACTTGATTAGATTTCCTTCAAGCTCATGACCTTTCTCTTCTACATCTTTAGCGAGGTTAAGGTTTAGGCCTAAGATGAGAAATGAGCTAATTGCGTAAAGTGCTACTAGGAGTGCTGCGCCTGTATTGGCTACATGAGTAACTGTGGCATTGCTTGCGATGACTGGAATCATCAACGTGAATAACAATGTTGCTCCCATGATAAGACCTCCCGAAGTATACCCTCTTCCATGAGCGAATCCTGCCAAAGCAGAGTTCCTGAGAAGCAAAGCTAGGAATGGTAGGATGATAATCACTGCTGACTGAACTGCTGGGTCAATGCCAGGGAAGAGTGAGATATTAAACCACAGATTTGTTGGCCAGAGAGCAAGCGGACCTTGACCGAAAAATCCAAGCATGAATGCAACGAGTGCTACTGAAGAAGCAATACTTACTATTACGGTCAGTGCACCTTGGGAGAATCCTGTAAGACCACGCCAACGACTTTCAATCATTATGAATGCCTGTGTGATAATAACAAGTAACCAAGGAATTGTTACCAGGAATGATAATGAAAATGGATGGACCATCATGAAGACTCCAGAAATGAGCAGTGGAAGTCCTGTTACAAGATCCGTCTTGGCTGTGTACATTGAACCCATAAGAATCAAAGCTGCAGCCGGGCCAATCACAAGGAAGAATCCCCATCCTCCACCAACTTCTGCATAGACTCCTGATTGACTTGCAGCAAGCATTCCCATGAAAATCATGAATATTGCAAATATCTTGCTACCACCCGTGACAATATCTGCACCTATTGTTGTGGTCTTGAGTTCTCTTGCACCTAATCTGGGCGAAAGAAGAATCCAGAATAGCATCATTGCCAGGAATCCGTATATTATTACAGGATTAGTCAAGAAATGAAATCCTACTTCACCATCAGGAACATCAACTAATGTGCTCCAAGGTTGCCAAATTGACCCTCCAAGTGGATGTTCGGTTAACGGCCCGATGAATACAGCAACTGCACCAATTAGTGCGGTCAGTACACCGCTTATTCCAAATGCTAATTTTGCCTTGTTTGGACTCCGTGCAAATTCTCGAATTGTGGATTTGGGTGACCACCAATAGAGTAGAGCCATGAACTGACCCACAATCAATAGTCCATAAGCGGCATAGGTGAGGAGTTGTCCAAAAGCCATTCCCAAAGCAAGTACAGGGATGAACAAACCATTTAGCATTCCAGCTAAGAATCCAACCCAGGTAAGGCTTGAGTCAGCATAAAACACAGATGCCATTTGCCAAGCAATAATGAAAACTATCGTAATCAAATACAAAATGGATAGGTACCCTGCAATTAATGATGTAAAAGTAACACCACCAAATCCTACGATTACGTATACTGAAACAATCGCTGCTCCAATAAATCCCACGTAGAATACAGATCCCATAATTCCGCCCAATTTGCCTCGCAATTCTTTAGAACCTAATGCTTGTAACAAGAATCCTACCGCAAGTAAACCCATGAACGCACTAGTAAAGACTGAATATTGTGCAGTTCCACCTAAAACCCAAACAAATGGTTCAGGAGGTGTTATTGAAGTTACTTCCCAAGTAAATGATGTAATGGGAACTAATGAAATTCCTGCAAAGAGACCTAGAGCTGCCGCGATAATTCCTAGGATGCTTCCAAAACCTGCTAAAGCACCTACGATATCTGCGGGCTCGCCATCTGGAGTCTTTCTGCTTAACGCTGAAATTACAGAACTCAGTTGAACCATTCTAAATTCCTCTTTTTTGGTGGTGAAGTCACCATCATTCGACTGGAACGAAGTCGAGCTCTATAAATGCCTATCGCTACCAGTAGGATTCTCAATATTGTGATGTAATGCGTCTATGATATTGCACTGGCTGGTTGACGAGCGCAATATTTTCAAAGTCCGAATATAGTTACTTTTTAACGGTCTTAGAATAGTCCTCTATTAATGAGTATAAAACTTAGAATGGGGGTTTGTAAATACATTTTAGAGGGATATCTCTGTTATCAAGCTCCATAAAGAGTTTGGTGAAAAATTCATGACAGATAGATTAGAAGTATATCTTAAAGGAAAAAAACTCCCTATGAATAAGTTCGTAGAGAATGTTATCAACGATGTGATGGTTGCGATACTCAGCAATCTGCGAGATGTGGAAATCGATAAGATTTCTAAAATTGAAATTGAATAGTTAACTAGAATTCTTAGATTGGTTAGGTGCTTCACAATGTCAGGTTATGGATGGAATGGTAAAATACTCTGGGTTGATATAACAAATAAAACTTCAAGGACTGAAGATTTACCCTCAGAGGTTTATGAGAATTATATCGGTGGGAAAGGGCTTGGTGCATACTTACTTTATCGATCCCTTGCAGCCAAGACTGAACCTCTTGGACCTGATAACATTCTATTCTTCATGACGGGGCCACTACAAGGACTTCCTGCTCCTAGTGTTGGAAGATGGACCCTCGTAACGAAATCACCACTTACCGGTGCATTTCTTGACACTCACAGCGGCGGACCTTTAGGTCGAGAGATAAAGAATTCAGGATATGATGCGGTTGCAGTTACAGGCAAATCTGAGAAACCAATAACATTGGTAATAGAAGATGAATCTGTTCGATTTGATGATGCAGAGGATCTCTGGGGAAAGGGTACTCAGGAAACCACAAGAGTATTGCATGAGCGAAATCCAAAAGGTTCAGCTGTGTATGTCATTGGTCCTGCAGGTGAAAATCTGGTTCTCAGTGCAGTTGGATGTTGTGAACTAGCTCATCAAACTGGTCGCGGTGGTGCAGGTGCCGTACTAGGGTCGAAGAATCTCAAGGGTGTTGTTGTGAAAGGAACAAAGAAGATTGTTTCAAAGCAGCCCGAATCACTTCGTGAGATTAGTAAGATGGTAGCGAAGCTTTGGAAAGAGAAAGAAGGCGATGATTTCAAACTTTTTGGTACAGGTTCACTAGTAGAAATAGCCAATCAAGGAAGTTTCTTTCCAACAAGAAATTGGCAAAATGGGTTCTTTGAAGAATATGAAAATCTGCTGCCAGAAAAATACAACCACTTAGCAACTGGAGCTCATCTCTCATGTCCTCACTGTATAATGAGATGTACGCATGCTTACAAAATTGAAGATCCCAGTAATCCTGGTTCTGAAGTGGAATCAACAATAGAATATGAAACCCTTGGATTATGCGGAGGAAATCTAGGTATTAGTGATCCTGTAGCAGTGTTGCGTCTGAATTTTCTAGCTGATGATCTTGGTCTTGATACTATTAGCGCTGGTTCAGCAATTGGATTTGCTATGGATGCATATGAGAATGGTATTTTGACAGAAGATGAGATTGGATTCACTCTACGATTTGGCGATGCTGAAGCCGCACTCAAGCTTATGCGCAAGATTGCATACAGAGATGGAATCGGCGAAATACTTGCAAAGGGTGTTCGTATTGCAGCTCAAGAGATTGGTAAAGGCAGTGAAGAATTAGCTGTGCATGTGAAGGGTCTTGAGATTCCAGCATGGGACCCACGAGGAAAGAAAGGTCTTGGACTTTCTTATGCAACTGCTGCTGTTGGAGCTAGTCATTTACGAGGTTGGCCAAAGACTACTGAGAAACCAGATTCATCTGCGCTCGATGTGATAGAATCTATGGTTACAGAAAGAGATACGAAACACCTTACAGATTCGATGATAATGTGTCATTTCACCTGGCACTTTCCCTTAAGTCGTGAGCACAAGATTACATTGGTAAACGGGGCTACTGGGCTCGCCTATGATTCTGAGAGCATTTCCAAGTTTGGTCAAAGAGTTGATACACTTACTCGCATATTTAATATCAGAGAAGGGTTTTCCAGAAAAGATGATATCCTACCTCCGAAATTCTGGTCAGCTCAAACTGCTGGAAATGCAGAGGGGCGAAAGGCTTTCGTAGATGAGGATGACTTTGAGAGGTCTCTTGATATGTACTATAATCTACGTGGCTGGGATTCTGAAGGTGTTCCCACAGAAGACACAGTTGAAGAGCTTGGACTTTCCTCGCTAGTGAAGCAGTAATCTAGAAGATTCGTGCTTTGAAGTCTTTTCTCAAATAGACTTCCTTACGATTCTCTTTGAATCCTGATTCAATGTGGAGGTTAATCACATCTTGTCTTGATTCTGTGACCAGTGTATCTAACGCTCTGAGACCCTTATCTTCAGCAATCTCGATAATTTTATTCAACATTTTTAATCCCAGATCTGTATGTTCTAGTTCATCTTCAATCTCAAAATGTTCAATGAACCCTATCTTTCCCAATTTTGGATCTTTGCCAATGTCAAGTTTGAGAGCTGCCACAACCATTCCTTCTGTGACTGCAACTACATACATGGTTTCTAGTGTTGCTCCCACTGGTGTGCATGCAGCTCGAGTAGTAAACTCTTGAAAATTCTGTCCCTCTCTATTATAGAATTCTTCTAATGCTGTTCTCTCTTGAGCTGTTGCAAGCCTGACTTCGATATCCATTTAATTTCCTCCGAGTATATGAAATGCAAATCGTGCCCATTAGAAGTGTTTTGGTAAATCAATTCAAGGGAAAAGTTAATTTCATTCTCGTCAATAGTATATCGATGTCAATAGACCCCGAGTCCAAAACCGATTCACTTCTGATTCTTATGCTAGTTGTATGTTTAATTATTCTACTACTGGCAGTGGTGATTATCCAAGCCCCTAATCTCTTCTGGTGACCTCAACGCATTATTTTGTAGATATCTTCCATATGCTTTGTGAATTCGCTTTCTGGATATCTCAAAGTAACAACAAAGCGACTTCCAACTTCAATCAATAATGGTAGGAGCGGAATTATAGTTGCTACTCTCGCCTTGAATTTTGACTCCACTTCTTTGATAATTGCTTTATTTTCATAGATACTAGGTTTCTTGTTTATGATGATTCGAATTTCTGGAACCTGCAATTTTCTAGCAACACTTAGAGTTGCAGCAGTGCCTAGAAGGTCCTGTTCATCAATTCGAGCTACAACAAATAAGTAGTGAGCAGTAGCCATCGAGAGTAAAGTTTCTCTATCGAGACCCGGATGTGTATCGATGATTAGATAATCGAGGTCCTTTCCCTTGATCACATCTGTAAATCCTCTCTTGAGGTCTCCAACCTCGTATCCTTCTCTTAGGATTTTTGTAATGTCAGTTGCAGTCATTGAGCTTGGAATGAGGAATAATTTCCCATTCTTTATCTTCAGTCGATCAGTCAAGTCGATACACGTATCAGTGATATCACATGTGCCCCTGAGATAATCATTCAGGGTATACTTCATTTTTTCTCGACCCATACCAAAGATCACATGTATACCTGGAGAGGCTAGATCCGTATCCATCACAGCTACTCTTTTTCCATCTAGGGCTGCTGTCGCGGCTAGATTTGCTGCTATATTGGACTTCCCGGTTCCACCTCGAAAACTATGAATTGAAATTATTTTACCTGACATGACTCAACACCCTATCATTAGACCAAGTGACATGATTACCAAGTTCGCCGAGAACTTCTTTTATTCTGGAAGCTGGAATACTTGTCCTTTCAGCTATCTCTTTGAGAGAGAGGCTTCCGTTGCAGTACTTCCAGATTGAATTGACAATATCATAGTCCCTTTTCTTAATTCCTATGACTTCGAGATAAGCAGCAAATCGCTCATCTCTATCTTCAAGGGCTGGAAACAACTTGGTTATTCGCACCATTCCTTTAGCAATGAAGTTTGCTAACATTTCATCGGATTGCTCTCTCTGAAGACCTGATGAATCATGTATATCAAGAACAGTATTCATTTTTCCCAAACTATTGACCATTCTTAACGCTCCAGAACGGAGCACCTCGGATGACTTTGAATACAACAATTGAACTTCTTGTCTGATATCTTCGATCGAATCAATGGGTTCTACTGCGTCGAAGTCATAGAATGTGATTGGTCCTTCCATCTTATCTGGTTCGAACTTCCTTGCATCCTCAAAGCTTGTGAGTTGTACAAGTGAGATGAACGGACGTAGAAGTTCCATGTATGTTTTTTCGGAAAGTCCTAGATTGATCACGAATGCACATACACACTTTTCATTTATTTTAACCATGAACAGAGCTGATGCCTTCTCTAGGCTAGAATGTTCTCTAACCTCAATATTTTGCTTGAGTGAAGGTATGTAATCCAAGACAGCTTCTAATTCGTAAGCTCGTAGGTTTGAAGCTGCGATATGACCATCGAATGTAATCAATCCCCCTCGAAGAATATCACGATTGATTTCAACCTCCGCCATACTTTTCTTTATCTTATTGAGGTCTTTAGTAGGAAGAAGGATTGTCTTGTAGCGTCTAGCAAGACCAGGAATTCCATCGAACTTGTGAAGAATAGATTCAACTACATCCGCAAATGGTCTGAACCTCTTAGCATCTGGAATATCCTTCATGAGGTCCGAATAGTACATACTAACAAAGTGTTCTGCAAGATCTTGAAGAATTACTCTATGAATCTCTCCGCTGTCTTCTTCCGAAATTAATGCGATAAAATAGAGGTCTCCCTTTCGCTCCCAGACAAGCTTATTCGTTTCAAAAGACATTACAGTAATTCTGTCTTGTTTGACTTCTTGTGCAAAAGATCCAACTGCTGAGAGAAATGCCGCTACGAGCTCATCCAACTTCCTAGTGCCGCTCACGCTATAATGGAACAGAAGTATGCCTGTGTCTCGTAGTACGACTATCTCTTTGACCATTGGGTGGCCTCCCTTCCTGCGGCCTTGATATGGTAGCCCCCTACCCTCTTAATTCCTTCGAGAACGATTCATTGCTTATCAATTAAACCACTGACTTCGATTAAGTGCCACTCAACTTCTTCACCGAGTTTCTCAAGAACTTCATGCAATCTTTCTGGAACGACACCAAGGCGTTCGCTGATATCTACTAGAGGGCGATCGCCATTACAAAATGATTTTGCACGTTCTAATAGCTGGTAGTCTTTACTTGGCAATCCAATGAGGTCGAGATACGCATCAAAACGGCTATCGTTACTCTTGATTATCGGACATATCTTCGAAACCTTGAGGAGCCCCCGTATTGCTAGATATTCAATAATATCAGAGATCTCGTCTATTGAAACGCCCAAGTTTCTACTCAAGTCGTAGATTGATGTCTTTCCATCTATCTCTGGAAGAATTCTATTGCCAGCGCCACCGAAGTCTCTGTGGAACTCATCAAGAAACCCTCCCGAACGGATGGCGATATCCATTGTGTCTTTCTTGATTTCAGGAATCACAAAGGCACTTAGACTTGACATTATCATTAAGATGCCTTCATAATATGTAAAGATTCTACGAACCTCATGTTCAAAATCCATAAAGACGTCAAGAATGGGGATATCCATTGATAGCTCTGCCTGGTAACGCCCCATGAATTTCCTACTGAGTTCTCTAAGAAGAGCGCGAAGTACTTTTTCTGATGAACCTGTTTCAACTAGGAAAATAAAAAGACACGAGTCTTCGATTTGTTCGTACAATAATTCTGAACCCTCAAAAGTCAAACTCTGAATTGACCGCTCACCGAATTCCGTTGCAAAGCTAGTTATTGCACTTAGGAATCCCGACAGCAATTCATCCAATTTTCTAACATCAGTAGATGAATAATGAAAGATTGGCGTGCCTCCAGAAGTGAGAACCATGAATTCTTGTACACCAAGTTTCCCAGCCAAATACACTCTCTCCATTTATAGTTAAAAATTATAATCTCTTTAAGTATTCGCAAATAACCACTACATACTTAGAACAGTTTCAAATCACTCGTGGGTCATAGGCGAAACATCCATATTCCGTCATCATAGGGATTAATCTGCGTGAACTAAAGGAGCGAAAGAAATGCTTGAGTATCGAGAATTCCCATATAGGACTGTAATTACATTCTTGCTATTTTCCGCTCCATTAGCATTATGCATCTATGTTATTCTTGGTCTCATATCTGGAACCCTCTTTGACATGACTTTGCTTGAACATCATGGACTCCTTGGATATGGTTCTCTTGCTGCGGTATTTACTCTTCCACTCACTGGACTCATTGCCGATCGTGTGAAGCGATTAGACCCACTAATTTATGTCGTGTCAGCTGTTCCGACAATCATTGGTATTTGCCGCATATTGCCACAATTCAGTACAAGTATTGAGGAACTGAACCTTGCTCTTGTAATTTCTTCATTTGTAGGAATATCTGCGCTTCTTGTTCTTTGGATTCTTCGTCTCGGACAGAGTGTCGTAGTCAAGTATAGAGGTCGAACGGTAGCGCTCTTTCTCAGTCTATCGATCCTATTACTAATGATATACTCAATGATTGACGTGAGTACAATCTTCTCTGATCCTTATGGTGCAATACTCCCATCCATCATTAGTTTCATAGCCATCGTAATTTCTTTAGGATTAAAGCCTTGGAATCAACCAAGGGTTTCACTTACTGTTTCAGGAAATCCTGTGCGTTATTTCATTCCAACTGTCTTCATCATGGCTTCTCATCTACTCTGGTATTCAGTCACGAAATTGAGCATCCAAGAAATCTTTGCTGACGATTTATCATTTGTTTCACTAAGTCAATTTCTTGGTCTTGGTCTTTACGAACCACTCATTCTCTGCACTGGAATATTGATTGCAGGACTAATGGCTGATAAAAGGGGAAGGAAGACCACATTCAGTTTCACTCTTCTTTTAATGGGTTTACTAACAATCTTCGGATCTGCCTTTTACAATGGATATTTCCTAGACCCGAATCTAACAATCCTACTTGTTGGTCTTCTTAGTTTTGAACGATTCATTGAAGGTTTCTTACTCGGTATCTGTCTGTTACTGATTTGGCCTGAACTAGGACCTGTACGAACAAAAGGACTAAGACTTTCACTAATCTGGTTCTTCTTTCTTGGCTATATGACCCTCTTTTGGGCATTAGACCTGAATGCAACAGTATTTGGTGTTTTATTTGATGTTCCTGATATCGTTGTTACTGTAGGAGGACAATTTGCAATTCTATCTTCACTAATCGCTCTATATCTAATTGGCCCATTGCCTGAAATATTAGGTAGAGAAATTGAGGTCGAAGAACTTGCCCTTGACTTTGATGAAAAGCAAGTGAAACAGACTGTGGATGCATTTGTTGGGATTGATGATTTTGACTCAATTAGAAGTCAGATCGATATAATGGATGCCAGTGCCGAAATAAGTGATAATGAGATGAGTGAGATACTTGGTGAGGAATTCAAAGATTCGTTGCCTCTTCGCAGTGTGCCTGGAATTGGTAGTGCATTAGAGAGGAAACTCAAGGTTGCAGGTTATGAATCTGCAGCACAGCTGGCTGGAGAATCTGCACCGAGATTATCACGAAAAGTTGAAGGTCTAAGTCTAGCTCGAGCTGAAAAAATATTGAAAGATGCTAGATCAGTTGTAAAGAAAAAAATGAAGAAGAACAACAAATAGAAAATGTTTCTCTATTTGGGTTTGTCCTTCAAATGTGTAGGTGCCACTAGGAGCCATTATTGAAATAGTATGCAAGACCTGTGCCTGATAGAAGGTCTGCCCCCTTTAACTGCTTTCCACAAGTAGCACAATTGAAAATAATTTTTGGATCATTTGAAGCTGTCCCACATTTATTGCACAGAGGTTCAACATCGATCACAGCTAGTTCATTTACCTTTACTGGTTGCTTGCAACTTAAACATGTGACTTCTGCAAGATCATCCGCAATTATTGCATGAAATTGATTGCTGCACTTTGGACAAAAGACTGTGTACACCTTATGGATATCATCAGATTGACAATTTGGACAAAGTAATTCTATTGTGAGTTCAGAACTTCCACACTGACGACATTCAACTCGACGACCATATGTTCTTGATTCAAGCACTTCTTCGTCTTCCAAGTCTTTGAGAAGCCTAGATACTTCATCGTCATCATTTCCAAGGGATGCATAAGCTTCTGGATATCTCACAGTAGCTTTCATGACATGTTTAGGTTTAATTGATTCAATCCTTTTTTCAATAAGGTCTCCAACAAGCTGCTTAACACCTGGATTGAGTAGAAGTTCTTCTCCACTTGTTTCATCCATAAGATCATGCAAAACGAGGAAGGCCTTCTCCAGTTCTTTATCCCAACTATCGCTATTAAAATCGACATGTGGAACTAACCGAAGTAAATTACGTTCAACAGCTGAACTATTATCTCCTTCATTTAGAAGAATTCCTAAACAGTTCGGAGGGCGCATAAATGAGATTACAAGACCAATCCGTATTTTGGAATAACCAATCTCAGAGTCTTGGTTGACTCCATGTCCCATAAAGATTGTAACAGCTTCCTCACTCGTGAGTGTAGTAGTTTCAGGATATGACCGACCAACCATTGGTCCAAGACGGTCGTCCCACCATATAGAGAAGATTGCCTTTGGCACGATGTGTGTCCCCTACGTCAAATGTGTCCTATACAGAGAAAGTCTTAGCTTTTCTGTATCATCTGTTCGTATCAACATGTTCTACATAGATACCCTTTAGTTCTTACTGTTAGGTATCTCGCTCACCGAAGAGTATAAAACTCAACTCTGAAGTTCGACCTTTCATTACGTGTAAATTGACACACAGGATGTTTCATAGATGCTATCTTCAAATCATAGACGTTTCATATTCGCACTCATGCTGGCCTTCATTGTTCTATCACCATGTGTCATTAGTGTCAGCAATACTAACTTCTCAATCACTCCAACAACTACTATGGAGCTTGCTGCTCCTACTATTACAGGTCTTACCTTCTATGAGTATGAGAATGGGAGTGTCGGTGAAACCCTCGAGTATGATGCATTTGATGCAGACCCAAAGAACTATTCTGTCACCATTGATGGGTCTGATTATGATAGTGGTTTCTGGGACGGTGATTCGATTACAGTATATCTTGTGTATCTATATACGAGGGATCTGATTGATTCCATTCCACAAGAATTCACTTTTGTTGTAACTGTATTCAATCAAGCTGAGGAATCCGCTTCAATCACAACTACTGTTAGTATCATCCAGGATGTTACTGGACCAATTATTGAACAACCTGCAAACATTACATATGAAGAAGGTAGTTTTGGAAATGAAATCCAGTGGAATATCACTGAATCTAATCCAGACTTCTATAATATATCAAGACAGTCCAATGAGCCAACTTCGAATTTCACTGTAATGGAAACTGGTAGTTGGAGTGACAAAGAAATTGTGATTAATGTAGATGGTCTAAACGCAAGTCGCTGGTATTTCTATACGCTCTTTGTCAATGATACATCAGGAAGGAATGCATCAAGTAGTGTCAATGTGACAGTTCTAATTGATGGTACCAATCCTGCAATTTCATCACCAGATGACATAGCATTCGAGTTTGGGGATACTGGATTTGAAGTTCTTTGGGAAGCATATGATTCCAATCCGAAGAATTACTCTATTGATGTGATTATTCATTTCAATGATACTCTCTATGGAAATTACAGTATTCCAATCAGCAACGTTTCCCAACCTGTTTGGACATTTGTTGATCCTGATGGTGGAGACATCAGTATTTCATTGAATGATATACACTTAGGAAACTACACCTTTGTCTTTACCGCTTTTGATATCTTCAATCAAACTACATCGGATTCAGTATATGTAAGAATTTACCCCGATATCAGAGCACCAATCATTGATGCAGCTGAAGATGTAGAATACGAGGAAGGCTACACAGGTTACAACATAACTTTCAACATTGAAGAGAATAATCCGTTATTCTATAATCTCACTTTAGATGGCACCGTATTGATGAATGGAACCTGGCGAGGTGAGAATTTCACTATTGATGTTGACGGGCTTGATGTTGGTATTCATGATTACAATATGACCTTAGGTGACTTCTTTGGATTCAATGCCTCTGTAATAATTCATGTTGAAGTGACCATTGATATTCACTTTCCACTCATTAAAGAAGTATATGTACTCCAGTCATTGACCTCGCAGACAACAAACAATCTGACCGTTCAGGCTTATGTCTGGGATCTCAATATGATTACTGACATCACAATTGAATGGGGTGTAGGTGACCCTGAGAGTGATACATTCGAATCTGAAACCTCGAGTATGACCTCTTCTGAAATAACTGACTTCTTTGCTGCCGATCTTGGTGAGTATTCATATGGAGTAGTTGTTTGGTTTAGGATTTCTGCAACTGATAACTCATCACAACAGAATACTGAACTCATTGAATGGACTAATGTTACAGTTACGTTAATGAGTTACCAAGGATTCCCAACATTCGTATACGGAATTATCGGTTTACTTGGTGGTTTGTCACTCGTAGTATTTATCGTTCTGTACTATAAATCTAAGAAATAGATTGGTTGCTTGGTGAGAAGAAGTTCTCACCAAGTATCTGTTTCATCCTAATCAATGTGGAGCTGCAAGTTTGTAGAATTTGTTTTTCTTGAAGCGAGCTGAATTTGCTACTATACGAACTGCTTTAGGTTCGAGTTCTTCTGCCTCAATAATACCTGCTTTCAAGGCTCCTTTCAGTACTTTTTCTCCTGTCGCGGTACGAACCAATACCGTAGTCCATCCCTCATCTGAACCAATATTGCCACATGATAGATCTGAGCTTATTCCAGTGAAATCCTGACAATATGCGCATGAACTAGAGGCAGCTGGGTCCAATTCTTTGATCGGCCAGCTTTTATCGCCACTTTCCATACTGACGATAAATTGACCGGCTGTAATTGCTACGTGTTTGACATCTTGAATTTTGATCCCGTCATCCTTCAGGAATTTTGAAAGGGATGAGTAATCGAAGGATTCCATACAGAAGAGACTAATCTTGAAAACACTAGCAGCAGTATTTACTGAGAAGAAACCTGCTACGTGTGACTCCATTCTTTCGATGGCGTCAATATTACATGCCATTCCTACAATTGCTTGCTTCGAGAGACCCTCCTTGAAACCCTTGATCATCTCAGAAACAACTGGAGCATGGGTATAGATAGTTCCCCCACAATCGTATAGTTGTTCTTTGCTGGTCACTCTTTTTGCCTCAGGTAACCATGGGATATCAGGCGTCTGACATGCTACTACTGCTGCTTCTATCATTTTTTTATCAAGCATGTATTCAAGAAATGCTGTAACTGCACCTCCATCTTGCCGGTGATGATCTCCTAGAGATCTCACCTTCCAAGCACTCTTGACGTTCCCGATCAAGGTGTCCTGAATTGCAAACGCCCGTGGGCACATCGCATAACAAATGCCACAAGAAGTACAATCGCCTGTTAGAGTTGGCACATATTGATTCTCAACGCGGTTTCCAGAAATTGCATCGACAGGACAAGCTTCAACACATGAGCCACACTCAACACATGCTCCTGTTTTGATGACCTCTCGCTCCAATTTTTTGAAAGCGTATCGCTTTGTCTTTTCTTTGAGCACGCTCTGGATCTTGTCAACTGTAGAGTTATAGTCTAGGGTCATTAGTATTCACCATTTTATCAAATTCGTTACGTTACTCCTCATATTTAGTAACAGCATAATAACTAAAGGCATAGATAAATACGCCTAGAGGGATAGCACACGAGAGAGACGAGTTAAGATGAAACTTTCCACAGAACAGATAGAGATGCTCCTTGATACAAGTGAGGCACAGGTATGTGTAACTGATGAATGCTGTGTACAACTGGTTGCAGTTGCTGATCTCCCAAGTAGATTTGGAGAGTTTCAGATATGTGGATTCGTCAGTCCGTGCGATCAAAAAGAACATACTGCAATCATCAAGGGCGATGTAGTTGATAAAGCGGGAGTAGTGACTCGTGTACACTCTGAATGTCTCACTGGAGATGTGATGGGAAGTAAAAGATGCGATTGCAGGGATCAATTGTTAGAGTCACTCAAGATTATTGAAAAAGAAGGGACTGGGATTGTGCTCTACCTACGTCAAGAAGGTAGGAACATTGGTCTCACAGAGAAAATCAAGGCATATGCTCTACAAGACCAGGGCTTGGACACAATAGATGCGAATATTCACTTAGGTTATCAGCCTGACGAAAGGGATTATGGGATTGCTGCTAATTGTCTCAAGAATCTCAAAGTTAAGTCAATCAAATTACTTACAAATAATCCCGAAAAGATACAGCAATTAATGTCAGCTGGAATAACGATTGACGAACGACTACCATTGATCATCGAACCATCTGAACACAGCCGAGCTTATCTAGAAACCAAGGCTGCAAGGTCTGGACATCTATTGGGGAACCTCTCTGATACTAGGGATGTTAAAACCATCAAAGAGATGGCTGATCGAATGAGCAAAGATTCGAGATAGTTCATCACTTGGTTGAAGTTTTTGTTGGTTGCTTCAACACTCTGTCAATGTGTTCCTTTAGAGTGTCTTCTGAGTTGTCTGCCTTAACGAAGACAGGTACGTTATCAAGACCTGTGGCGATATAGCTTGAGAGTAGCCATGACCCCGGAGGAAATTCAAGTGTCTTGTCAAGTATACTAAGGTCGATTTGGAATGAGCTACTCACAACAGTTCTATCGTAGGGTCTCGGTAGTGTGCCAACAAAGAATGTATGAAGCTGTTGCATGATATTCGTATTCAGGTACGCAATTCTCTGAGTTGCAATAGCTCCCCCTAAACCGTATTTTCTTCCTTGTCTTAGTAGACGTTCCACTGCATTACTGCAACGTTCTGTTAGACCTCTTGGATTGCTAGGTATGAATTCTTGTGCTTCATCGAAAACAAAGAGGATTTGAGGTTTAATCTCAAATTTCCTTTTTCGATACTTGAGAGCAGCTCCAGTCAATTTTATGACAAGCTCGCGAAGTACATCCGGATCTGCCATTGATATACAAATGACTCGCTCTGGACCCGATAACATTTTCAGAATATCTTTGATTGTTACACCTGTTTTAGTTGCTTTCTGGCCTCTTGCCAAATTGCGTTTAAGACTGCTACGCGTTGTAGCCCAAGCATAAACTCCAGAACTTGAATGAACACTAAAACTCTCAGCTGCAGTTTTTGCTTTAGTTGCAAATTGATCGATGAAATTTTCATCTACGATATCACTATTTATCTTATTATTATCTTCAATCCAATCATTTACAAAATCTAACGTTTCTTCAATTGCTTGAATATAATGAGGTTTATCTAAACCTTGACCAGACCTCATATCTTGAATCTCTTGAAGCACACTGCCATAAGTTGGAATTTGAGTTAGTGACTGGTTGTAATGAGTAACATGGTCATCCTTAAACAATTTCTTCAGCACTTCATTAGCTCTATCATCATCTTCAAAGTCACGAGGTTTAACAATGGATCGTGCAAACTCTTCAGGAGAATTGGCTTCTTCTTCAAGTATTATTTTTCCTGGAATCTTGGGATCTGAAAATATATCACTAATGAGAAATGGATATTCACAGCTAATATCAAAGATGACAATTTTTGTATCCTTTGTATGGTATAGTATTCTTCTGAACAGATTTGCGAGCAGATTGCTTTTACCTCCACCAGTGAAGGAGAATACTCCAAAATGATATCTAACTAGTTTGTGAAGGTCAACATAAATAGGGACTTGTTCATCTGATTCCAAAAACATTCTAAGGGTTCCTACCCTGGGATCTTTCTTAGGATCTTGGACCGATGTTTTGCTCTTGAAACCAATGGCATCTTTGACCTTTGAATTGTATATTTCATCGACTGTCTTCATATTGATTACAAAGACTTCTTCCCCAAGGAGCGGATATGAGAAACCTTTCCTGAATTCTGTTTCTCCTTTAGAATTAAAGACTATATCATAATTTATTGGAATTGCAGCCAGATGAACCAACATGGTTGATTGGTCATCTGTAGACCAGTCTGGTACAGATTGTTCTATTATTTCCATTTGCATAGGATAGTAGTGACTATCACTAAGCCCACCAAGTCCATAGTGGAGTGGCCAAACCTTACTAATTACCATGACGGTGTATCGTTCAATTCCCTCTTTGGCTGATTTCTTTGATTGCCCCTTGAAATTCTTGACCGCAAGAAGCATCCCTTCTTCTAATTGTGCCATGAGTTCCTTGTTGTATCGAATCTTAATTCGACAATCATACCTTGCTGCTGAACCTGCCCACTCTGATGTGTAATTTGCAGCAATGGGAATAACCCTCGCTAATCTACCATCGAATGCGCCATCGAAATTTGTAAAGTGTTTTTTATGAAGTTCTTCTTGATTGCTCATGACTAGATCTCCTTTCTCTAAAACTGCTGAGATAGAACAGGAACTCTCGTAGGTCTGGACGGTTTATCAACCAGTTACCTGTGCTCTCAACCATCCCTTGTATTTGTGTGAAATGGTATTTTGCTATTTTATCAGCAACGAATAGCGGCTTAAGATGCCCAAACAATTCTGGAATACTCATACTTGTCATTGCTTTGAATAGTGGAATAATGAATGATTGGATCTGATTTTCCTGCCCCTCATAGAATACAACGTCTACTGGCTCTGGATAATCTGGTCTATTTTCATAATCATGTTTGAGATTAACAGTCTGTGCAGGCTGACCATCAAAATCTGGATACATCAGACGGTCGTAAAGCAATACATTGCTTCTAAGTTTGGGATCTGAGCTTGCTTGACAAAGCTGAAAGTAGGACTTGAGAAAAGTTCTATCAAGAGATATTTGATTTCTTCTTGCACCTGATACTAACCCTGGTGTTCTCTCAAGATGTGGTACAATCGTCTTGAATGCAGTGTCATATTCCACTGACGCCCATGGAACCTTCAAGTGTTCACGTTCATGAAGCGATATCCACTGGAGAATCATTCGGTCGGTATCTGGAGTATCCTCGCGTCTATCTGTAAATCCACCTTTGAATCTCCCTACAAAGTTCAGAACTGGTAGAACCTGTCTCTTGAGGTCTCTTGCTGAAGTATCCTTGGCAACTCCTACCAGAAGGATGCGATCTTCCCAACATTTTTCCACGGTCATATAGAGTGATACCAAACTCAAGAATGCAAGATCGCTCGTTGTCAACCATCGACCATTTATCTTGAAACGATCTTCATAGCCAACTTCGGGGTCAGTTGAAAAGAGTCGTCCACACACATCTTCTATTAGTGTCTGCATTCTTTTCTTCAGATCACGGTACTGAGGTTTTAACACAAAATGCTCTTTCTTTCTAACAAAAACTCCCTCTGCATCTCTCGTGCCTTTAATTCCTTTCTTAAGTTCTTTATCCAATCTTGCTTGTCTGAACTCATTGTCAAGACCCATCTTTTCTATTAGCTCGTCCCGCGTGAGACTATTTCCCTCTGCATTCATGAGTTCAATGATAATTCTGGGTAATAGAAATTCTCCACGAGCAGATGGTGTTCCCATCTTCAGGTTCCCAAACAGACGTCGTGCATAGATCCATTCTGTTTTAGTAAGAGGCCTACCATTTATCTTGTATCCAATAAGCCCACATTCCTTGTCTAGATTTAGACGGAAGTCAGAGGTTTCTGCATAGAAGGATGCAACCTCGGAAGAAAAGACTCGATCAAAAAGAAGGATATCAACAGGGTCTTCGGAATGTACAAGTTGGTATCCCAGATAGAATTCTGAGAGACCCATCATGAAGTCCGCAAATGCTGAATTGTCGATTACCCATGAATCACTATAGCTTATTGAATGGTCTACTTCACCATTTTCAGATCTTACCAGGAGTGTCTGATCTATTTGTGGTACTTCACTAATATAGATGGGAAGGACACTTGATACACCGACTCCATGTTCTAGATATTTCTCATCATAGGAGATTTTTGATTCTCCATTCTCTTCAATCTTAATGTTACCAAAAGCTGGGTAAGCTCCCGCGAAAAATATCAGAAGGTCAAAGATATCATATTTGAGTACAGTACCATCAATACCCGCAAACTTGAGATTTCTTTTTCCGAAGAACTTGTCTACAAACTTTGGGTCAAATGTTGCTGAATCATATGAAAGTAGTAACTTTGACATGAATTCATCGTATACTCCCTTGAGACTCTCAAATTTTCCTTTGTAATCCTTGACCTGTTTTTGAGCACCCCCAAGAAGTAGACCTCCTGTTTGCTTGAGGCGCCGCGCAATGAAAGAAGAGTCATCATCCATAGTAGTCCCCACAACTCCAGACAAGTATAGTAGTGTCCAAACCAAGATAAGAACGTTACTCGGCATAAGCGAGTGTTCTAACTTGTCGTTGTTTCCTCGTTCATATCATCGTTATTATCTTCTAATGCCCCATTCTGTGTTTTCTGAGCATCTGGTAGATCGATTGATTTCACAGCTGGTATCATCAGGAAGGCGAACACCAAAGTTGCAATACCTGCAAATCCAAATAAGAAACTGAGACTATTGCTTATTTCCCAGATGTATGCTCCAAAGGAAAATGCAAATAATCCTATCATACTTGTAGCATAACGATAAGTACCCAAAGCACGCCCCTTCATTTCTTCTGGTACACTACCTGTAATAATCGTGTTTTCAGCGCCTATCCATAGTCCAATTGGAAGCCCCCACATAATATTCAAACCAACTAAGATCCAATACCCTTGTAACATTGAGAATGCTATAATTATAATGGCATTCCCGAAGAGAGCTACAACTATTGCTGCTTTTACATTTCTATCTGCAAGTGTACCTGCGAAATAGAGGAGTATCGCACATGTGATTGAATAGGCTGCCCAAGCGTATCCGTAGTATGACGCGCTAATTCCCCATTCACCAACAACTAGATTTCCAAGATATGGAACAGATGCTCTCATGAAAAAGATAAATCCTGCGATACCAATGACAAACTTCCAGAAATTCTTTCCAAGGCCTCGGATAGTGATCATAGGTCCTTTCCTTGCCTTACTGATTACATCTTTTGTAAGGGATTCTCTTACGAATGCAAATGTAGCCACCAGAGCTATGATAGCTCCAATAGATGCGATAAGATGCAGATGACTTGCTGTGTACCCATTCTCAAGCATTAGTCCTCCAAGAATGGGACTAAGACCATCGACAAGAAAGGCAGGTAATAGGACCATGGTGAATGTTCTTGCGCTATTGGATCCGCCCTCTGCTACAATTTCATCAGCTGGGATTGCAGCTGTGATAACGAGAATTGAAGCCCACCCAAACTCTGCGATAGCATATTCAATAGCAATAAGCGGCCAAGTAGGGTTTAACCACATTCCGAGAAGACCTATCGCCAATGGGATAAAGGAAATGACCATTGTATTCTTTCGCCCGATAAAATCTGCGATGATTCCTGATACCATAAATCCTAGAATCATTGCTAAGGTTCCAATTGAGAGTACTGATCCAATCTGCCATCGTAAAAGCTCGACTTCAAACTCAAGAAAAATACTGAACTCCCATAGCCACAAGCTCATTGCAAATTGAGCAATACCTGTTACCAGAGCTAGGCGCCATAGATTCATGTTAAGTCCCAGAATCTTTCGAGACCTTCCGCTCATGACTACTGGATATGGTTCAGAATCTGCTGGCATAAAATCATCTCGAGAATTTGCGATTGGGCCCCTTATGATGGTGTCTATATCCGCGGTAAACCTCGTATCACACAACCTTAAAGTATTCAGGAACCGTCACAGGTTTGAGAAACAAAGTCACTGGAGCCTTTTGCTATTGATATCTTTGGAAGATGCCGACCTACGACTCAATCGAGCAGTCACATTTGAGTGGTTGTACACAAATGGTCTAGGTGGCTATACATCTTCTACTATTGTAGGTCTCAATGTAAGAGGATATCATGGACTCTTGGTATCATCATTGCATCCTCCTGTTGATCGTTGGCTCACTCTTTCACGAGTTGATGAGGCAATTGTGAACAAAGATGGAGAGTGTAATCTGAGTACTCAGCAGACCTCTAAAGGTGTTACACACAGAGGATATAGGCACCTTCGGCGGTTCGAGCTCAACCCTTTACCACAGATGATCTATAAGACCGGTTGTGTTGAGCTTGAGAAAACAGTCTTTATGGCCTACAGAAGGAATCTTACTGTGGTCAATTATGAACTTAAGAATACAGAAGAAACGGTATTTACCGTGACACCACTTCAGACTTGTAGGGAACTTCATGCGCGACCACCTCATCTCGACTTTACTCCAGAAATCGAAGTGATTGACCCACACTCTTACTTTTCGTATGACGAGCGGCCAAACAGTCCTTGGATGTATGCTTACACCCCAGATGCGGAATTCATGCCAAGTGAACTACGGATTACAGAACCTCAGATTTATCGCCGCGATAAAGCAATGGGGCTTCCTTATGAAGAGCAGATGGTCATTCCTGGTGTTTTTCATACAGTATTGGAACCTGGTGAACACTTTCTCTCTTTCTTATTTGCAGTTGCTCCTACGCGAAAGGAATTGATGAAGAGTCTTGGTCCTCTAGCCAAAGCAGAGAGAAAAGATTTCGCAAAACTTCGATTCGAAGAGTTGCGAAGAAGAAAGATACTCAACGATCGAGCATATTCAATGTCATCAAAAGAACGCGATGAGGATGTAGAGTGGCTAATTCTTGATGCTGATACATTCATTGTTGATCGTGAGTCAACAAAAATGAGGTCTGTTATTGCAGGATATCACGAACTTGCAGATATCGGCCTGGATGCTTTGATTTCGCTACCCGGCCTTACAATGTCAATTGGACGGTTTCAAGATGCGCGAGCAGTTATGACTAATTATGCTCGCCATTCACGTTATGGACTTATTGCCAATGACTTCCCAGATCGTGGGATTCAACCAGAGTATGACTCTGTTGATGCATCTCTCTGGTTCATTATGACTGTCCACAAATATCTTCAATCCACAAATGATGTGGAGTTTCTTAGAGGAATCATCTGGGACACAATGGAGTCTATCATTGCATCATATAGAATTGGGACCAAGTACGATATTCATGAGGACCACGATGGTCTCATCATCTCTGGCATTGAGGGAATTGAAGTTTCTTGGATGAATGAGCGGATTGATGATTGGTGTCCGACTCCTCGAATTGGAAAATGTGTAGAAGTGAATGCTCTCTGGTATAATGTATTAATGGCAATGGGCGAGATGAGTAAAATAATCGGAAGAGACCCCTACGAGTTTCAGGCAGTTGCATCATGGATTAAGGAGGCTTTTGAGCAAACGTTCTGGGACTCTGAACTTGGTTACCTGTATGATGTTGTCACTGACGATGTGAAGGATAAATCGATTAGACCAAACCAAATATTTGCACTCAGTCTTCCATTTCCGCTTCTTGATCCACTGAAAGCTAATTCTGTACTGAAGATTGTATCGAAGGAACTTCTTACTCCCTATGGACTTAGAACTCTCTCTCCAAGTGATTCAAGGTATGCCCGTGCTTATACTGGTGGTCCTCGTAGTAGAGCCGCAGCAGCACATCAAGGGACTGTTCATCCTTGGTTAATTGGTCCGTATATCTCTGCTTGGTTAACTGTGAATGGAAGAACTCCTGAAAACAAAGCAAAAGCTGAGAAAAAGTTCTTCCGTCCAGTTCTCAATGCGGTTAGAAGAGGTTGTCTTGGAACCATTTCAGGTATGTTCGATGGTTCAAAGCCGCATCGAGATAGAGGTACTGTGTCTCGCGCACGAGGCATTGCAGAACTTCTAAGGGTCTATTTTGATGAGTTATAGGCGAACAGATTTTCTAGATGAATCATCCACAATGGTTCTATATACAAAATTGTACAATATTATTTGCAGTTTGTCGGATTTTCCATTAGAGGTAACAAGGAATGTACCTTTGATGAATACACCAAAAAATCAAGACCCAGCATTTGACTCCGCGAGAACTCTCGCATCTATGCGATGGACAAGCAGTTGTTCTGCTTACGAGGAGTGCAGCACGCTTGGCTCTTGATGAGGTGGAAAAAAAAATGAAACGATTATACACAGTAACACTAATTGCATTATTGCTGGTCGGTGTTGCAGGTTCGATTAGTCCTGCTATTGCGCAAACTACACCTGAACCAGTTATGCGTGTTGCTTGGGAAGTTGCAAACGAAACACAACAGTTTGAACATTCCGAACAACACTCTGACTGGGTGTTTGGACCGCAACCGAGCATTTGGATTGAGTATTCAAATGGTACCGACATAGCAGAGAAGAGCTATAGGATTGAAGTTGGAATGAATCTGACAGTTAATTTGATCATTCCGAAATCATTCCTAGGCGTAGGAAATGATTTGGAAGTAGCTCAGTTCTGGGGAACTAGAGTTGGTCCTAGAGCACCAGCATTTGGTTTGGAATACAACGCAACCTCTGACCGATGGAACAGTTTAGGTTTCACTTACGCTCCTGGGGTTGAAGAACCAAGACCTTCAAATTTCATTACTCTAGATTCTTTGAATTCTGAATTTACTGAAGAAACAGATTACTATGAAGTGATCTTTGCAATCTCTTACAACATAGCGATTGCCCCCAGTATCTTAACAACTGGTATGCAAGTAATTGATACCGAAGGTAGACCTGTATCGTCTTCATGGCTAACCGCAGCCACAGAGGGACGATATGCAAGTCCTCCAATGGGATTAGGCATGGCAGTGAATCCTACTGAATTTTCACGACCCAATTACTACTATGCAGAGATAGTTGATGAAACTGATAGACTCCTACATTATGCTGATGTAAATGATACATTCATTGTCCGAATGATGTCTGGCGCTGAAATCGGCAGTACACTAATACCATTCACTCAGCTCACTTGGGACCCTGCGTACCAAATTGCAGTGAACTGGTCATACCCTGAATCTATTAGCGTAAGTGATAGTGTTCTCTTTGATAGAAATCTTGAATTCAATGATACCTATTCTGTTGACCTTTATCCTACGATGGCTTTGAAAGTCAATGAAACCGATGCATATGTTGTTGCCGGTTACCTTGATCTTGTCTGGGAATGGCTTGATCTTGGTGGTGGTCTTGGGATGTGGTTCCCACATCTGACAGTTGTCGAAAACAGCACTATTGATTTATCAAAATACTATGTTACTGATCCTGTAGAGACTGGTATCTTTGATAGTCGACATACAGTTCAATGGGCCGGATACTTCACCAATGAAACTGACTTAGACCCAGGTTGGGATTATGGAGGTATAATCCGCCCTGAGATGGGTTTGGTAACAGTGCTTGATGTGGATGGAAATCCACTCGTGGCTAGACCAGAGATTACTACTCGTGAAACAATGAAGTTAGCATTTCGCACAGCATTCGTTGAAGCTTTTGTTTATGACGCATTGGGTGACATTGCTAATGTAGCACAACAGGGTGACCCTCTTAATCTGACACTGTTAGTACATAGAGATATCAACTTGATTGACGGGTCGGTTGTATATGAACCAGTCCCCGATGGATTCTTCAATTTGACATCTGAGTTGAAGGATGTGACAATTGCGGTTAGTGGATCAATCATGGATCGCAATGATACTCACTATTGGCGACTTGACATCACTCATACAATGGTGTTGGACTTTGATACAGACGCTTCAATTACAAGTACTCTCTACAGACTTACGATGTATGAGATTGGTGGAGTATTCCTTTGGAGTATTCCCATTCCACGAAATCATTGGAACGTATCTGATTTCACGATTTCATTAAGTGAGGATCTAACTACTGTTATCGTTGAGTTCAGCTTTGATGCAGAAGCTCCATCTATGGTAATAGATAGGGCTACGATTAAAGTCGGACAAATTCAGAATATTCGATGGTGGAATACAACTCATTGGACCTATCCAGATCATCTGAATGAAACTGAATATACTATTGCACAATACAATGCTATTGTAGATGAATGGACTGATGAGTATCGCCAACTTGACATCTCAAGTGAAACTCTTTGGAGCCCACGACATCTTCGCCTAGGAGATGTGCCTTCTTACACCCCTCCAATCTGGACGGTAACTGAGGATGGTGCAATCGACCTTGATGGTAACTTGTATACACTTGACGACCAGTACTTTGTAAAAAGAACTGGATTCTGGGAAGACTGGGGTAATACCACAGTTGAAGGAATGTGGGTCGGAGTTGGTTTTGATCCCACACCTGGTGAAGCTGGCGACGAATTTTGGTCTTCTAACTGGATGGGTGTTGTAGAACAGAACATTTGGTTCAACGCGAACGAGACCTTCTATTGGTACCACGCTTCTGATGGAACATCAGTCAATGCTAGTGAGATGTCTGATATTCAAGATATCATGTGGGCAAATATGACCAGCGACATACCTACTCCCGGATATGAGTACGTGTCTTGGCTAACCAAGAACCGCACTCTTGATACATCATCTATTCCAGGACTTGAAGATGGCAAGTGGACAACAACTTGGTTTGCTTGGGGTACTACACAGAACTTCTGGGTAAGTATCGCAGAGGATCAAGCTACTTTAGCTCACTTCAGGGCTTCATATGCTGGTCTGTTGATTTTCAATGATGGACTAGGTCCCTCTGAGGGCGCTCCTGATTTCTCAATTGAAAGAGGTCAGGTTGTGACCGACGAGGTAACTCACTTGGTCCTTATTGATCAAGTCGGTGATGTGGAGCTCCGGAGACCCTTCGGTGCAACAAATAACTCAGGCAATGTTTTTGTCAGTCCAGATACTGAGATTGATTTTGGAGTAACTATCAGCGATGTTGATGTGACTATCTATCCATTGAGGGTAGAACACTCAACAGCACTGAGAGGTGCTTGGGACTTTAGACAGTCCTATGAGGGTTCAATTGGTTTGAATTCTACCAACTTCGACTACTGGGTAACTAGTGCAACCATCGACGAGATGGCATTTGATATCCACTTCAGTATTGACATGGTTAACTATGATGCAGAGGACCCATTAACATGGAATCACGCTGTTTCATTCAAGGTTGACCAGACAATTGGTGACTGGACCCTGCACGATTTCGACAACGGTGTACTAGAAGGACGTAGCCTAGCAGTGAACTTCTTTGGAGTTCTAGCTACTGGAACTGTCACACAATATACTGCTGGAGAAAAACCTGTTAGTGATAACAATGGTGCAAGTCAGGATGCGGACTACTACAAGTTCGGTTCTGAAGACAGTCCTTATGCCAGCGTAGAAATGGGAGGACTCCCATATACTTGGGGTGGCGATGGACATTCTACGGTCTACACATCTGGATCATCTACAGCTCCTATTGGTGCTTTCAGTCTAATGTATGAGTCTGCATCAGGCAGTACAGTAACTAACTGGAATGTTGAAGCTTCCATGCTCTTCATGACAGCTGGTTACGAGAACTGGGGTGGCCATGAGATAATCTGCGATCCTGTCTTCGTTGCATACACAAGTGCATATCAGAGTTCTTCAACTGGAACTACCACTATTCCTACTGGTGAAGGTAATCCATTTACTCTCTACTTGATAGTTGGTGGAGTTGTATCTCTTATTGTGCTCGTCTGTGTGATGTATCGTCGCAAGTAATAGAATAAACAGGCTGTTGAGGTCAGTCTTCGGACTTGGCTTCAGCCGCCCAAAATTTCTTTTTCATCCAAGCAACTTCTCGGGT
>JAUWOU010000113.1 GCA_030612005.1 Candidatus Thorarchaeota archaeon | reverse complement strand
CTTCTGAGTCCCTTGATGGGGCCAATGCTTGAGATAGCTTTTGGTTACGTTGTTCGAAACAACTCACTCTTACTAAAAGGTACAAGGAATGAAGAGATTGCTATTGTACTATCACTCTCAGTGGGTGCAGTCATGGCAATCGTTTTGCTGCTCGATCCAAGTACAGTAGCAATTATCGTAAATGATGTTGGTACAGGACCAACAGTTACAAATATCACTGAAATCACCAGACGTGCAGGTTTCTCACCATTAGATATTGGAGTAGCAATATTCTCAGGGGCGGCAGTTGCAGTTTCAGTTACAAAAGGTGACATGTCATCACTAGTTGGTGTTGCTATATCAGCTGCACTTATGCCACCAGCAGTGAATGCTTCGATGATGGTAGTTCTTGGTATTGCAACCGGTATCGAGAATGTCTTATTTGTCGGAATCGGTTCCTTTTACCTATTAACAATTAACATCATTCTTATTGTCATTTCAGCTTTTGTTATGTTCAAAGTAAAAGGTCTCACTTCACTAGCTAATAAGTCAGCAACTTGGACTGCTGTCACACAATTCAGAAAGACTTCCTCAGAAAGTCTGTATCATCACACTTCCACCGAAAAGAAAGAAGAAATTGCAGCAGTGTTTACACCTGCAAAAGAAGAGGAAAAGGTGGAGGAAGAAGCTCCAACTGCGGATGCAGACAAGGAAAGTAGATGAGTAAAGGTTGGCAGAAAACGCGAAGTGATGATGATCGCACAGTTTGGTAAGGACTATGAGGATTACATGCTGCAAACGGCTCGAATCTTTCCCAAACTCAGTGAGATGATGAGTAAGAAGAAGTAAATGAAGAACCTTAAATCCATTCACGCAGGCAATTATCAAATGTCGTTAGATGATACTTTTATCGGATACCTAATCAAATACTTTGGAAAAGCTGGTCCTATCATAGGAGGATTACTCGCTATTCTAGTAGCAGCTATAGTTGGTTTTGTATATGTAATTGACATGTTTGGAATCATGCTTCTGATCGCAGTCCTAGTGGTCATCTATGCTATCTGCATATATAGAAGCAAATAGATGTGAATCTTCTAGATCTACAAGAGTAAGATAGTAAATTACTGTCAAGTATTCTCCTAGTATCACAAGGCAATATATCAGCATCTTATCTTTCTAACCTTGGTTAACTTTTCGAGGTTACTCCATGATGAATAAAGAGGGAAAACTCAAGAATAAACTCTTCAAAGGGCTGACAGAACATGATATTCTCACTTGGGAAGAAGAAAAGATGAGATATCAGAGAAAAATGGGCAGAAAAGTCACAGATCTTGAGTTTTTGCGTTACCTCATGATGAAAGCATCAAGACCAGTAATTACAACAAAGGAAGGTGTTTCAAGTGGATTCCTTACTGGGCAGGGTGCAATATATGAGAAGGGAGAGACCCTCCTTGAGCGATATAGAAGTCAAGCAAAGAGTACAGATCCACCAGCTGAAATGATCCAGCAATCAAAATCAGCACCTGCTAAACGACTACTAGAAAATCCTTAAATACTAAGGAACCAAAGGTATCATAGATGTAGCGCATGGAGTGCAAATTATATTGATGATACAAAATAACGGACAAGATATCTATCCAGAGTGGACGTCACCTTCCGGCATAGAGTTCTGGGAACCAGATAGACTCTATATTGAATGGTTAACATTCTTGTATACTATATGGCAGAAAGTTGACTATCTCTAATAATCAGTGATATCTCAGTGAAATAGGAGAAGGAATTAAAAATTGTCAAAAGAAGGACCTGGCGAACTTGACAAAGTGTTCAAGGCTCTCGGAAACGTAACTAGAAGAAGAATACTTCAGCTACTCGCTCAAGACGCGCGATATCCTTACGAGTTGAGCAAGGTATTGGGTTCAAATTATCGCGGTATACTCAAACATCTAGATGCGTTACAGGAAGCAGGATTAGTTGAACGATATCATGGTGAGAGTGAACTGGGTCCAGACAGAGTATATTATCGATTGAATGCAAGATTCGGACTTTCTACAACTATCTTACCAGATGTGTTTACTGTTCGTCTTACTCGAAGAGAGAAAACAAGTCGAATTCTTATTCCAAAAGGATTCATCATTCCAGAGGCAAGACCCGATGTTAGTGCAGTAAAACGCCTTCTAAGTGAACTTGGCAAGGTAAACAAACGACTAGTAAGTATAGACGAGGAAAGGATGCGCTTCACATCCCTACGTGGCAAGATTATCAGAAAGATCGAAGAGATCATGGATCAAAGTGAATGGGATGAAGAGAGTTGTCAGAAAGTACGTGCGTTAATTGATCCAATCAGACAACGACCATCAGATCCCCAAGAAGACCCACATGATATTTGGACAGAAACTGTGAAACAAACGATTAAGCTCTTCGAAAGTTTGTTCGAATCTCATGGGAATATTATCACAAAGAAATCTCAGGATGACACCGAAGAGGATGAGGATGAAGAGTTCGTTGTCCGCCCTGATTAGCTAGGCATTTCTCATTATAATCGTCGTTCGATAGTTCTACGGTGAGCCAGCAAGGACAGAGTAACAAATCCAACTGTCCATATTGAAAGAGCTAGTATATCGAGAACTGGATCAAACAATGAAACTCCTCCGAATGAAGCATGAAATAGGTCTGCTAGATATGTCAGTGGTGAAAGAAGAGCTATAAACCTAACAGCTTCCGGCATCGCGGTTATTACAACAAAAATTCCACTTATGAATACAAGTGGGAACTTGATCAATGTGCTAATCATCATAATGGTGGAAGTTTGGTCTACCGGAGGAGATGACATCAGTTGACCCATGTAAGAAAAGCATATACTTCCAATCAATACACCGATAAATGTCAGAATTAACCCGCTAGAAGTCACTGGGATAAACAAAAGTGCAAGAATTATTGGGATTATGCTTGATATCAACGCAAAAACTGTTGATGCCAAGACATCACCTAAAAGTATCGCCCATAATGGAATGGGCATTGATACAAGTCGCTCAAGAGTGTGGGCACGGGTTTCAGTTGGAAAGATAACTGGACCAATAGCTGTCGCAGAGAAGAAAACCACCATAGCAGTAAGCCCAGGTAATAATACGGTAGGACTCATCTCTCTGCCAATAATAAACGAAAGAAAGAAGAAGAAAGGAAACAGTAGCCCAAAAATAATCGTGGGTCCCTTCAAATAATAGACTCTCATATCCTTGATGGCAATTGCTATGACTTTTTGTAACGATTTAATTTCCATCTACAATCACCTCTTAGTTATGTTTACTATTCACAAGTCGGAGAAATACATCTTCAAGTGTCGCTGATTCAGTATTCGCTGAAACTAGCTGAATATCTTGCTCTTTAGCTATTTCGACAAGTCCCATCAGCACTTTACCAGGCTGAGAAGTAAAACATTGTAATCTTGTTCCAAGATTTCGAACCTCATTTACATCAGGAAGTGTCATTATCTGCTCGACAGATACTGATTCTGAAAACTCGACAATCACATATTGTCGTTCTTGAAAGGTTCTCCGCAAATTAATCGGCGAATCAATTGCTGCAATACGTCCTTGGTTAACCACTGCAACCTTCGTACATAGCTCTTGAGCATCTATCATATTATGAGTTGTAAGTAATATTGTTCGACCTTCACTTGCTAGCTGAGAAATCACATTCTTAATCTGCTTTGAACTCTCGGCATCAAGGCCGGAGTTTGGCTCGTCAAGAAATAGAACTTTCGCGTCAGGTATCAATGCAACACAAAGACTCAATCGTTGCTTCATCCCTTTTGAATAAAACCGAGCTTTACGATGTCTGTGTTCATAAAGGTCCAATTCCTTGAGGAGTTCCCTTGATCTGCAGGTGATTTCATCGTTATTTAGTCCGTAGAGTTTCCCAAACAAATCCATATTTTGTTGGCCTGTCAGGTCAACATACACATTTGCTGTTTCAGGCAAGACACTAATCTGTTCTTTGATTTTCAATGCATGCTCTCGTATATCTTTTCCAAGTATAGTGACACTGCCAGAAGTTGGGGATATTACTCCAGTCATCATGCGAACTGTGGTCGTCTTTCCGGCACCATTTGGGCCAAGAATTCCAAAAATCTCTCCTGCTTTTACCTTGAATGAGATTCCATCTACAGCTTTTAACGAGCCATAGTGCTTGGTGAGATTCTCTACAACTATTACATCTTTATTCACTTAATTCACCAAACAGATATGTATGTTCTACCAATTCCAGATGATTTTCCAATCAGACCTATTAGCACTTGACATCTCAGGTACATACTCTATTGAGTTGTACGGTAGTTCGACACCTTTTGCTTTCTTCACGGTTAGATAATACTTGCCTCTGGATGTTGAAAGAGTAATAATTCCTTGTGCAAGAGAAAAGAGCTGGTTGACCGTGACTGAATCTGCTGTTTCGGCATGTACAAGATAGAATTCATTTGAACCAATTTTGATGCTCTCTTCCACACATTCTTTGAAGAATTGCACTACATCTCGTGCTGAGAAATCAATCAATAGGGGTGTGAGTCCCTCGAATGTTATCAAATTCGGTGTGATGTCCTTTCTAAGACTCCTAAGTTGTATGTTTATTTCATGAAGATGTGGTGAGCACGTGTGAACACCCAGGGTTTCTTGACCATAGCCAACTTCAAGAATTTGGAAGTCATCATTTTGCATCTGAGCCAGCTCGGACATTAGCACTCTATTACGAGCCTCAGTTACAACCTCAAGTGTTGTTAATTTGAGTTCGAGAGCTTTGCGGATCAATGTAAGCATGAAAAGATCATAATGGCTATCCTGTGAAGCTATAACAAGGAAGACATAACCAGGTGGCGGTCTAGTCAGCAAATTCTCTATTATGCTGGAATCTGAACCTATTCCTCTCGGTTCTCCCGCCATTTTATATATCACTCTTCTTTATTCAGTTATTCCAAGATGTTTTCTTATTGTTGCAACTAGTGCTTTCCCTGAGAAGGGTTTTATGATGTATTCATCAGCTCCGACAGCCTGCCCTTTTTCGATGTCACTAATGAGACCTTTTGCTGTAAACATCAAAATGGGTATATTCTTGAAATTATCACTTTCTTTCAACTTTTTACAAACTTCAAATCCATCCATATATGGTAACATCACATCTAGGAGAATGAGATCTGGATTTTCAGCCTTAGCCATTCTAAGACCTTCTTCACCGTCAAAAGCGGTGATTACGTTGAATCCATGTTTCTCTAGGAATGTCTTGGCCAGCTGTGTAGTCAGCTCTTCGTCGTCAACTACAAGTATCTTCTTACTATTAGAGCTCATTTTACTCACCTTATACTATTGGTATCAATTCATAATCGAGGAAACCTTTTGCTAGCATTGGACGAACTGCTAGGAAATTCGTGCGTGGGATTACTCCAAAAATACTTAGAACTCCACTTAGTTCTTGGACTTTCAAATGAATACTGTGTGCAATTGACCCACTCTTGAGAGCTTGCTGCTTACTTAGAATAGTAACAGTGGCTCTTTGAGTTGAAGGAAGAGCAGCAGTAATTTCTGCCATCATTCCTTTAACATCTGTAATTCCATATTTATTTTCCAATGTGGTCAAGGAAAACAGCTCAGTGGCCTGTTTATTGAATTCCTTTTCTAGCTGGGTTGCCTCGTATCTAATTTCTTGTAATGTTTTCCAAGGATCATCATCAATACTTCGCACATTTTCATGTTTACTAAGAACATGACGTCCAAAGAAAACAACTTGTTTCTCAACACTTTTTGAATCAATAAAGAAGCTAAGACCTTGCATAAATCGCTCCGGAGACCAACCCTCCGGCAATAAAATTACTGCAGGCCTGCCTAGCTGGAGATGATTTGAGAGAAAGGGGATGTAAATAGTTTCCAGATAAGGAGCAGCAAGACTTTCAACCTCGACCAAGCTCAGCATTCCTTTCTCAAAGCCACCGCCTAATATTCCATCAAGACTCTTATTTCCTGTAGAAACCTTCTTCGTTGATGGATCTTCAATTGGTTCTCTTTCTAGCATTATTGGAGGAAATTGATGGTTATGCCAAGGAATGTAACTGAAATGACCTTGATTTAGCGTAAAGAGAAATGTGTCTTGACTAATTGAACGAGAGCGCATCTTATCGATACTTAGTTGCCTATACATTCGTTGATTATCATATAGTTTCTCAAGACGTATAATCGCATCAACTGAATGATCTAGATGACGATTTTCAGGTTCGCCCCAGTCTTCTTCAGAAACAAGAATAAGTTTCTTTCCTTCGTTTCTTGCAGCATATATGAGAGATTGTTGAATCTCATATTTTTTGTCTGCCTGGACAGGCATAAGAAAGTCAGTCCAAGAGTCAATGATAACAATTGAACTATCGCAATTGATTTCATCGTTGCCTAGGAGCTTTGAGCACTGTTCATGTAATGGTAATTCATGAAGTGGGTCCCCCTGAATTTTCCTCCAATACTGTGCAGGAAAATGGCGTTCTTTCCATTTTGGAAGGGAAGAAAGTTCATTCTCTACGACAGTTATTGCTTCTGCATTTGATAAGATAAGAAAGGAATCGGAGAATTCTCTGAATATCTCATATACAAACAGACTCTTGCCAGTGCCTGGTTTTCCAGCCACCATGAGAACATAGCCTGTTGTAGACTCTATTGCATCTCTTATACTGGGTGGGATAACACCCTGAACGGTCATATAGTCTGTCCCCTAAGTTGCGCGATGTCCAAACACATCTTTCAGAATAAAAGGCTATCTCGCTTATTTATTCTGATGTTATTCAGATTATTTATTCTCTTGAAGAATCTCCACGCAATGATTTAGAAAAAATCATTCATCCAATTTTGATAGGAAATCACTGAAATGTGGACAGAGATTACCCATCCAGAACAAATTACCAAAGCATTCTTTTCGAAGAGCTTGTCGCTCAACTCTACATTCAAAGGTTTTTTCACCATCAAAGAATATGCAAAGATCATTGTCTGATTTTGGGTCTTCTAGAACTTTTCTACGGACTTCCTTCATAAGTGAGGAGTCAGAGGATTTTCGCCAATGAGAAGTTTCCCCTATATTTGCTCGAATCAGGTCCAATATTTCAGAATCAGGTTTCTCTTCTTTTGTCCACAATGAAACAACTGTACTCACTATAGCATTGAATAAATAGAGCTTGTGACCAATCTCAACTGAAATTTTTTCTGCTCTTTTATAATTGTCAATTGAGATATCTAGTTCATTAAGAAGGAAATGGGCATCACCTGCAACGAAATGAGCAAGAGTAAGAGTTTGACGCATACCAGCGCCTTCAGCTAACTTGATAGTTTCATCATAGAATTCAAGAGCTTTCTTCACATTTCCCTTTCGTATTTCAACATCACCTAAGTTCACTGTTGCTACAGCAATTCCAGCAATATATTCAGCTTCTTGGCTAATCTCCAAAGCTCTGCGATTATAAGTTTCCATCTGATCAATCTGATTAAGAGCTCTATCAATCTCACCAACATTGATGAGGGTCTTTGCCAATCCAATCTGATTATTCAGTTGTTGTTGAATGATTAGTAATTCTTCGAACTGATCTCTGGCTTCTTGCAACTGACCAAGATTGAGATTTATTACACCTCTTAGATTTCTAGCTTTGGCAACACCTGGGAGATAACCCATTCTTTCATACTGTCGCAAAGCTGTTGTTGCAAGTGGCATCGCACGATCATGCTCGAAGCTATCCTCAAAAGCCATAGCCCGGTAATATCGAATATCATTCAATGCTAGTTGATGATCAAGTAATATAGCTGTATCGTGAGCGGAATCTAATCGTATTAGTCCCTCTTCATAGGATTCGGTATTTCCAGCAATAAATGCGAGAATTATCCTTGGTCGTAATAATGCGGCTTGAACCATAGTACGAATAGTTGAATCCTGAGAAGTGGCAAAAGTCACTTTGTCTATACTTTCACTTGCGACTTCTTGTGCGTGGTGGGTGTATCCAAGATCTATCAGGATAGATGCAAGTTGACCTGATAACTCTGCAAATGCAATGTATTCTTTCGCTTGCCAAATCTGGTTCGTTATGTTTCTGAGATTATTCAACCATCTTGGATCCAAACTTTGACGACAGTATGCTGCTGCTGCATAACCTTTGCAAGTGTAATTATCACTGTCTTTAGCGAGAATCTGATTATATCCGTACATGCCTCTCAGGAAGCAAGCCTTTGCACACATTGCAAGAAACGCAGGGCTTCGGTTATGGAATTCTCCGCTTCCAACGTACTCTATTAGAATATCTGTGAATATCAAAAATCTATCCCTTGTGCTACGAGCATATACAGCCAGCCGATTTGTAATCTCCTCAATTTCAGATTCCTCTAGACCGGTTCTATACATCATGAACTCGGGGATGATTGAGCTTTTTGACAATTTACACTAAAACCTCTCTCAGTGATATATTTGGACACTCCTCTCGCTTTTTTATGCATAAATCGCAATCAAAAGGCTTCTAGTGGTTTCCTTCGCATACATTAGGAAACCGAGAAATAAAGGTATCATGGATGTGTTCAGGCCAGTTTAGACCAATTGTGAAAGGTTAAATTTCGATACATACAGCACTTTAGAGTGGTTTACATGACAAAAGAACGTGTGAGTAGTGGAGTCAAAGGTTTAGATGATTTGTTGGGTGGTGGATATGTAGAGGGGAGGTCAACTCTACTAGCTGGGGGACCGGGTACTGGAAAGAGTATCTTAACTTGGCATTTTCTCTTTGATGGAGTGGAAAAAGGAGAGAAAGTAATTCTTCTTTCTCTTGATCAAACATCTGAGATGATTACTGAAGATATGACTGATTTTGGATGGACTCCCAAGGAAGCTGAAGAATCAGGACAACTCACAATACTTAGTGGCAACTTGAAATTAGTACCAACTGAAACAAGCTATGAATACGTCATTAGTTTTGACCATCCTTTACTAAGTGAACAACCATTCACTGTCCCAAGACTTGCTGAACTTGTCCGCAAGAAATCAGCTGAAGTTGGTGCAAAACGAGTAGTCATCGATGGACTTGGTCCACTTCTGGAACTCGCAGGAAATCGTTCTGAGATTCGACAGCTTGTTTATGGATTCATCCGAGAAATTGCAGATGGTTCTAATACCATTGTACTCACACATGAACTGAAAGCAAGTAAGACTGCTCAAAATGATGAGATGCCCTTCTTCATTTGTGATGGAGTACTGAAATTGGACACCCTCTATTCTGCAGGGGATTACATTCGAACAATAAGAATCGTGAAGATGAGAGGAGCAAATCACGCCATGAAACGAGTCATGTTTAAAATTGGAAAAGAGGGGATTGTAGCCTTTCCTGATGCACGATTACCAGATTGAATTGATTTATGGAACCTGAAAGATAGCTAATAGACAGGTTTGACTTTTCTGACAATTTCTGCCATGTCATACATACTGAATGGTTTCTGGAGGAAAGCTCGGGCACCTGCAGCTAGAACGGTTTCAGTCTGGCTATCTACCAAGTCAGATATGACTACAATGGCTACTATAGGGTCAATATCAAGAAGATTCTCAATTAACCTAACAATAGCTTCTTGCTCCATGTTGAAATCAATAATTACTACAGAAGGACTACTACCTTTACACTCTATCATGAGTCCTTCAGGAGTCTCCGCCTCTGCAATAACATCAAAGCCAGAATCTTCGAGAGCCATTTTAAGAAGTACTCTGAGTAGAGGAACTTCACCAGCAATAATAACTCCTGCATGACCTTCATTCTTCAACATACTTTACCCCTAGAGGTCATCTGATCCTGGCTATGTAAACACCTATTATTGGTCGGTTACTGCGCTCTCAACAAGATCCAGCATATGCCTGATTGTAACTGGCTTTAATCCAAAACTAGCAGCACCATTGCTCATCGCTTGTTCTCGAACATTGGCATCAGCACTAATGAAGACAATCTTTGCTTTTGGTTCGAACTCTAGGATTTCCTTCATCGTTTGCATGCCGTCTTTATTAGGCATCCTGTGGTCGAGGATAATCACATCAGGTTTTGGATCTAAAGTAACATATTTTTCAACAGCTTCCGCACCATCAAAAGCATCAGCTATCACTTCATGCCCTTTGATACTGAATACATCTTTGTATAACCGATGCAAGATAGCTTCGTCGTCGACGATGAAGATTGTTACCATTGAGTTACACCATTTCTGAGCGAGTAGCAAACCGCATTTCTATTAATAATACATTGTTTCTCGAATATGTATCTTAAGAATAATGCAGGTACCTTTTTGTATCTGTCAAAAGGATTCCAAGTTTCGAGATATAAATGATGTTCGCCTGTTCTATTTTGCAAACATTACCAATACCTATTGAATACTGAACCAATAATGTGAATTTTTCTTGTGAAATATTTTTTCCCTCAATACCTTTCGTATTTTCGAATTAATTATTCTTTGTTTTGAAATGTCAAGAGTGATTTTGATCACATGCCACAAGATGATCATAATTTTACTGACTCGAAAAGTACCTATCAAAAGGGTACTGCTTTTCAATCATTGAACCTACCCTTTTTTGA
>JAUWOU010000271.1 GCA_030612005.1 Candidatus Thorarchaeota archaeon | reverse complement strand
CCAAAGAAACTCCAAGAATGGTACATTGAGAATCTGGGCCTGAAACCCGATAAGGAAGGCTACATCTACTTCAAATGGGAAAATCTAGATACTCCGGGGTATACGTTATGGTCCCCATTTCCCGAAGATACAAAATACTTTGAACCAAGTCAAGCAGAATCAATGATCAATTTTGTTGTGAGCGATATTGACCAGTTCATAGAGGAGTTACGTGGTAAGAAGGTCGATGTTGACAAAAGGGGTGTTGAAGACACAGAACAGGGTAAATTCGCATGGTGTATGGATCCTGAAGGAAATAGAATCGAACTCTGGGAACCTAAGAGTGACTAGAGTCAGAAATAATTGCTCTAAGTAATCTTTTTTATAGTTAAGTTTTCAACTACACACAGTTGGAGGCCCTATTTTGAAATATAGAAAAGTTGGAAAGAGTGGTCTGAAGATAAGTGAAATTTCCCTGGGTTCATGGTTGACCTATGGAGGAACCGTTGAGAATCAGGTTGCTAAGGATTGCATGACCACTGCAGTCGAGAATGGAATCAACTTCATTGATTGTGCTGAGATCTATGCTGGAGGAAAAGCGGAAGAGGTTCTTGGCGAATGGTTAGCTGAAGAAACTGTTGATAGAAAGAATCTGGTTATCTCAAGCAAAGTGTTTTGGCCTACTAGCGACAACATCAATGATTGGGGGAATAGCAGAATAAACATCTCAAATGCTATTGAGGGGACTCTGGATCGCCTCAAGTTGGATTACATCGATATCTACTACCTGCACAGATATGATTACACAACTCCAGTCAAGGAAACAGTAGATACTATGGATGGTCTAATCAAGTCAGGTGATGTCCATTACTGGGGAACTTCTGTTTGGACTGCAGCACAACTTGAACGAGCAAATGCTGCCGCAAAAGAAATCGGTGCGCACAAACCTATTGTGGAACAGCCACTGTATAATATGTTCTCAAGACACATAGAACTGGAGATTATGCCGGTTGCTAAAACTCATGGAATGGGTTTCACAGTTTGGAGTCCAATGGCACAGGGATTGCTCACTGGAAAATACAATGATGGTATTCCTGAAGATAGTAGAGGTGCAACATCAGAAATAATGAAGAACATACTCAACGAAGATAATCTATCCAAGGTCAGAAAACTGGGAGAGATTGCTTCATCCTTGGACATCACTACAAGTCAATTAGCGTTATCGTGGATTCTCAGAAAATCAGAGATTTCAGCAGCAATTGTAGGTGCAACAAAACCGGAGCATGTCATTGAAAGCGTTGGAGCATCAGGTGTGATTTTATCATCAGACATTCTTGAACAAATAGAAGAAGTTCTTGATAACAAACCTAAATGGCCCCCTACATATGCACCAAACATCTACTACCAAGATAGAATGAGATAATCAGAGTGGCTAATGCATGCGTTATCCGCTCTCTTATTATTGGATAGAGAGGGCTCGAATGAACGTTGAATTTCCATGGGATGCCAAGTACAACTATCAGTTGAACAACCGTACACCAGAACGGATTACGTGCTTCTAAACTCACTATTACATGTGGTGCGAGGAATCATCTTCATCGCTCTCTCATTTGTTATCAGTAATGCATCAGGTATACTTTTTGGAATTGGAATTGTCGAACTGGTTATTGCTTGGTGGTTTTGGAGCCTGAAAATTGAAGCGTGGGGAGTTTCAGCTGGAGTCTGCTTCTTCCATATTTTAGTCCCACAAATACTAGGTGTATCATTGATTGCTGGAGTATTCATACTTGTGATATGTGGAATTCAGTGTATAATACTGGGATTCATTCGAAAGGATGGAGGTTATAGTTTTGTTCGCTTAGCTAGCGTTGATACGCAAGAGATTCGAATCCCTGGACCCCTTCAACGACGAGTATTTGGTCTAGCAGTAATCGCGCAAGTCTTGAAGTCTATTTTTGTACTTCTAGGCGCTGTAATGCTCTATCCCATCTTAGGTCTGTCAGAATTAATTCCATGGCTTGGGTTTTTCCCCGTAATTCCTGCGATTGTGATCTTGGGATTCTTAGACCTGATTGCAGGATTAGGAATGTATCTCGGAAAAGACTGGGCATATCAATTGACAGTAATTATGGTCCCAATCTCTTTTCTAGAAACTATGCTGACCCTCTTATCCCCAGTCTTTCTGATTGCGATTTGGATCTTGTTCCTCCTCAATACATGCTTAGCTAAAGATGGATTCTATTACAAACTTGTTCAACAAGAACGAAAATAGCCCTTGAAACCATAACCAAGTGGAATCATTGGAGGAATAGGTGCAAGAATAATAGAGGTTCGGGGATATACAACAAGTTCAGAAATTACAATAGCGGGATTTGAAAATCCGTGATAATGTGATATCTGAAATCTTGACCTCAGCTAGATGGTTGACTGATGTCCATGTTGGATGTCGTTTCTTCGTGTCAACATCGATTATCTGCTCGCACTCAAAAATCCGTGCACCTTAATACACTCCTGTCCTCATTAGACATTATGAACGTGTCGTTGAAACCGTCTGGACCGTGTGGTAT
>JAUWOU010000247.1 GCA_030612005.1 Candidatus Thorarchaeota archaeon | reverse complement strand
GAAAGTCTTCAATGTTCGACAGGATTCACTTCACAAGTTGACGACCTATCTTGCCAAGAGCCACAGTAGGATAGTGATCGAAAACCTGGGAGTGTCGGGAATGATGAAGAACCGAAGGTTAGCACGAGCGATAGCAGATGTAGGAATGTACGAGTTCCGAAGACAGCTGGAGTACAAATGCCAATGGTATGGTTCAAAACTCGATGTTGTAAAAAGAACGTTTCCTTCATCAAAAAGGTGTTCGAGCTGCGGACATAAGAAGAATGAACTATCCCTTTCTGAGAGGGAATATGAATGTGAAGAGTGTGGATTGAAAGTGGATAGGGACTTGAACGCCGCACTCAATCTGGTCGCCGTCAGTTTGCCGGAGACTGAAAACGCCTGTGGAGAGGATGTAAGACTTATCGTAAATCCCTTAGGATTTACAAAGCAGACCTCTGTGAAGCAGGAACCGAACATCAGTCAGGGACCTTAATATCCAGGATTGTCTAGGTTTCGGGTATCGGTGTGCAAGCCTTTTATGAATCCATGTCTTCATAGTTAGTGATTCGAATGTCTAAGGACGATAACAAAAAAGCAGTGGACGATTTAGTCCGTCGTTTACAGAACAGTGGATATCTCAAGAGTGATGCGATGGAAAGAGCTGTCAGAGCTGTGTCCCGCGAGGAGTTCGTTCATGCATCCAACAAAGAACATGCCTACCGCGACTCTCCCCTTTCTATTGGACTGGGTCAGACGATATCTGCACCACATATGTGTGTAATAATGTGTGAAAGCATGAAACTCAAACCTGGACTTAAAATCTTAGAAGTTGGAGCAGGATCAGGGTATCATGCTGCATTGTGTGCAGAGATGGTTGCTCCGCGAGGTATAGAAAATCCAGGACATATCTATACTGTTGAGATAGTAGAAGGTCTCATTGATTTTGCTCAGAAGAATCTAGAGAGAACAGGGTACGATGATCGAGTCACATTGATACACGGTGATGGAGGGAAAGGACTTGTTGAATATTCCCCCTTTGATAGAATTCTTGTTGCTGCTGCAGCTCCAGATGTTCCGACACCTCTTATCGAACAGCTTGCGCCAGGAGGTATCATGCTAATTCCGGTTGGGAGTAGAGGGTTCTTTCAAGACCTTTTGCTTCTTGAGAAAGATGCTGATGGAAACATAACCCGCCGTAATTGGGGTGGAGTTGCTTTCGTACCACTCACTGGAGAATTTGGTCATTGATTCTAGGTTCCCAGATGAAGTGGAACTAGAATTAGCTTTACAGTATCATCATCAGACAGTTTCAGGGCACTCCTAATATCTACAGGTGCCACAATTTCTAAGATATCTTCACTATGATGGGTTCTTTGTGCTATCACTACAGCTCCTTCTATTTCATCATTCACTTTTACCCTGTAACAGATTACATCTCCAAAAGTGCGACCCTTATGCTGGAATCCAGTAAGAACAAGCGGTGGTGAGTTCTTCATCCTTCCTACAGCCCTGCGCGATTCGTCACTAATCACTTTCACATTGAGGGTTCCTAAATGCGGTTTGAACCCTAGAGCATTTTTTAGTTTGGTGGAATACACATCGATATAGTATGCGCCTTCCCCAAGTCCTGTAACTATCTGCCCCTCTATCACTATCTCATCCTGCGGGGGCGTGAATGAAATCTCTAGACTAGTCATGATGTGAATAAGTTCTTGACGTCCCTTGTCAGTAATCTGAAGTAACATACCTTCTGCAGTGTGAATTCTTGTCACATAGCCCTCATCTACACAGAATGCTACCCGTCTGGAAGCAGTCTGCTGACTAATACCCATCATCTCTCCTAGTCCTTTGGTTGTAAGGATGATCTTGGTGTGTATTGCACCCTTTTTGGAGAGTGAATACAGGGTGAACCATATGTCAGGTGTAATCATCATTAATCCCCACTCAATTAGCATTTCTCACTCTTTCTTACTTATTCGTTTCTCGAAGTCTGCAAGTTCTTTCACAAGTCTACCCTGTCCTACCGCTCTTGTCAGGTCGCCTCGAGTTCTCTCAACTAAAGCTCTTCCAACATCACACTTTCTTCTTAATTCCGGAACTAAAGCATTTGGATAGTCAAATGATTGCAACCCCTCAAGAATATCTTCCATTATACTTAGAAATTGTTCTGCCCTACTTACTTCATCACGTCGTAAATAGTCCAGAGCCGCTCGTCTTAACTCTCCTATAACATCTGCAAGTCCGTTCAGATATGGCCTTGAAGGGATTTGATATTTCTCAGGTGGTGTAAACCTGTCCTGTTCGATGAGCGACAAAACATTGACTGCTTCTGCTAATTCCTGATACGCAATATCCATAGTTTTTGATTTCGACACAAAGGTACTTGCAGGCATCTCATCAATGGCTGATGTGATAATTTTGTGTGCTTCTTTAGCCAGTGCCTTGGCTTTATCGAACTCTCCTTTGTGAGTCATCTTGATAGATTCACTGCATTTTCGAACTGCCTTTCTACTGAGTGGAAGTACCTTCTCTCTGACCTGATCATCAGCATCGATTTCATCTCTAAAACCATTAAGAATGTCTGAAAGTTCCATGTCTAATCACTCTCTACTCTATCATAGCTTCTTTATGTGTTTATTCTGTGACAGTAGTACAACTCTGCTCTCGATCTGTTCATCTGCAAGAATGTAACCAGTAAGATCTGCAAGTTTCTGAGAAAATGCTCGTATGTCCCTATGAGAGGGTGCATTCTCACTTGTTAAGCGCCCTCTTGACGAGCCAAGAAACATGTAACCCTTAACCTCAACAAAATCAGGTTGACCCTTTAGAATCAGGTCTGAATAAGACCTGGGACTTTTCATGTTGTGTCCAGATACCATTGTAAGTCTATTAACTGTCCTTGTGTTGAGCGATTGTAGTACTTCCTGACTCTTTACAATCTTCTGCCATCCATCTTTAATTCCAGGTCTACATAGCTTCTTGTACGTAGTTTCATCAGGTGCTGCAAGTGTAACATAGAGCTGAGTCGGTGGAGTCATTCTCTCTAGAACATCCGGGCGAGTTCCATTAGTCACAAGGAATGAAGTCATTTTTCGACTATGAATCTCTTCGATTAGATCACTAATTTGTGGATGTAGTGTAGGTTCACCAGCTAATGATACAGCAACATGTTTGGGTTCTCTAGCTTCAACATACTTCTCTCTAGAAACCTTTGCTCCTGCATCTGGATTGTACCCACCCAAAGATCGTAGGTTCGCCATAAGAACGGCATCCATTAATTCATCTACTGGAACTACTTCCTCTTTGGAAACTGTTACCTGATCCCAAGAAACGCTCACGTCACTAGGTATAACCCGCCAACAGAAGTCACAACTCTGTGTGCATTTGTCTACTACAGGGGTCATTTGCAGACAACGGTGTGACTCTATACCGTAGAATCTCTGTTTGTAACAGACATCTCCAGTAAGGAGTGCTTTTTTCTGCCATTGACATGCCTTGTATGCTCCTCTTTTCCCGAGTAGATGATATCCCTGTTTTTCGAGCTTCACTTTTAGCTCAGTAGGCATGTCAGAATTCAATGTGTTTCAAAGGCTTGTTCAGTATTGGTCTTATCAGCGTTTGGCAATGTT
>JAUWOU010000202.1 GCA_030612005.1 Candidatus Thorarchaeota archaeon | reverse complement strand
ACTACTTGGTGAATTAGCTGGAATCCCCAAAGCCTTGCACGGCAAGAAAATGATATACATGTCCCCACTGGTGGCTCTTACAAATGAAAAATACAATTCATTTCGTAAGCGATACAAGTCTATTGGACTTAGAACTGGAATAAAAGTGGGTATGTCAAGGATTGATGTTGGAAAAGAGGGCAAGCCAATCGTTGACACTGATATCTCAAAAGCTGACATTGTGTGTGCTACCTATGAAGCTCTGGACTTGCTCTTCAGATCGGGGAACATCAAGAATCTTGGACTGGTAGGAACTGTAATTATTGATGAGATTCAGAATCTGGCTGAACCTGAACGGGGACCTGAATTGGATGGTCTTATTTCGAGGATGAGATTCCACTTTCCGAAGGCTCAGTACCTAGCACTCTCTGCCACTGTTGGGTCTCCAGATGTGCTTGCCAAAGAACTTGGTTGGAAACTTGTTGAATTTGAAGGAAGACCAGTTCCCCTTGAACGACATCTTGTATTTGCTCGTAGTGAAGAAGAAAAGAGAAACATCATTCGAAGACTTGTTAGTACTGAATTCCGACACAGGAGTAGTGCTGGAAATAAGGGTCAGTCTATTGTATTCACATTCTCTCGAAGACGCGCACAAGCGTTGAGTGACTGGCTACGAGAGCACGGAGTGTCCAGTGCAGTTTATCATGGCGGACTTTCATACATGCAAAGAAGAAGAATTGAACGCCAATTTGAGAAACAAAGGTATGCCTGCGTTGTGACCACAGCAGCACTTGGAGCTGGAGTTGATCTCCCTGCATCACAAGTTATTTTCGAGTCGTTGGCAATGGGAGCAGATTGGTTGTCTACTGCAGAATTTGAACAGATGCTCGGTCGCGCTGGTCGATTGGGTAAACATGACCGAGGGCGAGTATATCTAATTGTCCAGCCTGAACGAAAGTATCACCGGGGTCAAGATGGAGCGGAAGATGAAGTTGCAGTACGACTCTTAAATGGTGTAATTGAAGATGTTGAGCCGTTTGCTGACAAAGAAACCTCTGCTGAACAAATCCTTGCAACAATCTGTTCTACTGGTTTGGTGGATCTAAAATCTATAGCTAGAGCTTACATGAGGATGCTGTCAATGTCTGTTCCTCCCTCAGAGGCTCTAAAACATCTTGTAAAGACCCACATGATTCGTGTTAAGGACGGAGAGGCTCATCCAACGGATTTAGGAAAAGCTACTACTCTCTCATTTCTAAGTCCAAGTATGGGTCTGGAAGTCTTGAAGCTCACAGAATCATTCAATGTTCTAGACATTGCCATCATACTTGAACCATTCGAGAACGTCTATCTTAGCAATAAACTGCAGGAGGAGATCAATTCTGCATTCAGGACGCACATGCCAACAAGGTTATTCTCCGGAGTGTTCTCAGAGATAAGTGACGTTAGCAAGCCACAGAGTGGAGCAGGACGACTTCCACAATGGGTGTTTGAGATATTTGGCAGATGGGCAACTACTTTCTTCAACTGTGGGTGCCGTGACTTTCCAGATTGTGACCACGGAAAACTCAAGCTGGGTCGTTGGTTAGTAGAAAGACGACAAGAAGGGTTGAATCCATCAGGACTTGCAGCAAGATTGCATGATCAATTCCAATTGTGGGTATATCCTGGAGACCTCTTCTCCTGGCTGGATTCACTCATCCATGGTCTCAAGGCAGTTCAGAGAATTGCAAATGTTGCTGGAAAGACTGATCTAAGCGTAGAAATCGAAGGACAGATTGCTAGTATTGAACGTCCTCTAGATAAAATTGACAAGAAAGACCAATCAAGATAAAATATTGTCTTTCCCAACTTCGAACTTGACACTAATATTCCCGACGTGTTCAGGTGATAATGAATCGAGATTAAGGTCAATCCAACTATGCAAGTCTCTTCGAAGCATTTCTTTATCATCAAGAGCTTTAGGAAGTTCTGAACGGTCTTCTGATACTAAGTGGAAATGAGTGCAACCGCATCCACACTCACCTTCAAGAACCATATCAATATCAACTGATGACTTACCACAGGACCTGCAAACGAAGATCATTTTTACATTTCTCCAAGAAATTAGACGTTTTATCTATCTATGAGGATTGGTATGGCTTAGGTAATACACCCAATTTCAGGAATAGCCTTGTTTATCGCAGGTAAACGCAGGTTTTGGGTGTTGACGATGGCGCGTTTGTTTACAGAATTCGTGTGAAGTGCCTAACTGAAGACTGTAATCCATATGAGAAATAGAATGATACCAATCGCACCGGCAATCATCCATCCCCTCTTTCCATAACCCCAAACAATCGGAATGGGTCCAAGAAGTATGATACCCTTACTCTCAATACGTGTTTCGTTATCTTCTGAGGTTGAATCTTTTAAAGCAGAAATGGCTGAAATACACACTAGCAAGATACCAATGAATAGGAGAATCCATCCAAGATATTGTAGGAGCGTAACAGTTTGCATTTCTTTTCACCTTGTATCTGAAGTCGATGGAGGTAATTCAAAAACTATTTTCTCGTAACCTCCTACGTCATCCCCATCCACCGCCCAGAGACTAATGATATCATCATAGATATCAAATTCCATAGTTGTTTCAATTTCGATGATTTTTGTTCCAACTGGGAATCTCCAAAGGATTTCAAAATCGTAGGGTGCTTGTTCCTCTTCAAGCCAAGTTTCTATTACATTCTGACCCTTGACAAACTTTCCACTAAAATCGATGAGATAGATAACTGATACTACATCGGTATCTCCTTTGAGAAAGATGTCGCAGTAATCAACTCGTGACTTGACTCGTTCACCATTGATTTCAACTCTCTCCTTATCAAGAAAGTACTGCATATTGTCCGCTAATTTTTCTACTTCCTTTGCAAGTAATTTTTCATCACGGATAACTTTTCGATAGTATCTTGACATGTCAAGATATTCAAAGTTTAGACGCTCATGGATCTCTCCAGTCTGTGATACTGAGAAGAATGAATCTGCATGGACTGGTTCAACCATATCTGACATGTACTCTTCCAAATTGAATCACCTATTCAAGAGGTACTGCATTAATTCCTTCTGCTGAGAGGTGCTCTGAGAATTCAGATGCACTCCCAGTAAAGATGTATGCAACTCTTGGATTTACAGCTTTTGCAAATTCGATTAACCCATTGAAATCAGTGTGTGCGCTTAATGGAAAACCTCTCTCTCGGAATTTTCCAAGGGTCCATCCTGAAAGACTGTACTTCTCCATTTTTTCCTCTAGATACTTTGCTGCATCATTATTTCCGCTTCTACGGATATTATTCAGAGTATGTCGAATAGATGCACTAACAACAACAGCTCCTGATTCTAAAATATCTGACATTCCGAGGGATGATAATGTGTAATGTCTAAGGTCTACTCCATGTTTCTTGTAGACACTACAAACTTTGTCTATGCTTGTGTTTCCTGAGATGATTCTGAACCCACCACTTTGAAGGAGCGCAATTGCTTCTTGAGATTTACCAAGTGAATATGCACTGAATAACGGAATTCGCCCCTCATTGATAATCGTTGTTGCAGTATCGAGAATATTGTCGTACACACCTTTTCGTTCAGGAAATGCCCATTCTGGTTGTCCATAGGTTGCTTCAGTAATCAAAACATCAGCTTCTATAGGCTTAGCTGCATTATGGACAAAGCTATCCACGTTATTGAAATCTCCAGTGAAGAGTACTGTCAACCCATCATTGAATTCAAGATGGAACATCGTTGACCCAAGTACATGACCAGCGTTAAGAGCAGTGATGTTCACACCAATCTGCCCGAATGTATCTCCAATTCGAATCAATGTTCTATTCTTGGAGAAAATATTTCCCCTCGCTTCCAAAGTATCAAAAGTTCCAGAAGTAGCAATGATATGACCTGCTGCTTTCAATCCTCCAATGTGATCTGCATGTGAATGAGAGAGCAATGTAGTTTCTCCCTTGATTCCGGTGTCTAGTGCTAATCTAACATCACCGTATTCAAGAAGGAAACCAGTTCCAATTTTTTTCACATTGAGCGTGGACATAGGATGACCTCTGGCGTCAAAGTTGAGTGTCAAGAAAAGCGTTTCTCATAGTTGTTACCTACAACTGCTTACGCATGAGTGTCATTGACCTTCTCTTAAGAGAACCACCTAACTCGTCAGCCAATGCCTCAATCAATTTGCCTTGTCCATCTCCAATGAGTGGTAGTATCAATTTTTCTGCATCAGTCTTTCTAATCATTTCTGCAATCAATCTGGATGCCATACCCTCATCGGTGAAGTCAACATCAGCAATAATCAAACCAATGATTGCTGTTTTTCCAGAATAATAGATGCTAGTTACAAGCTTCATTGAATCCTTCAATGTAACACTCTTGAGATTACCTTGGTTAACAGCAAAATCAAAAGCAGTCCAAACAAGTGAATTTGTCATCCCAGCGGTCTTGCTTGAGTCCCATATCAGTTTCTTAGCATTCTCAATATTTGTGTGAGAGTCCCACATATTCTCTAATTGTCTTTGTTGATTCTCTCCTTGAAGTGGTATAGAGTAGCTGAAGAGTTTACTCTTTTCTTCAAATCCAATCCGTTCAAGCACACTTTTTGTCCACAGATCCAGCTCAAACGAACCTGGGAAAGCTAATCGTTCCTTTGATGTGTCATCTGGAATTAGAGCGTCAATATCTCTAATCGCAACAACTCTGAAAAATGGAAGTGATGATTTGATAATATTATACGCACTAATCTCTCTAAATTCTTTCTTTACTGCTACTGATGCAAGTATCATTCCTAAGCGAGTTCTATCTTTATAGATTGCAGTTCCACCAATCATTTCATCATCCACAGATGAAACGAATGATAATGTATCTTCAAGTTCGAGAAAATCAGCAGCTAATGCCCTATTTATACATCCTGAATCAGTTTGGCTCTCAACCAAGCTAATCCATGTGTTGAGTTCGCTCTTACTCAACCTTCGATTGAACAGCACTGGATCGGTCATTGTATTATCATTAGCATGTAGTCATGGTCTTGTTAAGTTTGCTCCGTTTGCATTTTCATATTTCAAGGATGACTTGTTGTGTGTAAATGCACAGTTATATCGAAGGGTTTATTCATCTGATTGCGAAGATAGTGAAGGGAGAACGTAAAATGCAATCACTCATATTGACAGCAGATGGGCTCCAACT
>JAUWOU010000020.1 GCA_030612005.1 Candidatus Thorarchaeota archaeon | reverse complement strand
ACTGGAATCTTGAACATGAATTATGTTCCGTGCTGCGTTGATGTCAGCATGGAAGTGCTCTTCGCATTTCTCGCAGTAGAAGTACTCCCCACCCTTTCTCTCGGTGGTAGAGGTCTCATCTTTCACTCGAACGCCTCGCTGTCCACACACATGACAGGTCTGAGAGGTGAATCGCGGATTCACTGTCCACACACTATACTTACTGTGCCCCAGCGACTCCCGCATGTAGCGGACAGTGTAGATGATCTTTCCCCATAGATTTGAGCTCAGGTTATACGACAGGTCCCTTGACCCGGCGTGAGCCTGAAAGCTCCTCAGGTCCTCGAAGAACAACCTCTTCACCCGGTGCTCCTCACAGAACCATACAGTCCTAGAGGCCACCTGTCGGGCAATCTCATGGTCAAGACGACGAATCTTTTTCCACGACGCAGCTATCTGTCTATCTTGACGATATACCTGCGTTGGGTATGACTGTCCTGGCCGTTTCTTGTCCCAGTTGTTCTTCTTCAATGTAACTTCCGAGGTGAGTGTGTACGCATGCTTTCTGATTTTCTCTCGCTTCTCCACCAGATGACCCACTGTAATGAGAAGGTCCTCAAAGGACTGTTCCTTCTCCACAGACAGAGCCACAGGAGCACGAAGCCCCCTATCAGCTCCAGCCTTAGTGGAGTACTCTCGTTCTCCAAAGATATTATCACTTACATATCCATTTGGAGAGAGGAAGGGGATCTGGAGAGTCACTCTATGCCCCCTCAAGAGAAGTCGTGGTGGAGCGCTCCTTCGTGACCTCTTCAGGGCTTTGACCTTCTCTTGGAGTCTGATAATCTCCTCAGGGTCTGTACCTATTCTTTGTTTCAACCTAGCAAGTCTATGAGCTGTATGTTGGAACTGGATGGTGTTCATGAGTTGGATGTGCATATCCTCGAACTTTGCAGCCCGAAATGTCAGGCTCTCGGCCTGATTCTTCTCACGTTTCTCTTTGGCAGTTTCTGCCTTCCTTCTGTCATTGCTGGCAGCTTTGGGCAACCAGTCAAGGAAACGAAAGGTGATGGTCTTTTCCTTGTAGGGAGAATCATCATGTCCTTTTCCATCAATTCCCGGAGGGAGCTTGAGATGTATGAGTATCTCGTTCTCTCTCTCTGAGTCCAGAGTGAACCAATACCCCTGCCCTGTAGAGTTTTCGGTACTCGCAGAGAAATCAAGACTATAACTTCTGAGCTGGGGGGTGGAAAAAGGATAGCCTTTCTTCACCCAGTGCTTGACTAGTTTTGTTACAATATCATAGACTTGCTGATACTCTGCGGAGTTATTCTTCAGCAGGGATGCAACCTTCTTCCGTTGTCTTGCTCTCCAACCTATCTTGATCTCCATAGTTTCAAGAACATGTCTGTCAATAGCGAGTCGAACTTGTCTAAGGACACCCATAGCATAATGATACCCTGCGCCATTGTTCTTGGTGGAGTCACAGGAGTCCCGAACCTTTCTGATCAAGAAGGAAGGTATTCTCTTCCTTCTAAGAAGAACTAGTGTATCCTCAGGGGAGGTCTCAAGGTACTTCAAAGCTGCTACGAACAACTGTCTTCGAGTCCAGTCTGCAAGGAGCATTCTGCCAATCTGTTCAAGGACATTTCTATGTAGTCTTCCATAGACCAATTTCTTGATGTCTTCATTGTGTTCATAGCAGAGGTTTCTCTCTTTCATAAGTCGAGTGTATGCTCTTCCTCTATACTCTGATAGTCCCTTACCAAGTTGTTCTACTCGTTTAGGATTAGAGTATATCCGTGAGAGAAGGAGATTCACAGCGTTCACGTATTTACCAAAGTGAAGAGTGAGGGTCTTAAGGTCTACTTCCTTTACCTTCTTTCCTGTTCCTCTTACGATGGATGAAAGACTAGTTATTCCCTCTCTATCATTTCTATAGGCTGGGTGGGGAACTCTTCCTCTCCCATTCCGTGAAACGACTCTCTCAACAGAATTGAGAGTGAACGACTCGACAAGATATTTTGTCTGCGATGAACTCATACCATATTTGCCAGTCATTGAGTTATGCTTTGGCTTTGGTTTAACCTTCTGCCCTTGCTTCCAGGACTGGCACTGGATTTCTTGTGTCACCGTCATTTCTCCAAAATCCAGTCTTTGAGATGCTATTTAAGCACATACCATATTTAACAAGATTAGTAGTTGTCAATACTATTTAATCTCCTATTTTCTACGAATCTGGCCTCTAGTTCTAAAATACAAAATGGAAATTACTCTACATATTGCATATAAAGAACGACCAATTTGGTAAAAAGCTACCATGAAGACCACAAGATTCCCTCTCCACCCTGGGAAGGTTCTCACCAGATTATTACAACTTGGGCTGTCTACTACAGCGTATCTAGCGAAGACTAGGACCACCAAGACCACAAAACATCTGTATGAGGGGGGACGGGGATGCAAAAGTATCAGCGAGATTCTGAGAGAGGGGCAAAAGAATTACCAGAACTCAAAGAGAGAAGGAAGATCAGCTGCATCTCACTTTCAGAAGACTGAGCGAAATATCCACCGCAGTCATCACAAGATAGTTCTCAATACGTCTGTGCCCTATGGTAATGTTGAAACCAAGAGAACACGAAGTTTTGATACACTGGATGAAACCTCGTGAATCCCAGCGACGGATGCTCTTAGTGCACACTCCCCAATGTTCTATTGAGTGGGTCCATCAAGCTGACAGACCCAAACCCAACTGAATTCTACATAATCTCTTTGAGGAGTCGTGCGACGTCACTTGGCTTTTCAGCTACTGCAATACCTGCATCGTTCATTGCTTTGATCTTAGCTGCCGCAGTTCCTGAACTACCACTGATGATTGCTCCAGCATGCCCCATCCTCTTACCTGGAGGTGCAGTTCTCCCAGCGATGAATCCAACCACAGGGAGGTCGTAGTTCTTTTTGATATAGGCTGCTGCACGTTCTTCAGCATCTCCACCAATCTCACCAACAACAACTAGAGCTTTAGTATCCTTGTCCTGCTCGAACAACTTGACAGCTTCAATTGTTGTGAGTCCAACACAAGGGTCTCCACCAAGCCCGAGGGCTGTGGATATACCAATGCCTGCATTAGTCATTCCTGCAGCAATCTCGTAAGTGAGTGTTCCACTACGTGACATTAGTCCGACCTCGCCTGCAGAAAAGACATGTCCCGGCATGATAGCAACTTTCTGTTTAGCACCAGGTGTAATAACTCCTGGAGTGTTAGGGCCAATAACGGTGATTCCCTTTCGTTTTGCCTCGTGAATCATACGAATCTCGTCTTTCACAGGAACATGTTCTGTAATCACGACAACTGGATTCAGATCTGCTGCAATCGCTTCCATCGCTGCATCACCTGCAAAGGGTGCGGGTACAAAGATGATTGATGCAGTAGCATCATGTGCGTCTTTAGCTTCTCTGACACTGTCAAAAACAGGAATTCCATGAATGCTTTCTCCAGCCTTTCCAGGAGTGACGCCAGCTACTATCTTTGTTCCATATTCAAGCATAGCACCAGAATGGAACGTTCCCTGACCACCAGTAATACCCTGTACAATTACCCTGGTGTCTTTGTTAACCAAAATTGCCATCTATGCAACCTCCTTTGCGAGCTCAACTATTTTGGAAGCAGCATCTTCCATTGTCTTGAGGAATGGAATTCCTGCTTTGTTGAGTATTTCTTGCCCTTCTTCTTCGTTAGTTCCAACCATTCTGATGACTAGAGGAACTTTGATGTCTCCATCATCTCGAGCGGAAAGGATACCCCTTGCGACATCATCACATCGAGTGATACCAGCCATGATGTTCACAAGGATAGCTTTCACATTCGAATACATCATTGCAATCTCAATACCTCTCTCAACTCTCTTTGCATCAGCTCCGCCACCAAGATCAAGGAATGTGCTGGCTTTACCTCCGTACACAGATACTGCATCAAGAGTAGCCATAGTGAGACCTGCACCATTACAGATACAAGCGATATTGCCATCAAGTTCGACATATGCCATGTCATTCTCTGTTGCCAAACGTTCTCTCTCGTTCTGTTCTACAGGTTCTCGTTTTATCTTCTCAATGAAGTCCTTGTGCCTGTACAGCGAGTTATCATCAATATTCAATCGTGCATCTGCAGCGAGAAATCGTCCGTCTTTGGCAAGAATTAGAGGGTTAATTTCGGTGAGTTCTACATCGAACGCATCAACAATATTCCAGAGTTTAAGGAAGAAACTGCCTAACTGGTTGATTTGCTTACCCTTGAATCCCATTGCAATAGCCATCTCACGTGCTTCATATGCTTGGAAACCGAGGTTTGGATCTACATGCATTTTGATAATTTTCTCTGGGCTCTGTTCTGCTAACTCCTCAATTGACATACCACCAGCGGCACTACCAATCACCACATACTTGCGTTCATTTCTATCAATAGTGATACCAGCATAGATTTCTTGCTGAATGTCGAGTTTTTCTTCGATAAGAACTGCTTCTACTGGTAAGTCATTGATTCTCATTGCAAGAATTTCTTCAGCGAATTTCTCCGCTTCTTCAGGTGTGTCTGCAAATTTAACTCCCCCTGCCTTTCCTCTTTTTCCAGAGAGAACCAGCGCCTTAACAACAACTGGCTTGCCCACCTCTACAGCACGTTTCTTTGCTTCTGCAGGGGTCTTTGCAACACCACCAGGTGGTGTAGGCATATTGAAGGATCGGAAGATTTCCTTCGCTTCATGTTCAAACAGCTTCATTGATTTTCACCGCACCAAGGCTTGATAACTAGTCCAAGGTCTAAGCGGGCACGAGCCTGCTTCCGTAAAAATGTTATCTCATGGCACTAAGTAGAGCATGCAAACTCTTCTCTAACTTCTTGCTCTCTTTTCGTAGAGGATTCTTCTTGTTCATGAGCCTGTACAAAATGGAATTGATATACTCCAATTCTTCCAAGCAGTTCTCTATGATTCCTGGTATATTATCTTCGCAGACTAGATCGGCAATATCCTTAGCGGGTAGTTTATCAAGTACTTGTTTGACCATGGTGTCCGATATACCTTTTCTTGCATGGACTAGTCTTCTTAGTATTGATTTCAAATCTGATTGTTTGTCGCTGATAGCTTTCATTACTATCTTGGCATCTTTGACAGGAACTCCAAGAACAGTTACATTTTCTCCAAGAGGTGTACAACTAATTTGTGTGCCACGCCTTGTAATGAGTCCATCTGCCTCTAGTTCACCAAAGACCTCAAGGCCTCGTAAAGCCTGAACGATTACTCCTCCGGCATAAGCTTTAGTTTCATCTTGATTCAATGCAAAAGTTGAGAATTTTACCAAGTGTTTACAGAGTCTGTGTTTTCTGATTCCCTGATACTTCCATGATTCACAAGAACATGAAACACCATCTTTCGATCGGAGAGTAACGTAATGCCATATTTCTCTACTTCCACTATGAACAAGACCCTCAATCTTGTCAGGTCTCACAGACACTAGTTTTACACTATCATCAGGTATATCGTTAGCTCGCTTTTGCGTTGCTTTTGTAGAACGCATTGCAAGAAGTGAATCTACTAAGGTATCATCTGGCGTCTCTGATTCTATGTTACTTACATCGGTGACTCTGCTACTGCTTCCCCAGAATGATCTTTCAATCACAGAGAATGGGTCTTCCTCACTACCATGTTTTCCACAAAGCTGCATGAGAACAAGATCTTGGATATTCTCAGTTTCATCCATTGCACTGTCGACTTCTCCTAGCAGAGGTATGAGGTTACCCTCGAGATCCTTGTCAAAATACTTGTCAAGAATCCTTGTGCGTTCAGACTTGTTATCTACAACCACAATTCCAAAGGCTTCATTATCAACGCCTCGTCTTCCTGCAGATCCAAGTACTTCACTTAGTTGCCACTCAGAGAGCATAGTGACTGATTCTTCATGAACCAAGTCTTTGCCAAAAATTTGCATAAAAACGCCCATCAAGAATACAACAGTTGCACGTATCCCACTTGCTATTGCAAAACGTATTGGCATAACAATGACCGGAAGAAGTCCATCATCCCATGCATCTGAGAGAATTCTTCTCTGAGATGCTGAAACTCCTTCATGGATGAACGCTATGCCGTTTGCTACCATCTCACCCAAGTTAACAGTCATCAAACATTGTGGATATTTTTCCAGTACTAATCTCGATAGATGTCTCAAATCATCTCGATGTTCTGGACTCAATCTCAAATCGAGGATGGCTGAGCGTTCTCCATCAAAAACACCTGACAATTGACCTGCTAACTCTTCGGCAGCAGATATGTTTGCACAGAGAATCATCACCTGACCGTGTTTGTAGTGAACAAATTCAGTTAGGTCTGCTAGTGAGTCATTGATGTCATCAAAAGCCTTCACACTGAAGATGCGCTTGACATCTTCTTTCTGGTCCACAATAGGTGTTGCATCAAGCCAATCACTCAGTTCCTTCTGATTATCTAGTGGTGGAGAGATTGCGATGTATTGAATATCTTTTCTTCCAAGAATGGTCACAAGTGCAGTTTCTAATCGAACTCCTAACTCAGGTTGTCCAATAAGGTCCAAACGATCGATAAGAACACATACAACTCCATCTAGAATCTCAGGGTTTATTCTTGAAGCAATGTCAAAGGACTGGTATGTGGCAACGATAACTCGCCCATCAATTGCTTTTTTGTCTGTTGCCTTTCTTCTTCTTATTACTGCGGTTGCTTCAATTCCTAGCTTTCTACACTTTTGGCTCAGAGACTTGAATCTTCTCTCTGCTTGGTGTGGATTTGGACAGAGCACTAATGCCTTAGCTCGGTGATCGGACGCTACTCGATTTAGTAGTGCAATTTCACCTATGACATAGGCTTCATTGTAATCATGCGTAATGAGGACCTGGCTTGCACCTCTTACTATTCCATTATCTACTGCCTCTATCTGGAACTCAGTCAAGCTTGCAAGACCTTGTCTTCTTAATACCTCCAATAAGCGTGGTGCAACTTGCTGGAGTGCTAGTTCCCTGAGGGTGCTCAAATTATTTCCACTCCGTCCTTCAAATGCGCATAATTAACTATGAGGATATAGTATTTGGTGCTATTAGTTTTACGCGTACTTTGTGCAAATTACGAAATACCGTTCTAAAAATGCTCAACGGGTCAAAACGTAATCCAATTCAATTATCTGAAACCACAAAACAGTCTATCTTATGCTGACACATACAAAGGCTCAAAAGCAGCAGACTTGATGATTGGTTGTTGAGGCTTGAATAGAAATGGCTTTTGTAGCAACTACGGACTCGAACTTCCAAATTATTATGAAGAAAGGTTTCAAGGTTAAGCCCGGTTCGACGTTCGTCTGTGGATTTCATGGTCTTGGTGAAGTAGGTTTTCTGAGTACCGCCCATCTAACTCGAACCCTTGATGCTGAACGAGTTGGATACATCAAGAGTGACATGTTACCACTCTTCGTTTCTATGGAAAACGAACAGCTTGTTCTTCCCTTCGAGATCTACTCCTATGAGCCCAAGAAGATGGTTTTTCTTGTTCCTAGATTCCAACCACACCAGTCGGAACAATGGGGTTTCATCGACAAACTAGCTAGCTGGATTGCAGAGAATGAGTTTGAGGAGACCCTGCTTCTTGGAGGGTTGGATGCCAGTTTCAAGGAAGATGATGAAGATATGCGCGCAGTGCCCACTTCGGCATACAAACCGAAGTTGGAGCGTTGGGGCGTCCCACTCCTTGAGGAAGGTCTCTTTGTTGCTGGACCTCTTGCATTGTTTCTTGCTGAACTAGAGATGAAGGGACAGGCTGCTATTGGCCTTCTCACATACGCAACAAGGGGTAGACCTGATCCAAGGTCTGCAGCAACCATGTTAGAGAAGATCAATGAGGTCTATGGTGTAGAGGCTAATGTAGAGCAATTGCTTGAGGAGTCTCGCGAGATAGAACGCCTTGAAAAGATGCGCAAGTCCATTGAGTCTTCAGACAGACCTGGTGACATGTTCGTCTAACCAAGACGTCTAATGAACCACCCAATGTCAACGAGGTTCTTTCCCACAAGCTTGTCTTTACCTAATCGACCCAATCTACTAGCATCCATAGAAAGAGCAGCAATTCCCAGGCAAAAGTGGTCTTCGTCCATTACCAGAACTCTCTGTCCCCTCTTCAGATTGAAATCCATATAGAGCACTGACTGTTTCAGTATACTTCTCCCATATGTGAAGGACTCGGCACCTTGCTTTGAAACAATCAATACCTTTGTTGTCAGTTTAACTAAATCAGGTAGAATCTGCAGACTGAGTCTAAAACGGTCTTGAGTCATGACTCCAAGCTGTTTTCCAACTAAATGGTAATCAAAACCACTGGGAGCCTCTTCGAAGAGCATATCCATCCATGATGTGGGAATGAGGTAGATGTTCCTCCAATTCCCGTGAACCAGTGCCATTGGAGTAAGTTTGCCAAGAAGTTTCTTTGTCACACCAATTCCAAACTCTTTATCGATTGCTTCAATTATGGTTTCCCATTCAATAGGGTCTAAGAGTTCAGGCTTCATGCTTTACCCTCCTTTATCATCTTACAGATGAAGAAACCTTCTGTGCCATGTAAGTGTGGAAGGAAACGCTTAGACAGTTTCAGTGACTCGTCAAGACTTACACCAAAAGGTTCAGAATATCCTGGTGTTCCAAAATCAAGCGGAATTGGTACAATCTTCATGTCGGGATGTCGTTTCAGGATTTCATCAACGATATATTCGTTCTCTTCAGGTGCAATAGAACATGTGGCGTATACAATTGTACCTCCAGGAGCAAGTACAGTCACTGCGGCATCTAGTAACTCATCCTCTTTTGTTGCACAAAATCTGACATCTGCCATGCTCTTGCTTGTCTTTCTTGTGGGATCGAGGGGAATTAGTCCCTCGCCAGAACAAGGTGCATCAAGAAGAATCCTGTCTGGTTCTAGATTTAACCTCTCGACCTTTTTTGCATCACCCCGTAGAACTATTGCATTGGTCACACCACATCGTAGAATATTGCTCTCAAGACTTGATATCCTTCTTCGGTCCATCTCAACAGCAACTACTATGCCACTATTATGCATCTGTTGCGCAATATGAGTTGTTTTTCCTCCAGGAGCTGCGGCTAGGTCCAATATTGTTTCATCTGGTTGTGGATCCAAGACCTCCACGGTAGTCATTGATGGAACGCCCTGCACATAGTAGAAACCAAGCATATGCTCTAGAAATGCACCTGGAGTGGAGTGCCCTTCAAAGTCTGCATAATATCCGTTAGATAACCAGGGGATCTTTTCTAGTTCTATTCTTTTCTTCTGCAATCTTTCAACAGTTTTCTCTGATTCCATTCTCAATGTATTCATTCTAATTGAGGTTCTAATTGGCTGTTCACAGGCTTCTAGGAACCGCAGTGTGTCTTCTTCTCCCCATAAAGCAAGATATCTCTCTATCATATACTGTTGATACTCATGCTCTTTGGCGAGGGTCTTTGCTTTCTGCCGCAGTTCTTTTGTAGACATATTGCTCCATCCTTAATTATTCGCCAATATCTTCATTCCACAGGTTTGGCTTTTGCTTGATGAAATCACCCATGATTGTGGTGCATTCATCATCATTCAAGACAATCACTTCAACTCCTCGGCTCTTTACATACTCTTCTGGACCCTGGAAATTTCTATTTTCACCAATGATTACCTTTGGAATACCATAGAGTAAAACTGCTCCACTACACATGTCACAAGGTGAGAGTGTGGAATAGAGAGTTGACCTCTTGTACTCGCTAGCACTAAGCCTTCCTGCATTCTCAAGACAGTCCATCTCCGCATGCAAGACTGCACTACCCTTCTGAACACGCTTATTATGCCCTCTCCCTACGACCTTATCATCAATGACAAGTACAGATCCAATCGGAATCCCGCCTTCAGCTAGACCTTTCTTTGCTTCCTCAATTGCTTCCTTCATGAATTCGTGATGTGCACCCATTCTTCTCATCTTCCTCTAGTATTCTGCTAGTGCTTTCTTCAATTCTGATGTTTCAGGAGGTATTACAGGAACACCGGGAGTTAATCTGTCTGGTGTTGCTAAATCCTTGAATCCTGAGCCAGTAATTGGAACAACTATGTTGTCTGATGGACCAATCACACCCTGACTCACGAGCTCTCGTAGTCCAGCAAGAGCTGCTACACCACTCGGTTCTGCAAATATCCCTTCGAATTTTCCAAGTGCAACTAGTGCATCTTCGATTGCATCATCAGACACCGCAACTGCAACTCCGCTTGTCAAATCTAAATATTTCAAAGCAGCATCGCCATCCCAGGGGAATGGATCCGCTAGACCGCCCGCAACAGTTTCATTGGAATCCCATGGAGTGATGTTCAACGGGTCCTGACTATCATTGAAAGCACGTACTATCGGTGAACACCCTTCAGGTTGAACTACAACTGGTCGAGGAATCTTGTCGATAAGACCCATCTGTTTGAATTCCCAAAGTCCTTTCATTGTACCAGCCATGAGTCCTCCACTACCTGTTGGAAAGAGAATCCAATCTGGCAGGTTCCAATCGGACTGTTCCGCTATTTCATAACCCAGAGATTTAGTACCTTCAAACTGGAAGCAATTGAACGGTCCGAAGGATGGTGTTGGGGTCCATCCGAATTCAGCACAGGCTGCACGTAGTAGAGTCGTTGTGGGATCAACACCTTCCTGTACTTTACTCACTCTGAATACTTTTGCTCCCAATGTTCTAAGATGAATGAGTTTCCCTGATGGGGCATCCTCAGGAACAAAAACAACTGATTGCAATCCTGCTCTTGCGGCGTAACTTGACATAGCTGCTGCTGCATTTCCCGATGAGGCTGCTGAAACGGTCTTTGCTCCGTCTTCAAGCGCTCTACTAACGCCAACACAAATTGGTCTATCTTTGAAAGAACCAGATGGATTGAATATCTCGTTCTTTAGAAAGAGGTTCTTCATCCCCCATTCTTCTGCTAATCTTTTACTTTGGAGATATGGTGTATTTCCCTCACCAAGAGTTACTATATTGCGACGCGATCTGAGAGGCATCAGCTCGAAGTACTTCCAAAGACCAGACTTCCTCTGGAATAGCTCTTGTTTGGTAAATATCTCTTTGAGTGCCTCAAGATCGAAATTGAAGTCAATCCTGCCTCCACAACCATCATTTGCAGGAACGTTTTCTTCGTGGTATTCTTTTCCACATTTAGCACACTTGATGCTACTAATTCTTGACACGTTTACACCAGCTTGCTCTCTTGATTACAGTCTTGTTATTTGGCTTGTGGCGTGACGCATGGAAACATCTAACAGCTAGAACTTTACTGAAAATATGAGGAAATTATTTTGGAAGAGGTCTATGAGGTAGAAGTAAAACTCCCGATTGCTAGCATAGAATCAATAGAGGAAACAATCATACAGGCTGGAGGAGTTAGACTAAACTCTGAAACCCAGTCCGATATCTACTTTGATCATCCATGCCGTTCTTTCTCCGTAACTGATGAATCGATTCGTCTCAGACATAGAACACCTCTCGGAGATTCATCACTTTCTGATTCAGGCTTTGCTCCAATCGAACTCACTTACAAAGGACCGAAGATTGACAAGAAAACAAAAACAAGAATTGAGTATACTGCAGATTTAGGTAGCATTGAACCTATTACAGCTATTCTGAAACATACTGGATTCAAACGTGTCGCTACTATCATAAAACAAAGGACATTCTTTGATATTGATGGAATCACTGCTAGTATAGATGATGTAGATGGTGTTGGACAATACATCGAGCTTGAGTTGATTGCTGAAGGAGAAGATAGTATGAATGCAGCTAGAGAACGGATTCTATCTCTTCTGAAAACCATGGGTTTGGATGAGAACGATTTGGTGCAAGAATCATACCTAGAACTGTATTTAGAACGAGTCTCTTTGTAATTCATCTTCTCCTATTTCTTCTCTCAATTCATCAACGAATTTCTGAAGGAGTTCGTGGCGTTTTGTAGCAAGATGCTTTCCCGGGTCCGTGTATATCAAATCTTTCAATTTCAGCAGTTTTTCATCAGCATGCTGCAGGAATCCACTCATTTCTCTTCCTTTGGTTACTCCCTGCGCAATTGCTCTAAAGACACCAATTGCACCCATTGCATCAAGTTTGTCTGCGTCGCTCAGTATTTTTCCTTCAATGGAATTTGGTTCGATTCCCTCACTAAACCGATGTGTACGGATTGCATCCAGAATCTGTTCGATTTCACTTTCAGTGTACGCAAGTTCATGAAGAAGGGACTTGCTCATCTCCCCAGAAAGTATTGAGTGAGAAATACCTGTTTCAGATTCCCTTGGTCTACCTACATCATGTAACAAAGCCGCAGCTTGTAGAACTCTAATAGAAACTGGAAGTCCTTCACTGATTTGCATTGATAGAGTATAGACTCTCATTGTATGATCGAAAGTATGAGCTCCACTATTGAAACCTGAGAGTTCTTTTCGCATGAAATCTATAATTTTTGACTTTGCAGACATGAATCTTGTTCTCCTGTATGCCTTCTAAAGGATACCTAGGGATGATTTCTATGACCTTTTGTACTCTCAGGTTGTTTCGATAAAGAGAATGGGGGTTAACCAAGATAGCCTTTAATTGCTAAATACGGACGATTGAGGGTGACATGATACGCCATATTTGTCATAATCACCACCAACCCCATACTGGGGAAACAAGAGGACCAAACATTTGAGCGCTAAAGGAACCACCCGCAAACGAATGGGTATCACAGCATTAATCAGCTCAATCTTTATCGTTGCAAGTATTGTATGGGGTCTCTATAGCTTTGCTCTGGTTCAATATGGGGTTGTAAGACCTTGGGACCCTCATTATGAATATGACCAGATTGAATATTGGCCATACACACATGAATTCGCAGGTAGTACCGGTAGCTGGTTCGACAATCTGAATTACACAGACCTTCAACTTGACGACTTACCCGAGGATTTACTGGACCGGATGGATGAACCTGTGTTCTATGTGGCGCCTGCGGACCCGGGTCAGTTATGGCGGATGGATTCGTTTGACCAGTATGATGGGTCCGGTTGGACCAAGACCCTTGAAAATACTAGACCACTAATTCCGGGAGAAGAATTGATTCCAACCTCTGCAGTGGCAAACCTGACAAACCTTGTTTATACAGTACTCTTCAATGCTACTGCTGGTGCTGAGGTAGGTTCTATCTCACTTCCGTCTCTATTCCCTTTCATCCGTGTTATTGAAGATTCTTTTCAAACTTACTCCATTGTGAATAATACTTACTTGCCGGATATTCCAACACGACTATTGCATTATGATCTTGAAACTGATGACTATGGAACACTCCTCTTCAGTCCTCTGATTGAAGGGGTAACCGGTGAAGATGTTATGGTAAGTTTTCAAGTCACTTTTGTGGATCAGGACCTTGGTCAAGTTCAGACTCTCGCACAGCTAGGTGATACTGCCCCACCGGAATACGATATTTACACTGATCTCTCACTAGTTGAACCCCTCACACAGCGTGTGACTGATAATATCAGTCAATTTGTGGGTGTTGGTACAAATGCCTATGAAACTGCCATGGCAGTTACGGTTTATTTCCAAAGTACTTTCACTCTTAACTTAACAGTAGAGGCTCTATTAGATCGACCAGATGGTCAGGAAGTTACTGATTGGTTCTTAGAACGAGGAAATGGACTCCCAGTTGATTTTGCTACTTCATACTGTGTCTTCATGCGTGACCTAGGAATACCTGCACGCATTGTTAGTGGTTTTGCTCTTGGGGAGCCACATCCTACAGCAGATATGCGTACCTTGATGATCCGTCATATGGTCTTCTGGGCTGAAGTCTTCATACCCATGAGCGGTCATCTTGATGGCGGAGAATGGATACAGGTGATTCCTACACCACTTCCTGATGATATGGGTGGTGGAGAGGACCCGGGAAATATACCAATTCCTGAACTTGAGCTTCTGATTTGGCCAACTGACGGTTTCTATTGGGCTGAGATTGGGACTTCATTTGGACTGAGTGCCACTATGTCTGTTGATGGTGTTTTCATCACAACTCCTGATACAATCTCTTTCTATGATGAAACCGATAATGAAGTGATTGGAACAGCTGTCATTGGAGGATCATTACCTCCTCCAATCGCAAATCTCACCTATGTTTTTCCCGGTAGTGCCACTGTAGCTTACCATAATATATCTGCAACTTGGCAGAATTCCTATTTCGTGGTCATCAATACGACCCAGATTTATGCTGTGGGTACACCAGTACCCTTTGCCAGTGAACTTGCATCAATAGAACCTACAGATGTCATTTTAGCAGAAACTCATGAACTCAACATCTCTCAGGAATTACAAACTCATGTTGCATTATGGGAGGATACAGTGCATGTTTATGGAGTTATGACTGTTGGTGGAATTCCAGTCAACAGTTCCAAGTATGGTAATCGATTCATCCAGATTATGTGGAATGACACTATTGTCGGTGATGCACCCATTGACGAGTATGGTTATTATGAACTGGATGTCTATGTTGATCCCCTTGACCTAGTACTAATGACAGTGGGACCACATGATGTTTGGTCTTCCTATGCTGGTGACTGGGACCCCATAGATGAATTCTGGCGCCTATTCACAGCTGATTCGAACAAATCTATTGTATCAGTATGGGGAAGAGTTGGTTTTGACTTGTACGTCACTCCGGCATCAACGTATGGTGGAGGTACTATCAATTATGACGGTACAATCTATTTTCTGAATGGCTCATTACTACCATCTGGACAGACTGTGGGGACCTTCTTTAGCACTCAAGATAATGACACTCGGCCATTGAATTCGACTGGTGGTTTTCAGTGGACTTACCTTATTCCTGCTGCTCAGAGTGAGGGTACATATTTCGCTCGTGCGAATTGGACCTCACCATGGTCGTATATTGCTGGAAATTGGAGCATCTCAATTCCCATTGATGTAGGAGCAGGGGGAACACAGATCCTTCTAAATCAACTACCAAACCCTGTCTTTATTGGAGAAACCGTTACAATTCGGGGATTATTGCAGCATGTATCGAATAGCTCGGGCGTTGGTTCACAATGGGTTGACGTGTATTGGACTGCTGGGTCAACGACCAATATAGGGTCCGGTTTCACCAACGCAAGCGGATATTTCGAAGTGAGCTATATCATCCCTGCGGGATATGAAGGTGCTGTAACTTACTGGGCAAATTTCACCTCACCTATTCCGGCATTAACTGATACTGAGTCACTACATCGTGGAACATCTGTGAAACGATATGATGTATCCATCACAATAGCTGATTCACCTGATCCTATCAATTTGTTACAAACTGTCACAATTCAGGGTATAGCCACACTCCCAGAGAATGCAAGCTCTCCACTTGCGTTTGAACAACTTGAGTTGTATTGGGCAAATTCAACCTATCCTCTGGGTATTCTTATTGATACTACATGGACCAATTCCACAGGTGGATATGCATTCTATTATCAGATACCTCTCAATCATAGCATAGAAACGGTGAATATCTGGGTCAGTTTCACTTCTCCTTACACCAATATTGCAAATGGTGAATCACTGCATGAATCTCTACAAATTGAATTAGCTGGCACACTGATAACAGTCAATTCGGACGACACAAGTTACTATCTGAATGAAACGGTCCTAATTACAGGTCATCTCCAGTTCTCAAATGGAACACCACTTCAAAATGAACGAGTCTTCATCCACTGGGTAAATGCATCTGGGACCTTCATATTTGAGAAATTTACAGACATTAATGGTGACTACCAATTCCAATATAATCTCTCAACAAGTATGGACACTGGTTTAGTCAATGTCCACGTAAACTGGACTTCAATGACTGGGCTTGAAGAAGATGCCTTTTCAAATCTTGCACCTCCTATCCAGTTGAACAAATACGATCTTCAGATAGTTACAGTAATTCCCACACAGTTGTACCTTGATGAGATACTAGACATTCAGGGCATTTTATCATATCTTGGTGGAAGCCCACCGTTAGTTGGGGAGATAGTCGAGTTATCATATTGGGACGGATTAAGCTGGCAGTTTATATCGAATATGCCTACTAACAGCACTGGTGGTTTCAATCAATCAATCATGGTTCCTCTTTCTGAGTATACATGGAATTTTAGGTTGCAATACAATGCTACTGATCTTTTGAATAACAATGTTACAGAATACTTCGATGTCACCTTTGTCAAGTATACAATCAATCTAGAGATTACGGTGCTTCCCAACCCTGTCATGCAGAATGAAACCCTCACAGTTAGCGCTTATCTGTACTATGCTCATAATGATACTGCAATCTCTTTCACAAATGTGAGTATATTCTGGGATAATGGAACACTCTTTTGGCTTGGTAACATCACAACTGACGGAACCGGTAATGGGAATTTGATCTATTCAGGAATGGATTACGATACTATCAGAACCGGCATTCATGTGTATGGATTTTATGCTGGTACAACTCTACATTCCTCCAACGAATCTACCCATACAATTCTAACACTAGAGCAATGGCAAACAGATCTATTTGGTCTGAATACTCCCGTTGGAATTTACAATCTACTTGACACAGTTGTAGTCGCGGGAACCCTATTGTACGTTCCATCAAATATCCCATATAGTGGCGTAACTGTAGAATTGCTTGTATTAGGAAATCCGATTAATAGTACCACTACTGCATCAGATGGAACCTTCTCATTGTTATGGAAAATTCCCTCTGATACGCCTGTTGGATTTTACGACCTTGAGGTGCGCTTTACAGCACCCTATCCATGGATTCTAGGTATTCAAGAGTTTGTTCCAATGATTGAGATTACAGCGCCTGGTTACATTTTTGTATCATTCACTGTATCCCCGGAAGCACCTGCACAGGTTATTGTCCTTGATAATCTGACTATTGCAGGTATTGTGACTTGGGAAAATAGCTCACCTTATGCATTTTCTTCAGTATCGCTTTACTGGGGAAACCCCTTAGGTGCATTCTTCTGGATGGAGGATGTTATGACAAATGGGACCGGTGCATTCGCAGCCAATTTTCAAGTACTAGGAGGAACCACTTTAGGGATTAGACAAGTTTGGGCGTACATTCCTCCCGTTGGTATTGCCACTTCTGGGATTTCATTAACACGTTCGATTGATATTCAAGTCTATTCACTTGTGATTACAGCAGCTGTAGATATTACAACCGCCCATCTAGGGGAAACAATAACCATCTCGGGAACTGCTCATTTCTCAAATGGTACACCCTTGACAGGCTATGCTATTGAAATTTGGTGGGACTCTAACCTTCTTTCAACTGAATCTGTTGATGGTTCTGGAAACTTTAGTTATGCTCATCTTATATCGTACACAGACACTGTTGGAATAAACTCTGGCTTCGTTTTCTTCAACGCACCTACTGCAGCATTTCCTGATATCACTACAAACATTGCAGATGTAGAGGTACGCGAATATATTGACCTCTACATGTATGCTCAACCAACTGATAATTCATTCTTACGAGGAGATACAATTACAATTATCGGATATGTTGAGAATGATGGTGTTTTCGCAGCCTTCTCTGTTGAAATCCATGCACTTGTTGATGGCGGCTCTACAGCTGAAACAGACTTCACAGATGCTGCTGGAAATTTCTCAATCCAGTTGGATATTCCCATTGGTCTATCAAGCGGTCAATATATCATCACGATTGAGTCAATTTCTCCATACCGTGACGTAGTATCAACAACTGGATCTTGGATAATAATTGTAGTTATTGATTCTACTGTTGATGTTCGAGTGAGTAGTGCCTCATTTATGCCCGAAGAAACCTTCACTATTCAACTCCAACTCTATGATGAGGATGGGGCTCCAATCAATGGGGCATCCATTGAAATTTATCTTAACATGACATTAATCGACACAATAATCCTGCCAGATGGCTCTGGCAGCGTAATTACTGTGACTATACCTACAACTTGGTCTATCAATGGCTATTTTGTAATCACAGTTGATTATGCAGGAAGCTCCTATTTCCATGGAGATTCAGATGTTTCTGCAGACTCAATACACATCTTCACAGATATTGCATTCGATAACAGGTCACCATCTACTGTGACTCCTGGTCTGTCCTTTATCTTAGAGTTTAGATTAACTGACTCTGACCTGAATGCAATTGTTGATCGATCTGTGATACTCACTGTTGATGGAACAAATATTGCAACCCTCACCACTGATGCAGAAGGTGTTATCAGTTATGACCAACCGGGTCATATTGAAGGGATTGTTGAATTCTCTATCACACTTACATCAGATGATGCCTCACAAGTAACTTCAGTAACATTTGAAATTATGATTCAAACACAAGGTGGTAACATATTGCAAGAAATTGACTTAATCATTGCAGGTATCCTGCTAGTGGGAGCAGTAATTGCTGTACTGGCGTATCTGTATATTGTAAAAGGAATGTTTCGCTCAGTTGTGTTATCGAGAGGAATTGATATACCCACCAAACTACGGAATATCAAGAAACTTGCAGATGCAGGAAAATACGGTGCTTCCATTACTCTGGCGTATCGTACCTTTGAGCAGATGTGTGGTACAAAGATGGGCTCCGAACGAACCCATTCAGAAACCGCACGCGAGTACTTGGACCGGGTGCTGCAGTCAATTCCACTTGATGGACCCACAATAGAGCAGTTCGTTCAAACTTACGAGGAAGCCCGTTTCTCACATCACGAGATGACACGTGAGCGTTATGAAGCGGCACTACGAATCTTTACTGATCTTTACCCTCGGATTGACACAAGTGCACCAATGGAGTAAGAAACACGGAGCGATATAGATGGGCTGGAAAGAAATCTTGCAAGTTGTCCTGTTCCTATTGGCATGGGTACCAGTGACTATGCTTGCTGGGTATACCGTCATAGGTGCAGAACCTGTGTATACACAAGATTTCTCCATTTATAATGAGGAATGGAATGGTCTCAGTCAATTCAGAGTTTCTATCGAAGATACTTCACGTGATGTACGAAGCATCCAGGCATCCATGAGTGTTCTCACTCGAGAAAATGGGTCTGCAGTGCTTATCATTATGGGTCCAGTTCGAGATTTCAGTCTTGATGTCACGTTAGTAGTCTATACGCATTTACTTGCAGGAGGAGGCGTACTCATAGCTGATGACTTTGGTTCTGCAAACAATTCACTAGCAATACTGAATTATCTCATGGGTCAATTCTTAACCGGTACTACAATTGGAAATCAGACAAAAGGATTACTCTCATTCACTGGTGGTGTTCTGCTCGATCTTGACTCTTATGATCCTCTCAAGGAACCTCGTCTTCCCATAATTAGAGACTTCACTAATCCATACGGGATCAGGAGTGATAATGGCTTTCTTACACAGGGAGTAACTGCGCTTCATCTCAATTGGGCATCGGCAATTAGTCCTTATTGTTTGCTTGGACAGGCTGGTATTGCATGGAGTACACCCAGGTCTTGGTGTGAAACAAATATCACAGACCCAACACCTGATCCTGTCAACGAAACATGGGTTGGTAGCCTACCTGTTGTTGGAGCAATAGATTTCTCAACAGTAGACAATCCAAATGGTGGCCGAATCGTTGCTACAAGTGACCCGAGTATATTCACTAATGATATGTATGGACAATTCTCAGGTAATCGCCAATTTGCATCTAATGTAATAGAATGGCTATCCAAATCTGACACTACACAACCTATAGTATTCTGTGAGGAACTATTAGCAGTTCCCTGGAATTCAGGTGAATTCTTCTTTGGTATGTATCTTGGAAGAGTTCTATGGCTATCATCATTGCCACTTCTTTCCGCATTATATCCCCTTGTTACAGCTCTTGGTATCAAGAGATATTTGCCTGAAATAAAGAAGCCTGAAGTGAAGAGTGTCTCTGATGTATTCCTAAGACGGGGCCAGACATATTTTGGTGAACGTATGGCGTACTATCGAACAGAGGGGAACTATGCCCGAGTCGTTAAGATGTTGTATAGAAAGATGAAACGAGGGCTCAGGAAACAACAGCAATGGACAGTGTACGATCCCAAGAAATTATGGGAAATGATGCGGTACAAAGATTCCAAATTGAAGAAGGCTGAGTTCTTTGCTATAATCGATCGAATTGAGGAGATTTCCGCAGATTCTAATATAAAAATCAAGGAGAGCGAGATGATGGAGCTCTTCTTCTTTATGCGTAATATCCAATCATTATTGATAGACATAAGATGAATTAGAGGTAGAAGTAATGGCAACAGATGAAACAAACGAAACAGCGACCGTCGACTCAACAGCAACAATGAGTATTGATGAGGTTCGCGAGCTCACAACAGAGATTATTCGTGAGTGCAACCGAATCATTGTCGGTAAGAAGGACATTCTCTCGAATGTACTTGTAGCAATGCTCGCAAACGGTCACGTGATACTTGAAGGAGTTCCAGGTTTGGCTAAGACCTACATGGCTAGGACTTATGCTTCAATCCTTGGATGTGACTTTAAGAGAATACAATTGACTGTAGATACACTACCCTCTGACCTGCTGGGTAGCAATGTCTTCAATCAACGAACTGGAGAATTCTGGTTCCGAAAAGGACCTGTGTTCTCTAACTTGGTCTTAGCTGACGAGATTAACAGATGCCCTCCAAAATCACAGAGCGCTCTGCTAGAGGTTATGGAAGAACGTCAGGTATCACTTGAAGGTGTGACCAGAAAGTTACCAAAGCCCTTCCTAATTATTGCGACACAGAACCCTGTGGAGCAAGAGGGAACATATCCACTACCGGAAGCACAGCTTGATAGGTTCATGTTTAGGCTAATTTTAGACTATCCCACAGAGGAAGAGGAAGCAGAGATCGTTAGACGAAAGCATCTTGGAGAGGCAACTGACCTTCGAATACTTTCAGATCCTACAACACTAGTTCGTATGCAAAATACTTGTCAGACAGTCTTCCTAGAAGAGGATATTATCAACTACATTCGTGATATAGTCATCAGAACTAGGAATGACCCTCAGATCCTTCTAGGCGGATCACCGAGAGCATCGTTAGTACTGATGAATGCGTCTAAGACAAGAGCTGCTATGGCTGGTCGTGATTATGTAATTCCTGAAGACGTAAGAAAACTTACAATTGAAACACTTAACCATCGTCTCATACTTAAGCCTGAAGCTGAGTTGGAAGGTCTTTCCGTAGAGCGTGTGGTTTCAAAAATCTTGGGTGAAGTTGACTGTCCTAGGTAAAACTGGAGAAGATTAGCTGTGATAACCCAGAGAGGTTTTGTAGTAACATTCGCAGGGGTTCTACTGTTAACCAGTGGATTCTCTTTCGTTAATTTCTATCTCGTACTCCTAGGTGTCTATCTTGTGATTGGGTTAGTTGTTACACTGCCTCTCTTTGCACTCACAGCAAATCTCGCTGGAATTGAAGTAGATCGTCAAATCGATAAAGTGAAAGTTTTCTCTGGGGATTTTCTCCGTGTTAGAGTCACAATCCGGAATGTTTCCCGTAGACATTTTGATTTTATAGAAGTTCATGATCAATACCCCGAAACCTGGATTCTTGCCATTGGTGAGAACTTTATTGCTTCAAGAATTGAACCCGGAAGTAGCATTACTTTTTCGTACATTCTACAAGCAAGAATGCGGGGTCGATACGATATCGGTCCTACTGAGGTCATCATGAGAGATCGATTAGGTTTTCATTATTACAAGAGAACGCTTAAGGAAAAGACTGAGGTCCTAGTCTATCCGACATGGAAAGATGTTCGTCGTATGGAAGCACTTGGTAAGCAACGTCAACTAGGACTCATGTTTGGAGCACACAGGACAAAGACAGTGGGTATGGGTGCTGATTTTGCAGGATTTCGAGAATATGTTCCTGGTGACGAATTCAGACTAATCGATTGGAAGACAAGTGCAAAAACAGGTGATATGGTCATCCGCCAGTATGAGATGGAGAAAAACATCCAAGTCATTTGTATGGTTGATTCTAGCGGAAGTATGGGGAATGGATATCCTGAGAATACTAAATTAGAGTATGCAATCCGTGCAGCTGTTCTATTGACTCACATAGGACTTGAGAGGAAGGATTTGGTTGGTACATGTGTGTTCAGTGATATTGTTCATGGATTTGCTCCTCCGAGTACACGACCTAATCATATGTATAATGTACTGGAAGTTCTAGCTGAAGCAGAACCTAAGGGCTGGAGTGATTACGAAACTGCGATTCAATATGTTGTTAATAATACAAAGAAGCGATCTCTGTTCATCTGGATGACCGATCTTGAAGAGAGTCCAGCGCCTCTTCTCAATGCTATGAAGACCTTGGTAGCTAATGGTCACAAAGCAATGGTGATTAGCCCATTTGGCCCTTGGTTCGAAGCACCTGTTGGTCAGTTTGGACCTGTTGAGAAGGTGCTTTCTGAAGCTGTATCTGAGGAGCTCTGGGAGCGTAGAACTAAGATAGCTCGAGCCCTGGCAAGATTTGGCATTGAGGTTATCAATGTAGGTCCTGAAGATTTCCTTCCAGCAATAATCAAGACATACAATCAAGCAAAACAGAAGGGGGTTGCAATGTTTTGAAGGTCGTTACTTGGATTCTACGCATTGCATCTATTGTGACTTTCTCGGCCATGGCATATCTTGTGTACTGGTTATTAGATTCCAATGATATCTGGCATTGGAATGCCCCATACGACTTTATTGTCACTGTATTTCGCTTGCTTTCACTAGTTATTTTCTTCCTATCAAGTACAATGATTAGCGGTCTTTCTAGTGCTTTTGCAGGCGGAGATCTCCCAAATGATCTTGTTGTGGGACTCTACAATACTCTTGTTCTAAGAACTTGGTATATACAACCTTATGGCGTAGAAGGGCCTTTGGTTAATCTTCAACAAGTTTGGACCTCTTTCGGAGCTAATATGTCATCGGTACTTTTTGCATTATGGGACAATACATTTCTGTTCCTGTATTTTCTCTGCGCAGGGCTTGGTATTGCACTCTTTCTGCAATCCCTGTCAAAGATGAATCACAAGTCTGTTGGAGGCGCCTTTCTCTCAATCCAAGCAATCATCATACTTGCATCTTTCAAACTACTAATTGTTCCAAATCTGGACCCGTTCCCCACAGACTTTCTTGTTTTCTTAGGTGATTGGGCACAAATTCTAGCAATCGTTTCATTCGCATACCTGGAAGTAAGCTACCAGATGATTTACAGTTATTCGGTGGGCAAGCCTGTTGAAGACCGAGAAGAAACCCTCAAAAAACAGCTTCTCGCACTCAGACAAGCGACAAGAAAACAAGACGCTATTGAGAGGGGTGAAAGAGTAACCAGTACGAGTATGAGCCGTTCCACAAGTGTAACTGCCTTTTCATTTCTGCGAGAGGCAATTGAACGAAAAGTAGTAGGCACACAAGATGCACTAGAGAACCTTGATGCTGTTTCAGATGTTCGCCGTCTTCAGATATATGTTGATAACCTTCTTCAAACAGACTCGAAAGCAAGAGACGAACTGACTGCAAAGGCTGCAGCACCATCATCAATGTATATTATTGGCTCTACAATCACTGGTTTTGCGATTAGATTCCTGAGTGTAGTTGCTATTGCATTTCTTTTAATGAGTCCCGTTGTACTAACCTCACTCTTGGACCTACCCATTGGAATAAGGGCTAGCATGGAGATTTTACAGCCCGAAATGATGTTACTGCTCTTTCTTCCCGTTGTTCTTCTCTTCCCATTTATTGCTATGGTGATCAGTTGGTTCTCGAAACGAGCAGAAGTTGTGAAAGAAACATTGACCAAAGAAGATAAGGAGCTTGAAAAGAAGCGAAAGAAAGACCTTGCTCGCCGCCGAAAAGAAGCTGCAAGAGCCCGTAAAGAAAGAGAAAAGGCTAGAAGAAAGCGGCGCAATGAAACCGAAACCAAAGTGGACGAATGGGACAAGGCGTTGGAAGAGGTTTACCGAAAATAGAAGAAATCTAGATTCTAAGTAAAATTGCAGAGAGTGCAATTCCTAAAACCCACACAACAGTAACGACTGCTTCTCCTGCAACGATTCCGCTGAGTATCCTACTCATTCTATTATAGTTAGCATCCTGAAACTCTACTTGCTGCTGTATATGACTTTCATCTGTAAGGGGTTCTTCAGGACCCTTTTGTTTCTTGACTCTATAATTAATGTAGCCACCAATTAGAATTGCCACGGCTGTTGCTGGAGGTATCAGAACTCCAACAACTAGACTCATGGGGCTTAGTCCACGCTTGTTCAACTCATTTCCTAATAGAAATCCGCCAATGGCGAAAGAAAGAAGATAGGCCATTATTAGTAATGGATCAACATCACCAAATTGACTCATTCCTGGGAGCTGAAACTCTCCAATTCCTTGGAGGCTCACTACAAGAAATCCGAATAATTGTGCAGCAGGACTTGGAAGGTCTGCACCACCAAAACCTGAGTAAGTTTCAAACAGGGTGAATGTTATGAGCGAACCAGCTGTAGTGCCAAGTAAAGCGCCTACGCTTACTGCCTTCAGAATATCCGTGCCACGTACATTTGTCAGGCGCCCTAGTTTGAGGTGTACAAGGAGTGCAATTGCAGCATCCTGAAGTGCTCCAAGCATTGACATGAATGTAGTAATGACTGCAAATCCCACATGGAACAATAATATTGCAGGTATTGCTACTATATCTGTGATGTAACCTGCAAGCATTCCAGTTTCACTAATTGCCCGCGCAGTGAAGTAAACTGAAACCATTGCAATAGGTGTTCCAATCATGAACAATAACCAAGGAATCTGAATCCCTGGAAATGGTACTATGAACGAGAAGACGATTATTCCAACAATCATAAACAACCCTAGGGAAACAAATGCAATCCAAGGTGGAACATGACCTCTTCTAGACTTCAGATACCCTCGGGGATCAGCAATAATCTCACGAACCTCTTCTTTGAACATCTCTATTGAGAATAGCTCCTGCTTTACCCGTAGCTTGCTTGGTAATTCTTCACTCTTGATAGGAGTTTCAATAATAACTGCTCCATCTATCTCACTTACATCAACAGATGTTTTCTCCTCAAATTCTTCTGGTGTCATCTCATCTTTGCCCTTATCTCCTCGACCACTTAGGAAATCTCCTGCTATAACGGTCACAAAGACCCCCAATGCAATATAGAGAATCTCAGCTCTTTTGATATGGGATGCAAAGTCCACAGCTGGACTAGCTCCTTCTAAAAGGAACCAGATAAAGAATGAGGCTAGACTACCCATAGCAATAACAAGTGACCTCTTCCATCCGACAAAGAATCCAATTCCTGCCATCATTGGTGAATTACTTATCCCAATCCAGTTCGGAATTGCTGATGCTGCAGGGATTACAGGAGATAGTGCATTCGGAAATGAACTTAGATCGGCTCCTGAAAGCCCCTCTGCAATTTTTGTTGTACCAACCCAAGCGGTTGATATTCCAAGACCAATACCGACCGCTTTCTTTGCTTCTATATCTCCCCCAATCGATTTTATCGTATATGCCTGGGGTTGGACTTGTGGCCATGCTTCATGTTCAAATCGGTCTCTAAATGGTGCTAATAGTATAATTCCAAAGATGGCGCTAATACCTGTTACAAGAATCATGAAAATAATAGTGTTCCAAGGATTGAACAAATCACTGTAAATATGATTGATATCAAAAAGTGGATTTGCAGGATCGAATATTGCAATTGCAGGAAATGTGATTAAAACTCCAATTGTAACCATAGCTGAAGAGTTTGCAATAGTTACAACGATTGTATTCTCTTCTGGTGTATATCTTCCTCTCAATGTAAGAAATATGGCTCCCAACATCTCTGCTCCTACTAAGAATACAACACCTAATTTCAGAGCCAACCATATTCCTAGAAATGTCATGATGATACCTACAACAATACCCGTGCTTAACGCTCGTTTTGTGAGGGGAAACTTTGGCTCTGCAAGAACTACACCATAGAGCAGTAATCCTGCAACAGCCATTATCACAACATGATGAATGATGGGGAAACTACCTGCGATCAGTGTCACTATTGCTAATGCACTGATGATACCCAGTTCCATCTTATTTGGCGGGGGTCTAAAAAGCGCACAGTAGAGTAGGAAGACCTCGATAACAAGAGCAAGAACAACGCCAGGGTATATCCAATCTCCAATTGCCATTACAAGAAGGATATAGAAGATTCCTGCAGAGTATATTCCTGCAAGTAGTATTTTTGTAGAACTAGATTTTTGTCTAAGATTCCGGAACCAGCTACGTTCAGAAAATACAACATAGATGACAACTCCTGAAACCGCCATCAAGACCATCTCAGAGAAAAATCCACCCAAAACTGAGAATGGAATAAAGATGAGTGTCAAGAGCACGAAAATCGTAAGATTTCTCTCGGTCAGTTTACGTTCAAAAACTGAGAGATAGAGGAGAACCGCTTCGACTATAAGAGCAATAAGAACATCTGGTTGTGCAAATCTCCCAGCAAACATCGCAAATATGGTCCAGATAAATCCGACTGAAAAAATGAGTATCTGGAGTGCTCTTGTCTGCTCTAGTTTCATTGAAGATGTACCTCAGGAATTCGTTTTATCATGAACTATCTCTTGATTGCAAGGACATTTTTTTATGAATACCCTCTATATAACTGCCTATATCATTATGAGAGTCTTTGCTCAACTTCTTCAGGACTTAGACCATCTATCAGGAGAATTTTCTCTCGTGATTTGTATCCTGCAACAATTCTAATTGCGCTAGATGAAATTTTCAATAATCTAGATAGTTTCTTCACTAATTCTGCATTTGCTTTCCCTTCTCTAGCTGGCCCTGTTAGGTTGATCAAGATAGAATCTGGATTTCTCTCAGCAATTAGTTGTTTTTCTTTGGAGTTTGGTTTAACAATAACTCTAAGGAAGGTCCCTTTTTCACTCATCCAGATTGTTTTTGAGTCCATACGCATGAAAAAAAACAACCCGCATAAGTGTGTTCTCTAAACTTCTACAAAGGAGCTATCAAGGATTTGTTTATTTGGAGAGGCTGCGGGAGTCTGCATAAGACCGTACATTCAATGGGGTAAATTTACAATGAGCGATCCTGTAATGGATGCATACACAATGGCATACAATAGTTCAGGCAATATGGTGCAAGCTTTTGGCGTAATAACTGAAGGTGGGCAAGTCCTGTGGCAAAGTAATAATTGGGATCTTACAGCGGATGCAGGTACTCTAATGTCCGCAGTAAAATCTCGCAGCCCTGCAGTCACCCAGAATAACGTTCGTTATTCCACAATGAGATCAACTCCTGAGAGTCTAGTGGCTCGCAACGTCCAGGGAAATGGTGTCCTTATCTTAGCAAAGATCGAGGGTGAAAAATGGGTCATTGCTTGGTGTGCGCCAGATGCACAACCAGATGGTGTTTATGTTGACATCGATCGGGCAGCAAAGACACTGAAGGGTAAAATCTGAGCTGGACATTGATTAGCTAGTCCTTTGATAAATTGCCATGTTTTCAGTATCACAAGCCGCACTCAGACTAGGTGTGTGTGTCAGGTCCATCCATCGGTGGGATAAAACTGGTAAGCTCTTCTGCTTTAGAACAGTTGGTCACTGACCTCATGGCTCTCATCGCTTCCTTCTCAGGCCGTGTATATGGACTTCGAGCTGCACAATTAAGACAAACAAGAGCAGAAATCCCTATGTGTTGAGAGAATAGAAAAGATTGATACAGTGTCAGTCCATCTTGTTGTTGTGTTCATTCCAAAGGGAGTTATCAGGCATCCTGAGAGAGCACTCAGGTATGCCAAACAGTTGACTATGAGTTCACTCATCCCCTTGATCCAGAGAGGATTTGAGGTCTATAACAAACCATACCATCACGCGTTAGAGAGATGGCTCGAGGCTAGGGAAGAGAGTGATTCATGCCGGGTTGAGGGTAGGGATGACTACTTCATTCCCATATGCAATGTCGAAAGACACCTAAGAAAAAATCATCATGAGATGGTCTTTAACACCACTGCTCGCTATGGTAACACCGAAGTGAAACGTGTCTACACCTGGAGAGAGGGAACCATTGGTCCACTCAACATGTTGGAAAATATTGCTGGTGCACGGCTCAGGTTTCTAGCCATGACTCGATATCCCTTCCCTAGACCTGAGATGATCCAAGAAGAGTATGTTCGAAAAGATGGCAAGAAGGCAACCAAGACAACGTATGTCTACGGGAAGACCAAGGGAAAGACAACAGTGGTCATTACACATCCTTTCCTCCCTGAGTTAGACTTTGTTGACCTGCTGAGAGGGCATCTTGTTGAACTGTGTCGACAGTGCTTCATTCACTCAGTCCCAGTTGGAGCTGCACGGCACTACATAGACCTGCTGATATACAGACTCAGACCCTTTCTTGACAGGCTCTATGTGGGTGGTGCGATACGACCACGTAAGAGCAGATTGGGGACAGATGACTTCCTGGAGCGGGCTGACATGATTCTTGATGAGCTTATCCAAGGGATGATGGGAACTCATGGAGACAGGTCGTCATATCCAGAGAGAGTGACAGAGAGGATTCGGTCAGGTCTGGGCTACCCCCTTAAGAAACCAGTCCTGTTGAAGATTATATCTGACAGGAAGATCAGAGATCGATTGAAGACCTATCTCACTGATACTGATACAACCAAGGTCGGTGAGAGAATCAACAAAGTCGTGGGCAGGGTAGGAACCAGACTTCATAGGAGGGCGTCCTGGGGGCTTTGTAGCCCATCCTCACTCAGAGGCATCATTTATGGGGGTGACTATATCGCGGAAGACACATCCGGGTTCATTCATGCCACAGAGGTGCCAGTGTTTGGTGGGAGAGGAAAGGTCGACCACAACCTCTTCGTTCGAAGACAAACTTCACCAAGTCTGACGAGGAACAACTTGGGTCAGGGCAGCTGGTTTCCAGCCCTCTCTCTGGACCTGAAGACGAAGTCAGCCTTCAACCTTGGTGTGAAGGGAAAGAGCGACTCCAAGAAGGGACCTGTTTCAGTGGACTTTGTACTGAAGAGGAGACAGCTCACAGACTCTGAGTGGAGTGAGATGCTCAGGAACTCACCATCACCCAGAGAACAACGACAGGTCGATTCTTATGGTTCTGGGGTGCTTGAAGAGTATCACGGGTCGGTCCGAGAGGACCTGAGACCACCACTAATCAACATCCGTGGAGTCATTCTCATTGACGGGACAGATCCACCTTCACTGACACGACAGGTCCTGACTCCCTTCATTCATGCAGTATATCACAAGATACGAGAGGACCTCTCGTACCTGTTGGATCAGGCGACTGGTTCGACTGTAGAGTTTCCAAGATCGCTCTTCCACCCTGTCAACAACAAGCACAGCCGTCTGGTCATTGTCACATTGCCCTTCGAGGTACCATCCACCATCGCTCTGGATGACCTGTTCCCCCTCCCAGTACCACTGACTGAGAAATCTGCAAGTAATCCCTTTGAACATAGGACTGACGATTCAAACCATTTTGTCCTTTATGAGTCGGTAGCCACCCGTGGTTCACCCGGGGACAGTGCAGCATTGATAGCCAGAAACTTTCATGGTCTTGAGTATGCTCGTGACCTTGCCAAGAGATTTGACTGCAGAGAGATTGCATGGCTCGATCTGGCTGGTGACTACAGTGATGAGGCTCACAGACCATTGATCCTTCGATTGCACTACCATGGTGAAGAGACCAGACTCTTCTACCGAGAAATCGAGTTTATCGACCTATCTGATGAAACAAATGCGACACTCTTCAAAGGAGTACCTGTCCCCTCGGTCGAAGCATTGACTCAGAGACTGGAACCTTACGAGATGGTCATAGTCAGCGGAACTGAAACTGCCAAGGCATTGGAACCCCAAACCCTCAGAGGGCTCACAGACACTCTAGTGACTCATATTGCATCCGCCCTCACATCCACTGCAAAGTGTACGTTGTGGTTTGGTTCTCCTATATCCCTTGCCACATCCTCTGGAGTCTACAAGCATCACCGGTTTCGACCGCTACGACACGACTCTCCTTTGTTACCCTATATCGACGAGATGGTTCTCAACCTCCCCTATCCTCCTCATCCAGGGGGCAGTGAGGTTCCTGTCTGTGACTACGCAAGGTGCATAGTACATGTTCCTCACAGAAACGATGAAGACGTATTGTTGGAAACGAGGCCGATCATCCCCCTCATTGGTTGGTCGCGACGCTTCAGGTCAATAGACCTGACAGAGCTGGACAAGAACATGTTGCGTCGATTGAAGAGGAACTCCAAGACAAATCGGTGGTTGAAAAAACTAAGGATAGATGAGTTCTCAAGACAGATGACAATGGAACTCTTTCCTTTCCTAGAGGATCGTTTGCCATCTGTGGACTTGGGTGTAAACAACTCAGAGAGGGAATCAGGCGAAATCAAGGTCACCAGAGAAGAGCTGCTGGATAAGGACCGGGATCGCAATTACCAAGGAATATTGTCTAGAGTGTTCTTTGACAAGGACATGTGTCAGGAAGAATCAATCAAAGCGATTGACACCAAGAGAAAGTACTGGACTCCAAGACTGGAGGTCAGACCTCTGGATTCCGTTCCACTACCACCTCCTGAGTCTGACCTTGTGTTCGAACATTATGATCCGGTCAAGGCTGGGTCAACTGAGCTGAAACGACTACAGGACGTACGAGGAGTCCTGTTGGACCACATTCCCGAGTACAGTCCCTTCCATGACTTCTTCAGAGAGTTTGTGCAGGTCCTCATCAAGGCTGTAGAATCAGAGGAACAACAGGGATTCACGAATACCCTCATCAGTTTCCTGAGGAATCATCACTATACGAAGGACATCTGGTATAGGACCGCATGGAGTCGCAATCACCTTGACAATTGGAGACTTCCAAGAAACATGAGGACAACTCTTGAGACGTTGCAGACCCAGGATGCAGATCTCCTGTTACGTTATGGTAACTATATCATTCTGTTAATGGCATATTTTTTGCAGTCCCATAACTTCTCACAGAACGAGCTCGACTCTCTCTGGGATGATGTTCGTCCATGGGTTTCCATGCAGCTTGGTGCGAAAAGAGCCACTGCGTCACTCCCTGACTCAGGGTTTGACATGGATGCCCTTTACAGGTTCATGTCTATTCGGACCCAGTCCTTTCGGAACATGGTTCGTTCAACAACAGTTCCTCTCACAGATGTGAGATACGGGATCACAGTGGGGTTTGAGAAGAAGAATCCTGGCAAATATGAGTGGTACCTCTTTGAGGGCAGTCCATATGATAGAGGTGTGATTGCAGGGTGCATCAGACAGGAGAGGTTTCGGTCTTTGCGATACCTGAGCTCTGACACGGTGATACCATTGGATGAGCTGGATGCCCTTGCTGGCCAAGCACTCACTCAAGGTAAGGTCCAACCGCTAATGATAGCCAACTACTCGGGCATGGATGTTCTCTATCAAGGTGAAGGGGTAGCAACACACTCACTTGATGTTGACTTCAATAAGGTGCGCTGGGAGATGAGGGGTGCGACCCGGTTTGGGACAAGGTACCGTGGAGCACCAGCACGACTGAGGTATCTCAAGATATTGGGTCTAGGAATGATCTATCCAAAAATCCCCAGTGGTCAACGACTACCAAGAAGGGACACTTCATTGGCCAAGAGATTGTTTGGACAACTGGGAGTTATCCAGAGTCAGGTGAACCGTGTCACACGAGTCAGGTGTCTGGTTGGAGGAGACATCGAGAGGGGGTTCATAGAACTGACTCCAAGGCACAAGAAAAGGAATGGGGAGGGAGAGACAGGGTTCTCCGTTCAGTATCACTCCTCACAGGAGGCAGTGGCAATCCTGCAGTCGCCCTATCGGACTGGACTTCCATTCCAAGGCATGACATGGGACCCACTGGAAGACATCAGGTACGGTCCAAGAGTGAGGTCACTTGAGGGAAGAGTCACCTCAGAACTCCTTCGGAATAGGAGAGAGGCATGAATGAAAGATCCTGACAAGGAAAAGGAACCACCCCTGAAGGGATTCCTCACAGGAGCTGATATTGAGAAGCTCGAAGCCCTCGCTCCAAGATTCAGGACTGGAATTCCTAAGTTTGACAGTCACATAGAGGGAGGAATTCTTGCTGGGTCATTTGTTGAGATTTTCGGTCCACAATGGGCTGGCAAGTCTTTGATGTGTACACAGATCGGTGTCATCAACCACTCCATGGGTGATGTCTTCTGGTATGATTCAGAGGGGACTTTTAGAGAGAACACAGTGAGAGAGATTGCCTTTCGAATGGGGTTTGATCCTGAATCTGTCCTCAGGAAGTTTCACGTTGTGCGGTCTCTTGGCGAGATGAGTGTTGAGGGTCTTACCGATGACCTGTGGCGACGATCGAATACAGAAGGGTTCTGTCTTATTGTACTTGACTCCCTTGCAGAAACCAAGTCCATTCTCAGAAGTTTTCCTCACATGTATGACCTTGTCAAGGTTCTCCACAAAATACAGACAAAGACTGATACCACACTCTTATTCACAAGTCGCACTTCGGTCACTGTGAGCGGGACTACCGAACAGAACAGGGAGTCCAGAAGCAGTCGGGCAATCTCCGATCTGACTAACTTCAGGATGATGATCGAGCCCAAAGGCGAACATGAGAGAAGACTAGTCCTTGAGGACTCGATCTCTTTCCCAGACGGGGAGTGGAAGGTTTCTCTTGGTCATGGAGGTCTGTACCCTGATGAGAAGGCTATGAAGCTTCAAGAACGCAGGGTCAAGCGATACCTCCGGAGGCTTAGAGCCAGCAGGAAGAAGATACTGTAGAGGTCTACACGAATAAATGGGGCGGCCCCATATCAAGAATACAGAGAGATGAATATCGTAGAGGACTACAGATATAATGAAGGGGTCTACTATATTTTGGGTGTGGAGAAACGGAACTCATGCCAAAACAATCAATCATTGTAAGACCCACTGTTGAACAGATCAAGTCTGGTGAGGTTCAGAGGCCTGAAATCGTATATGTTAGTACGTTACTAGCGGAGCTACCGGGTGGTGAAGAGATATTCCTGCGGACAATGTGGAAGATTAGCCACTTGGATGAGAAACTTGTATTTCTTGAGGGAATACTGGACTGGGATCCATTGATAGAACCACTTCGAGGACCACCGGACTCTCATCTACGTGCTGCAAGAAGAGTCGCAGCCGCAGTCTTTGGAAAAGAGCGCTTTCGAGGTGAGGTCAAAGTTTCAGAGCTAGATAGATTAGAGGTAATATATCGTGTAACTATAGATGACGATACTTGGTTTCTTCCGACTATTGAAGATGTGGCAGTCTGGACCAAATTGAGGGAAGTTGAAGAGTCCAACGTTGAACAGATTTCTCTTGTAGATTTTCTACATCAAAACCCTGACTTGAATAAGAAGGAGTTTCTTGATCAGCTCATGTTGAGGAGCACAATTCTCAGAACACGTATCAAGAGTCTTTATTCAAGAAGACAGATGGGAGACCTAGCATCAAGAGAACTGGGTCGTATTGAGAAAGCTGGATTTGATATAAACAAAATTACTGACCCTTACATTATGAGCCGTCTCAATTTAATAGGTGTCAGAAATCAGATTGAGAGTGAACTCAGAGAGTAGTGTTAGAACCTTTCTTGTACTGTAGGGGCCTACATAACACCAAAATATAAACCGCATTTCACTTATATATTTTTTCGGTTATTGAAACCAAACAAGACGGCTTTAGATTCTGATATGTGGACTTTAAATCCTACTGTTGGTTATTATTATTCCGTTTTTGTATGACCTTAAATACATCAAGAAAGACCGGATAATGAGGTTTAGGTTGATGAAAGAGAGAACGCGGCGCCGTCCCCGCGTGGGGAAGACCGATGGTTCGAACCAAGAAACAATGGATGGATATTATTATTCCGTTTCATCGACCTACCTTGTTCAGAAGTTTGCACTGAATTCGTATCATAGACAGGTTGCAAGAAAGGGACTAGGAAAGAAACCGGACCCTGCCTTCCTGAGAAAGAAGAAACGATCTCTCCAGTCACGAACAGTGGTAACCAAGCTGGTGTCTGGAAGGAAGTGCTCTGAAATTGATCTCCAGACACTGGGACTGCACTTTGGAAGGTACATCGAGGCAGTGAATCTTGTTCTCTCGGAGGTCTACTCGTCTCAGGCGCAAGCCTCCCAGATTGGAGAGAAGCTGGAAACTTCCAAAGGACAGGGTTATGTGGTTCTGCGGGAAGAGTCCTCTCTCGATTGGACGCGTGACAATCGGTTTGGCCAGCTTGTATATGAAAGAATGTTTCGTAATGTCCTTGAAACCGCAGCCAGGATAATCCTCTCTGACTACACCCGGAGAAAGCTGGTCAATGCGCTCCTTGAGATACTGTCCAGTGACTGGGAACAGCTGAAACGACTGCTGTCGCTGAAGAGGATCCCTGCAGACCTTGTTCGAAAGGTCAAGGATTCTGGTGGGAAGAAGAAGGGGTCATACTATCACTATGCCCTTACTGCCTGTAAGCAGGTCCGGAGGGCTCTGGACATCTCTCTTCTCGAATTATCGAAACAGAGCTCTTCATTCCGGAGTGTCCAGAGGAGACGGGTACGCGACCTGATGAGTTCGAGTACTTGGTTGACAACACACAACTCAGCAATATCTCTGGTTCAGGACTGGAGGTCAAACGGGTTCCCTTTCGTCCAACCGGTCTTCAAACAGAGCACAATGGAGTTTGCGGCTTCAACTGAGAACTCGACAGGACAGGGGTACTGGTTCAAGGAAGACCCTGAGAGGGAAAACGAGATAATCCTCTACATCAAGACCCCTCCTGGAATCACTGGGCGTGAACGAGCTCCGGACTCTCCCTATCGAGGACAGACCCTCCGGTTTCGCTTCTTGGACTGGTTTCCAAGACAGTCT
>JAUWOU010000033.1 GCA_030612005.1 Candidatus Thorarchaeota archaeon | reverse complement strand
CTTTGATGTGCATGCTGACCCTGTTGAAATGGCTATACCTTTGTCCTTGAAGGATAATAGGATTGACTCACCCTCTATTCCATCAAATCTGACATGAGTATTGCTTGCCAATCTCTCTGTTGGATGACCGTTGAGATAACTGTCAGGAATCTCCTCAAGAATTTTTTTAATCATCCTATCTCGATATTCAGTGAAACGTTTGACCTCACCAGGCATTTCTTTCTGCATAATTTCCGCAGCTATCTTCATACCCACAATACCTGCAACATCCTCACTGCCTGATCTGAGACCGCGTTCTTGGCCTCCTCCAATTATTATTGGATTAACTCTGAATTTTTTTCTCATGTATAGAACGCCAACACCCTTGGGCCCATAGATATCATTGGATGATAGAGCCAATAGATGCACTCCATCACGTTTGACATCAATTGGTACGAGTCCCTCGGCAGCGACTGCATCAGAATGGAATGCAATTCCTTTTTCCTCTGCAAGTTTTCCGATTTCTTTGATTGGCTGAATTGTACCAATCTCATTGCTTGCATAACCTACTGAGAGGAGTATTGTCTTGTCTGTGATTCTCCGTTCGAGTTTTTTCAAATTTACTCGACCGAACTTATCTACTGGAACTTTTGATATTTCAAAACCTAACCTCTCGAGGTATTTTGCGATATTATGTATTGAAATATGCTCAATTTCAGACATGACGATATGATTACCCTTCCTCTTGTTTTTCATCGCATATCCAATAATCCCTAGGTTGATAGCTTCTGTTGCACCAGATGTGAAAATGATTTCATCTTCATCAGCATTGATGAATTTGGCTATTGACTTCCTACTCTCCTCAAGTGCGTCGGTTCCAATATCTCCAATTGTATGTAATGCAGAAGGATTTCCATACTTTTCCCCAAAGTATGGTAGCATTCCCTCAATCACTCTAGGATCTACAGGTTTTGCACTCTGATTATCAAGATACACTTCTTTCATGAAACCTGACCTCAAACCACAACGTAATAGCTAGTCAATGATCACTCTTCTTTTCGCCTAATCAATATTCGATTGACACCATCTGATAATCGTTTTGCGCTAATGAAAGTATGACCTGTTCTTCTTGCGAAACGTCTGATGTCTTCTTCTGCGGCTGGATCATCTGCTAAGATTTCCAACACCTCACCTGGTTTAATGCTTTCAATTGCCTGTTTCGCCTGAAATAGTGGCTGAGGACAGAATAATCCCACACAATCCAAGCTTTCGACTGGTTCTACTTCGGTCACTGATATCACCTACATCTAATAAACAATAGTTAATTATTGGCTTATAACTTTATTCATAGATTAAGCTAATATTCTTGGTCTAGTGAGCTTCTTTTTATCATGGTTTAAAGTCTTACCAAAATCATACTGAAGTTGATGTAGATGGTCAAGAAAAGTCGGGCAGCTGTTATCCCTAAACCAAGTGCTCCCCTCGTTATTGAGGAGTATGAAATTCCAGAGCTTGCACCTGGTGCAGCTCTATTGAAAGTTGCAAATGCTGGTGTCTGTGGTACTGATGTGCATCTCTGGCATGGAAGATTAGCAGGAGTTCCATATCCATTGATTCCTGGTCATGAGGTTGTTGGAACCATTGAAGCAATTGGTCCGCGAGCTGTCAAAGACCTTGATGGGAACGTGTTGAAAGTTGGTGATCGGGTGACTTTTCATGATGTCTATGATACCTGCTATAAGTGTTGGAACTGTCTAATTGCTAAAGCGCCAACCAAATGTACGAATAGAACTGTGTACGGAATAACGATGGATTCAACAAAATATCCTCATCTTATTGGAGGGTACAGTGAATACGTCTATCTCTCTCCGGGAACACACATTATCAAGATACCAGATCATGTTAGCTTTGATGGTGCTAGCGCTGTAGGATGTGCCATGCCAACTGCTGTTCATACGGTTTTACGTAGTCCACTCACCTGGGGAATGAATGTTGCAGTTCAGGGCTCTGGTCCTGTTGGTTTGATGATTGCTGTACTTGCACTCATCAGTGGAGCTTCCACAGTGACAATGATTGACAAAGCTAAGAATCGTCTTGAGATTGCAAAGAAGTTCGGAGTCACTCATACCCTCAATATTGGAGAAACCACGTTAGAAGAACGTAAACAAGCCCTGGTAGACATTGCTGGAGGACACGGACCCGATATTGTCTATGAAGCAACTGGAAATGCTCTTGCTATTCCTGAGGGCATCGAACTAGTTAGAGAAGGTGGTGCATACTCTATCTGTGGTCAGTACACTGATAGTGGTACTGTCGAGATTAATCCTCACTTGATGAATCGTAAGCATCTTGACATCAAGACTGTTTGGGGTTCAGAAACCCTTCATGTCTATAGAGGTGTTAAGACAATTGCCGATAATTACGATAGATTCCCCTTTGATTCTCTGGTCACGCACAAGTTTAGTCTTGATGACGCTCAGAAAGCCCTAGAAACTCAAGAGAGCTTTGCATCGTTGAAGGCGGTCATTAAACCAAATGAATAAAATGTAGGATGTCTAATCATGTCGTTCGACCTTGAAAAATCAAAATGTGATCAAGCATCTAACCTATTGACAGAATTAGATATTGATGCATGGCTGGTGTGGGTCCGAGAGACCTCCCAAATCTCCGATCCAGTATTGGAACTAATTTATGGTGGAGATGTAGTCTGGCAGTCTGCTTTTCTCTTTACACGAGAGGGAGAGAAACTGGCGATTGTTGGTAATTTTGATGCTGGAGGTGTTAAACACCAAGGTCTCTTTGATCAGGTAATTCCCTATACAAAGGGAATCAAGGATGAATTGATTCGCCAACTAGAGAAATACAATCCTTCCAAGATTGCAATCAACTATAGTACGAATGATGTTGCAGCAGATGGCCTCACAGTAGGAATGCACATGATTCTGAAGGATTATCTAAAAGATACTCCCTATGTCGACCGCTTGATTTCAGCTGAGAATTTCATTCAGAAACTTCGTGGAAGAAAATCTACTGAAGAGATTGAACGAGTGAAGAAGGCTATATCAATTACTGAAGAGATTTACAAAACTGCTGAAGGTTTTGTGAAACCTGGTATGACAGAGATTGAGATATACAACCTATTCCACCAAGAAATGGATAAACATGGTGTAACTAGTGCTTGGAACGATGACCACAATCCCACAGTTGATGCTGGACCCACTAAGCAATTCGGGCATGCAGGCCCAATTGAGAATAAGACCAAACCAGGTCATCTTCTGCACTTTGACTTTGGAGTTCGTTACAAAGGATACTGTTCAGACATACAAAGAATGTTCTTTATTGGCAAAGAAAAAGACATTCCGGAACAAATCCAAACTGCATTTGATACCGTACGTGATGCGATCATTGCATCATCCGAATTCATCCGGCCTGGTGCCTTGGGATATGAAGTAGATGCAGTTGCACGAAACTTTGTGAAGGATGCAGGTTACGAGGAGTATCAACATGCGCTCGGTCATCAGATCGGCAGACATGCTCACGATGGTGGCGGTCTACTTGGCCCAAGATGGGAGCGTTATGGAGATACTGTAAATCAACCGGTCGAAGTTGGGAATATCTTTACACTCGAACTTCATGTCACTACTGAGAATTATGGTCAGGTTAGTCTAGAGGAAAACATTTTGATAACCAGAAACGGATGCGAGTTTCTCTCTAACCCACAGAGGAAACTGATTTGCATCAACTGAGGTTTCTAAAGATTAAGACCTTCATCCATTGCACCCGTTCGATATCCTCGAATATCTAAGGTAACATAGGAAAAACCAACCTCACGAGCCTGTTCTTCAAGCTCACTCATCTTGGCAGTATCGAACATAGCAGGTAATTCGCTCTCACCTACTTCAATACGAACCAGGTCTCCATGAAACCTCGCACGAACACATTCCACATTAAAAATGGTCATGACAGCTTTTTCTACTGTTTCAACCATTTTCAATCGTTCAAGGGTGATTTCTGTGTCATATGGGAACCTCGTTGCTAGACATGCTCCAGATGGTTTTTCTGCAACAGAGAGACCTCGACTACGTGCATATTCCCGTATCTCCTCTTTTGTTATACTAACATCAAGATAAGGTGAATGCACACCTGAATCTTCTAGTGCCTTGGCTCCTGGTCGGTATCCTTCAGTTTCACTAGCTGTTGTTCCTTCAACCACTATCTCGAAACCAAGATCTTCTGCAACTTTCAACCAACTCACAGCCAGAATCTGCTTACATCTGAAGCATCTATCAATCTGGTTTGTAACAAGAGCTTCTTCTTCAAGCCAATTGAAGTCTTTCACGATCAATTCAAGTCCAAGTTCTTTAGCAATTTCCTTTGCACCAACTAATTCACTCTCTGGAACTGTGGGACTAGAAATAATGAGAAGTGTTGTAGCTGATGCGACTTCAGACACAATGCTAGCTAGGACTGTGCTATCTACTCCACCACTAAACGCCACTAGAATCTTCTTTCCAGCAAGGTTTCTTTTGATAGTATCAAATTTGGTTGCAGTCAAATCTTTCATGATTGATATACTCAGCCTAGATTACAGTATTAAGCTTTCAGAAGTGTTTCTTAGCTATTCATGTATGGGTCTTCGTCAACAGCGATATCTGCGTAACCAACATCCTTGAGAAGATGTTCAATTGACTCCGCGCCAGTAAGCCATGTTATTCCCCATGTATTATCCTCGCGCAATCTTAATTCCACATCAGGTAGGTCTCCAAGCAGGTTGTGATCCATCTCTATAGCATCTTGATACGCTCCAACTAGCGTTAGTATGAAATGAGATCCAGGAAGATCATGGAGCACACCTATAGGAATTCCGTCACCCATCTTACCCCCGGGCATAGTGAGAGGACGATTGTCCTTAGTGAACCAGATTTTGTCAGTGTTCTGTCTGTAGAAGTGTGCTATTTCTCCATCTGAGTCACAGGTGATATCTACAAGCCTAACTGTGGTTTCAGGATGAACATGCAAATTGGAGATGGGAATTACTGGGAAGTGTTGGTTAACAAGAACATAGTCTGCGATACTGTTGAAGATACTGAAATTGCCTACGACAATGTGTTCTGGATGCCAGAAACTTCTGATTTGTTTTTTCGAAGAGAATGACTGTAGTCCTAACGCAATGAGTCGCTCTCTTGTTGCTTTCTCGAGGATACCAACAATCATCTCTCTCTCAAAGATTGTACCTAGACCTGCTAGGGTCATTCCACCAAAGTGTTTGTGAAACTCATTCCAAATATCTACAAGATCGTCAAGTGTGTTTATTTTGCCAATCTTCTCAAGATATTCCTTTTCCTTTGCTGGTGCTGTTTCAGATTCGTATTTTCCACCAGGAGCAGGAAAGACAGACCTAACTTCAAGAGCTTCGACAATCACAAGAGCTGCGAGTGCAGTTAGTCCTCGCCCCGATTCTATCATGATATTTGGAGCAGGATGAGTACTATTCTCTTCTTGGAGGAAACTATTCACGCCTTGGACAAGGTTTCTTGCGTACTGATACATTAGATCTGGAGCATGCTTACCTGTATAGTCAATAGCAAGACCTCCACCAAAATCGATGTTCTCTAATTTGATAAGCCCCATATCTCTGAGTTCTGAATAGAGACTAGTGAGGAATTGACCAAATCTACTGAATGATTCAATATCTGTTATTTGAGAACCCGCGTGTCCAAGAATTGTGCTGACTGATTCTGCAAATCCAGTTTGTTTGAGCAAGTCCACTACATTGTAGAGATCATGAATACTCAGACCGAATTTTGAATCTCTTCCTGTAGAGTGCGACCAGTGTCCCTCTACATTGAGATAGGGTTTGATTCTGAAAACCAAATCCGTCTTATCCGGATCAAAGTGTTCCACAATCATTCTTGCTTCATGAAGTGACTCAATCGATATTGCTACATTATATCCTTCTTCTACGGAATCTCGAATGAGTCTTAGATAGTCTGGATCTTTTGCCCCATTGCATACAATGTGACGATGCTTTTCATTGGCAATCACTGCTTTAATGAGCAACAACTCTGCTTTTGTTCCTGCTTCTAACCCATAATCAGGATCTGAACGAACGATAGTAGTAACAAAATCACTTCTCTGATTCACTTTCACAGGATAAATTCCGATGAACTTCCCCTTGTATTCTAACTCTTCAAAGACTCTCTCAAAGGTTGTTCTGAGTTTCTTAATCTGATATGTTATGAGCTGCGGAATTCTCAGAGTGAATGATGAAACGTAACCTGGAGATTTTTCATTTACCGCTTTCATTTTCTGAACTATCTCTTTGATAGTGATTTCCTCATCGCGCAGCTTGATGCAGAGCTCACCACTCTCTGAAATATCCAAGAAGTGTAGGTCATTCCTACCAACTCCGAAGACGGTCTTAGCTTTGTCAACAGACCACATATCATCTTTCATTGTCTTTTCCTCTGATTGGTGAGAAGAGGATGTTATTCATCATCCTCTCTAATAGTATCAAGCATTCCTTGGAAAGCTCTAGCTAATTCACCTATCTCATCGTCTTTTGAGATATACGATTGGTCCACTTGCAATTCTGCAGCGTCCAAGGGTTCATCGCGAATCCTAGCAGCAGCATTTCTTGTTGCAAGGTCCATCAGATATTGCAATGGTCCAGTGATTGTATTCGCAACTGATACAGCTACAATTCCTGCTATCATAATACCGCCAATGGTTACAAAGAGAATGAATGAAGCTGCTTGCTCATTGGCCAACGCTATTCTTGCTTCAAGAGGTGGAAGGGCTTCCAGCACTTCATGAAGTGGGACTGAGATAACGCAAATGTAACCTCCTTTACCCACTGGAGTGAATACCAAGATACTCTCATTGCCAGTCCTTGTATATCTCAAAGACCCTGATGTTCCTGTAAGAACATCTCGGATTGTATCCATGTCATTTTCAGTGAGTGGGTCTGTAGTAGTATCATCCTCTTCCACATCAAGAAGGTAGGGTAATCCAGCCAAATATGCTGTGTCATCCACTTCTGGATGTGCTACGATTTCACCAAGTGAATTGAGTAGGAATGCATAACCACTATCGAGCACACTTACATCAATGACTTTCTCTTGGATATCGCTAATGGTAATATCTCCTGAAATTACAGCAAGAGGAATTCCGTCGCTATACACTAGTTTTCCAATTGATATCAACAGGACATTGTCAAACTCGTCGTAATATGGGTCTACATATACAGTATCACCATTTCCATCAGCAATAGTTGTATACCAATATTCCACTCTTGGATCATAACCTGGGAAATCAAGTAGACTTCCTGGATAGTTGATGAAGAGACCATCATCTGCAAATGCGATGTATAGCCATCTGAAGTCTACTTGATCACGAATCGATTTGAAGATGTAGTCCATATTCGATACTCGACCAAGTTTATCAGATTCAGCAGTTTCGTAATCTGTGTAATCTGTGGAATCATAACTACGATGGAACCAACTGCTATAGGTCCATGAAACGTTTAACCCATAGTCCGCATCATAGTGGTTATCAGCTGGATCCGGTGCTATCGTATCATTTTCAAAGAGCGCATTGTAGAAGAATTCTCGATTCGCATACGTAGAACTCGTATCAAATAATGCTTCTAGCTCCGCAGCGGCTGCTTCCACCATTCCTTGTGCACTAGCCAGTTTCTGATTAATGACCAAGGCTGTTTTCTGTGCTGTTTTCTCCATATTCGTTTCTATTTGCGTTTGAAGTGCCAGTGAACTTTGGTCCATTGTGAAATTACCAATTAGGTCCACAAATGTGATAGATACGAAGCCCGTTGCAGAGAGCGAAACAAACGAAATCACTATGAAAGTGAGAATGACGTTAGTTCTGAATTTGCCCTTCTTCTTGGTTTGTGTTGATTGTGCCATTTTCTCATCTCCTCCTAGTAATCTACTGTTGTTCCTCCCACTTCAAGTTGGGCCATTAGTACTCCGATTTTCTCGAAGGCTTTCTCAATGTCCAACTTCACATCGGCACTGTCAACTACCGATAGATACTGCCCTTGAGGAATGCTTTCACAGATTGTCTCTAGAAGTTCCTCAGTTGTCATCTTTCGCCCGGTCTTTCTAGAACGTAATCTCTTTCTTGTATCCACCGGGTTTGATAGTTCTTGACCAACACCTATGACTATGAGGTTCACATCGAGGTGTTTGTCTCGAATGAAACCTTCAATGGTTAGAGGACGCTTTCGCTTTATCCTGTCCTTCTCAGTGAATATTCCCTCAAGAGCATCCAAAGAGTAAGTATCGGAGCTATTATCCTGCCCATCTGTCAATGCGATAACCCATCTATGCTCGCTTGACTCGATTTTGTTCAATTCTTCTAAAGCTCTTCCTAAAGCATCATAGAATGCAGTAGCATAGTTTGGATACTTGAGCGAATCTAGCGCTTTGACAATCTTACTTTCATCATCTGATCTGTCTCCCTTAATAGTTAGAGGGAGAATCTCTCTATAGGTTGAGTTGAAGATGATGATTGATACTGCATCCTGCGGATTGACCTGGCTATGAAGGATTTCCTTCGCTCCCTTTACAGCCGCCTTGATTCTCTGTTGTGCTTGCATGCTACCCGAATAATCAATGACAAAAGTTACTGACTTCTTGAACAAGATTGATCGTTTGAGTTTCTCGGATTTCCTCCGTATATCATGACTTGGTTTATTCAACTGGTCGAGAACATCTGCAAGCTTCTGCATCGCAAATACAACTAACCACATTTCATCAGTATCTTGACCAAATTTAATGGAGTCATTGTATTCGTTTTCTGCTTTCCTCCACTTTCCTTGAACTTGATAGAGTTCACCCTCGTGGTAGTGGATGTACGCCAAGCTTCTATCATATCCAATGGATTTTGCAGTCTTCTGTGCTTCATTGAATTTGGATTGAGCTTGACTATATCTTCCATCTCGCATAAGCACAAGCCCCATTGCATCATAACGTCTAGCGAGTCCGTAGCTGTTCTTGATGGTAAGATCAATTGCTTCTGCATCTTCAAGAAGTGTCATGGCTTTGTCCGCATTGCCACGGTCCATCTCAACGAGTGCCATGTTATGGAAAGTTGATGCTATTCGCATCATAGCATCCTTCTCATCAGCTCCATCTTCTTTTGCACGTTCAAGTAGTCTATTTGAAATTTCTATGGATTGGTTGTAGTGGTCCATAGCACTATTAGTATCTCCACGTTGTCTGAAGACATTGCCAATGTTAAGGAGCATTGTTTGTTCTCCTGCGTCTATCTGGAGTCTTCTACTAATCTCCAATAGGTTTTGATAATTGGCAAGAGCTCGTCGAAGGTCTCCTCTAATGAATGCTTGATTACCGAAACGACAGGCCTCCTGGAAACTCAACAATGCGTCTACAGTTGTACCCACCTCTTCGTACATTGCTCCTGCTGTTGTCACTCCTCGTGTGAAGTCTTGTTTTGCCATCTTGTTGACTAGACGGGTCATCTCTCGAATTGGTTCGACAATTGCTTCTCCTCTTCTAGAAGAAACAACTGATACAACCGCTCCTACAGCTATGAGAATTCCCCCGAGAACAGCAACAAGGATCAGAGTCCTAGTGGTAACAACACTAAGGATTTCAGTTGCTGGCGCAATAACATCAGAATCTGGAACTACAACAAGCAAGATGTAGTCCGTATTTGGAATATTGACAAATGATAGATGCCAGTCCAAGTTGTTTTTCTTATACTCTAGAAGTCCGAAATCGTCTACTAGTACATGGATATTCAGCAAGCTTCTGAATGCTGTAGCCTCAGAACTTCCTGCTGTTCCAAACTCGAGTGTTTCAATAAGAGCAATCTCATCATCAAGTGATTGGTCCTTATGGGCGACAACTGCTCCTGTAGAATCAAGGAGAAATGCATACCCATTTGTTGAAACATCAAGATTCAGAACATTATCTAGTACCGTTGCCATTGTTACGTCAGCTGATACTACTCCAATAAGGGTTCCATTATCAAATCTAACCGGTCTACCCATTGAGATGACCAGACCAACTGATTCGTCAACATATGGTGCGGTAAATATGACATCGTCATTAGAGGGACTTATTCCTGCAACATTCGTATACCATTCTTGGGCATTTGCATCATAATCAACACCCGGGCCATCAACATCATTGAAATACGATAAGTCGTCAAATGGATAGTTCCTAAACAGGTGTTGGTCTGAAACACCCAAATCATACCCCATGTAAAGCCATCTGTAGTCTGGATTCATTTCGTGAAGTGCCTTGAATATATTGATCATATTCGAAGAATAGTCAAGTGCATTTCGAGTGCTCGTTGAAACGTCCAAGGGGTCATTGTTATTCCAATATGCTCCAGGCATGTAATAGCAATCCGCATCAAATGAGATAGTTGTTGATCCACCATAAGCATCTTGTACTATAGAATCTTGCACGAAATTTAAAGCCCCCCAGCTGGGTTCTACCGCAGAATCCCAATAGTAACTGTATTGCGGTGTTGCTGAGATTCTATCATTAAACAAGTCCTCGCAATATTGTTCCATCATATAGATTCCATCGATATAACTCTGCCATCTCTCATCTATGAAGAGTGCAGTATCATTAGATAATCTCTGAAGGTTTTCCAGTTCCTCAGCTTTTAGTGCATCAGCTGCATCTCCAGCATTAGCGTTAGACACAGTGAATATTTCACCAATTGACAATGCTGAAATGATAAGCATTGGAACTAAAGCAACTACTACAAATGTGACGACTATTCTCTTTGAGATATCCATATTCTCTTTCTCCGCTCCTTATTGTGAATTATTCTTGTAAACATCAATTATTGTGAACTCCCCTAGTTTGTCTATGCTCTCAGCTCCTCGATAAGTTTTTCCGCAAAATCACGAGAGTTCATTCGCTCATCAAGAGCAAACAGATTTCCATCTAGAGTTCCTTGAATAGTTCCCTCCCCAAGAAGGATAATCAAGGTCCTGCGTAGGAAAGTACTATCTACGCCTGTTTCCTTTTCCATTTTCGATATATCGACAGTATCTGCACCTTTCAATAAATCCAGAAGAATTGATCGAACGTTTTTTGCATCCTTCTCATTGATTTTCTTGTACTTGCGTTTCTTTGCAGTTCTAACAAACGTTCTTCCATCAATATGACCTTCAATGTCACCACTCTGTATCATTGCCTGTAGACTTCGCCGTAGATTATACGCAGCTGGTCGTGGAAGGGTCTTTCTAAGAATTCTATCTAGCTCTTTGAGTTTGATTTGAGTGTGTTTTCCGGTAATTGAATCAATACTTTCCTGAATGTATTCCGCTATTTCATACTCCTCAATCATCTGTAGTGTTGCACCACATGATTCACATTTCGGAGCCTCCGGTGATGTTGGTGCTCCACAGTTGCCGCACTTGATTGCTCTACGATATAGAATCTCTTTTGTTGAACCGATTTGTTGCAAGATTATTTTCTCGCTACGTGAAGCTCTTCCTGTTTCCTCTACTTCCCAGAAATTAAGCCTTCGATCCTTAGTGCTTACTACAAGATATGCAACGTCTGAAATCTCATCTGGTACTCCAGTTGCCATAGATCTTGGGACATTTCCAACATCTAATCGCTCAATCTCATTTCCATCTATATCCCAGATTCTTAGTGTTGATGATAGGTCTCCTGTAACGAATAATTTTCTTTCATTAAATGATAGAACGGCAAATACCGAAATCTTCTTTCCAAGCTGAAGCTCTTTGAGATGATATCCCGCAGATGTCAGGATTGTAATCTTCCCTCTTTTGTCAGCAATTACAACTTCCAACTCTGTGTCATTTGTTATATCTTCAAGCCAGACATCCGCAATCGGGTCATCAACATTCCTTGTGAAGATAGCATCCTTATCATTATTGTAGAGAATAATTCGATTATTCTCAAGTGCAACGACAACTTCTGCAGCATCATCGCCATCAACATCACGAGCATCACAGGCTATGACGTCACTCTCCAGTCTTATGTTCCAGATTGTACTTCCTCTGTGATCTACAACAAGGACCTTCTTTCCGACTCCTCCAACAAGAGCGTCTTTTCCCTCACCAACAACATCTGCTACTGCAATACAACGAACCTTACTACTCCACTTTCGTGTACTACGAAGTCCTCCCTTGGAATCGTAGACTCTCATTCTATCTCCATAATCCAAGGAAAATATTTGCGCGCTCGCATCTTTTTTTTGCCTGACATATACACTATACACGTTTGCTGTTGTTGGTACACTTGCGACTGCGCGAATCTTCAAATCTTAATTCCGCTCCGTTGAGGGATTATCGCATAGCAATATAAAGGTGCACCGAAACCAAAACTTTTGATGAGTTCTTCTGGACCCTGTAATGTTGGATTTCTCTGGAGTGAACTTCTTGAAACCTTTGATTTTGGTAGAAAGCACCCTATTCAAATTGGCCGTTTCGAGATGTTACGTAACTTCATTGAAGAGAACGGTTTTCTTGACCAATCCAATGTACACATTATTGATCCCCAACCACTTTCTGAGGAGCTCTTGAAGAAAACACATTCTGAAAATTATCTTGCAACGGTCCAATTAATTTCAGAAACTGGCGTTGGCGATATCGACATTGACACACCTGGGTTCAAGAATATTTACTTCCACTCGCGAATTGCATCTGGTGCGTCGATTACAGGTATTCATTCTGTTATGTCCGGTGATGTAGACCATTTCATATCTCCCACAGGGGGATTTCACCATGCAAAATTCGAGAAAGGGGGCGGCTTCTGCATTTTCAATGATGTAGCCGCAAGTGTGATTGCACTCAAAGAATGCGGTTTGAAAAGAATACTAATTGCTGACTTTGATGTTCACCATGGAAATGGTACCCAGACCTATTTCTATGACGACCCTGGAGTCATGCAGATATCCTTTCATGAAGACCCCGAATGGATGTACCCACATGATGGTTTCATCAAGGACTTTGGAGCGGGTGCAGGTCGGGGATACAATATCAACATGCATTTTCCAATGGATGCTGGTGATTCTGTGTATCGATATGCTTACGATGAATTGGTTCCTCCACTAATCAAGATGTACAAACCAGAGTTCATTATCTTCATCCCAGGCTTTGATGCACATTACAAAGACCGGCTTGCTCATCTCAATATCACAACAGACATGATTCGTTATGTTACAAAATCAATCCATGATGCATCTCACACACATTGTAATGGGAAGATGGGTGTATTGACTGGTGGCGGATATACCAACTCCTCACTGAAATGGGGATTTGGAACCGTGATGTCAGTTCTTACAGGCCATAGTTACGAACCACCTGTTCAAGAACCTCCATTTGATGATGATGAAGAAACCTGGAATCAAGTACGACATAATGTCATGAAAGTTAAGGAACTAGTTTTTCAAGAACTTGGTATCTAAGAACTTCATGCTAATTCTTCGATGAATTTTCGGGCGATATTTACTGAGCTCATTGCATCCTTGCCAAATGCATCTGCTCCAGTATATTCAACAATACTCTGATCAATATCACCGCCACCAATCATGACCTTTACACTATCTCTGATTCCTGCTTGGGATAATGCTTCGATTGTTTGTTTCATCACTTCATGTGTGATTGTAATCAGACCGCTCAAAGCAAGAACCTTTGCACCGGTTTCTTTCAGTTTCTCGATGAATTTCTCCGGCGGGACATCTTCACCAAGGTCATAAACATCGAATACACTAGACAATAAAAATGCAACAACTAGGTTCTTCCCTATGTAATGTACATCACCAGCAACCGTGCCAATTACAATCTTTCCACTTTCTTCTTCTGTTTGAGTAGAAAGTAGCCCCGATTCTAGTTTCTCCATTGCTCGCTTGAAAACATCTGCAGACATGACTAGCTCAACTAGGAAATACTCATTGTCCGAGAATTTTTGACCAACAATATCCAATCCATCCTTCAGGTCTCCAAGAATGAGAAATGGGTCTCTTCCCTCGGACACTTGTTTCTCAACTAGGTCCATCACTTGTTCATCTTCGATATCTGCCATTGCTGTTGTCAAGTCGTTCATCGTACGGTATGTCTCCATCCTCTTCTAGATTGAGGAACAAAGAACGGAGGTAAGTTGCATCATATATCTTTCATTATAGCAACGAAATTGAGTTTAGAAACACATCTTGGAATTTCTTATCTGATGCCAATTCGATATACTTGACATTTGCAACAATTTTCTTTGCGAGATCACGACTCTTCTTTGATAAGAGTAAACCTTTAGCTCCCTCGCCTGCAGCATTACCCACTGGGATGACTTGTGAGATTTCCACCTTAGGAAGTAGACCTATTGCTAAAGCACTCTCAGGTCTAATATAATTACCAAAGGCTCCTGCAAGTAAAACTCTGGTGACTTCTGAAACATCTTTTCCAACTGTATCAAGGAGCAATCTAAAACCTGCTTGGATAGCGGCTTTTGCTAGCTGGACTTGTCTTACATCCTTCTGAGTAAAGAGAATGCGATTGCCTTCCATACTCTCATCTTGGTTAACAACTATGTATGAACGACCATGCTTTTCGTCGTCTATCACTCGTTTCGATTTCTTATGCATTCGACCTGTATTATCAATAATTCCAGTACGATGAAGTTCAGCAACCGTATCAACAATTGCGGACCCACAGAGTCCTCGAGGAGATTCCTCACCGATGACCGAAATGTCCGGTCTTTCATCTTTGTCAATTATTGAAAGATACTCAATTGCTCCAGTTTGCCCTCGCATACCATTCAGAATGCTAGATCCTTCAAAAGCTGGACCTGCTGCTGCAGAGCAACAGTACAATTTGCCTTGGTCTGAGAGAACAATCTCTCCGTTTGTACCAATATCAATCCCTAAGATCACATCATCTGCCAAATCCAATCTCTGCGATAGAATGAATCCCACCGTATCCCCACCTACAAAACCTGCGATATTGGGAGGTAAGTAGAGTTCTGAGGTATTGTTGGTTTGTAATCCTAATTCTTGTGGATTCATTGATATTGGCTCAATTATCGAAGGTTGATATGGTGACCGTCCAAGAGATTCTGTGTCCGCTGCAAGAAGAAGGTGATGCATAGCGGTATTTCCCACAATACAGATCCGTGTCAACTGGTCTACAGTGACTTCTGTGGTGTCCAGAAGATTGGCAAGAAGCTGGTTGAGACCACTAACAACACTCTGTTGAAGAGTTCTAGATCCATCTTTCTCTCTTGACGTATACGTGATGCGTGACATCACATCTTCCCCATAGACAGTTTGTGGATTCAAAGATTGGACTTGTGCCAACTGTACCCCAGTTGCGAGATCAAGAAGATACGCTACAATTGTAGTAGTACCTAGGTCCACGGCAATCCCAAATTGATTCTGAAGATCTGAGTCAAGTGCCCACTCCTTTGAGTCTGTTTTTGTGAGAATCTTGACATGCTCTCCATTGCCTAGTGTTTGAACTCTTGTGTTCTCTGTCAGCTTTAATGTGCATGCCAATCGCATTCCATCTTCGATTTCAGTTGAAGAGAGATGTTCTAGGTCCTGCGGAGATGGAACGCTAGCTGGTTGAGCAATAACCTTGCATTTTCCACAAGTTCCTCTTCCACCACATTCAGAAGAAATGTGAAGTCCAACTTTCCTTGCTGCTTCAAGAACTGTGGTTTCACTATCCACTGCAACTCTAAGTCCCGCTTGTTCAAATACAACAACGATGGCTGGCATCCAATTACCTGTCATGACCTGAGATAGTTGGTGCCTTTAAGGACAAAGGTTGAGTATTTTTTAATTCACGATATAGAAGGATGTAAAAGTATCTCGCAACCATTTGTCAAATTACTGGAGAATCTACAATGCATGTTTCCAAAACCCTCTGTACCCCAACAGCATGTAATTTCGAATGTTTAGAGGTTTGTAAACTCGTACATGGTGAGGATCCACCACTTGGATTCGTAAAAGATTCTCTATCACCCGTGATTGATGAAGAAACATGTACAGAATGCTTGGCATGTGTGCGTGAATGTCCTTTGGATGCTATTAGTTTGGATGGAAGTAATCAGGTAAAGATCAAAACACGATCTCATCCAGAAGATTCGAAATCAGCTGAAAGCCCCTATGAGGTATCTGAAAATCTCTCTAGGATGTCGGAAGCCGATACAATCTTTGCACGCGTGCAGTTCGACCCTGAATACAAATTCTATCATCAAACAGAGTTTGCAGGAGCTGAGCACATGATATCCAAAGGTATTCCAGGATATGGTCGTTTTGAACATGAACTAAGCATAGCTGCGTGGAAACTGTACGATTCACGACATTCCTTAAAACGTCCAGGAATTGGACTCGATCCTGAAGCAGAAGAGGCTGGCGAGAAGCTTGTTGCTGATCCCGAAGAACTGACAGACATGGTGAATAAAGCTGGTCTGTTCTTTGGTGCAGACTTAGTTGGAATAGCTGACTTGAATCGTAGCTGGTTATACACACATAATCGAAAAGGCGAACCATACAATGTTCCAGATTCCTATACGCATGCTATAGTAATGGCTATTGAGATGGACTATGATGCTATTGCTACTTCTCCCGCATTTACCAGTTCTGCAGCTACTGGTCTTGGATACTCAATGATGGCATTCGTAGAAGCAGAATTAGTTTCATTCATTCAAAGAATGGGATATAACGCTATGACTTGTGCTAATGATGTTGGAATGAGTGTCCCGTTGGCTATTGACGCTGGTCTCGGACAATATGGCAGGCACGGTCTACTCATCACAAAACCATTTGGACCTAGAATTCGTATTGCTAAGGTATTGACAGATATGCCCCTTATCTCTGACCACCCTGATCTCGGATTCTGTAGAGCTGTTGTACGTTTCTGCGAGGTATGTGAAAAGTGCGCTCAGACCTGCCCTTCGCAGTCGATTCCTTATGGAAAAGAGAGAACCTGGGAGGGAACGACCAAGTCTAATAATCCAGGTATCAAGAAGTGGTATGTGAATGTGGAAACCTGTTACGGTTTCTGGGTTGAGAATGGATCCGAGTGTTCAAACTGCATCCGTTCATGTCCCTACAATAAGAAAGATGGTATCATGCATAGGTCGGTCATGTGGTTCGTTCAGCACATGCCTTGGCTCAATCGAATCATTGTGAAGATGGATGATTTGCTTGGATATGGAAATCAAAAATCTGGAGCACGATTCTGGAAAAAATATGGATGAATATATTAGAGCATTTTAATTATCAAACACTGGCTTGACCAGTAATACAACCTGATTTATCCAGATAACATGAGAATAAATCGGACACAGGGAGTATGTATCATATTGCCAAAGAAGACAGGGACACGGACACAGAAAAGAAAAAAGAGTGTGCCCAAGAAAGAAAAGAGTGTCCCCTCCAATATCCCCGTCTGGAATGATGCGATGATTCAGGCAATATTGAATAATGCACACGATGGAATTGTTATTCTTGGTGATGATTACAAAATCGAGTATGTCAACGAAGGAATCGAAAGGATTTACGCAGGAAATGCTTCTGAATTGCTCGGACATGATTTTCGTATGTTTATGAAAGATGACATGGCTGCGATGGTTGCAAGTCACTATGAAAAACGACGTATGGGTGAATCTGCTCCTGCAGTGTATCCAACCCGATTTTTACGAAAAGATGGTAAAGAAGTCACTATTGAAATCCGTGTATCAATGGTCATCGGTCCTCATGAAAAGCTGAAAGTCATAGCCCACGTTCTTGATATTACTCAAATGGAGAGTGATTTGAGAGATCTTGAAGAATCAAAGACCAGATACAAGCTGCTTATAGAAACGATGAATGAGGGTCTGGCAATAGACGATGTAGATGGTAAGCTTACCTATGTAAATGATGCATTCTGTAAAATGCTTGGATGCACCTCAGGAGAACTAATTGGGAAACACTGGAGTGATCTCACGGATGAAATGACTCCAGAGGATATCAAAGGCAAAATTGCAGATCGGAAAGCTGGGGTTTCAGAGAGCTATGAACTTTCTTGGTGCCATAAGAATGGAAATATTGTCCCCACAATTATATCTGCAACTCCGTATATTGACCATAATGGAAAGTTTACTGGAACTTTTGCAGTGATAACGGCAATCTCTGCACAAAAGGATGCAGAAGAATCAATCCAGTTTTATTTGGATTTACTTACCCATGATGTTGCCAATCAACTACAGGTTATTATGACAAGTAGTGGGCTCCTAGAAGAAGAGGTTCCTTCCTCATATATTGAGGATGCACGACAAGATATCCTTGCTGCAGTTAACCGCTGTAATCGTCTCATAACCAAGGTGAAGAGAGCTGGTCAAATTCGACTAATTACACCTTCAAGTATCGATATTGTAGAAATTCTTGATGAGAAAACAGCAGTTCTCGAACGAGTGTATAAAGCCAAGATCCACAGAACTGGTTCAAAAAAGAAGATAATGGTTGATGCTGATGTATTATTAGGCGAACTCATCTGGAACCTTTTAGAGAATTCCGCACGTCACAATCCAACTGACAAGAAAGAAGTGTGGGCTTCAGTTAAATCAAAAGGTGATTCTGTTTTCTTATCAATCGGGGATAATGGTCCTGGACTTAGTGATACCCGGAAAAAGAACCTATTTACAGAACGTAGCCATGCCGGTGGAGTTGGGCTCAAACTGGTTCGACAGATGATTCGTAAATATGGCGGGTCAGTTGAAGTAACAAATCGTGTGAAAGGTAACCCTAGTGAAGGCGTGAATTTCATTGTGACCCTTCGAAAAACAAAGTAAGGTAAGTGAAACATCACTTACCGGGTTTTATTCTGAAGTCTTTCATAGCGGCCTTCAAAGAAATCTTTCTTCTTGATCTGGTTAATCTTGAAGAAATTAGTCCTGATGCGATACAATCTTCTTTTGACAGTATCATAGCCCTTGAGTCTGCGTTTACCAACGGCACTATCAATGATTGTTGTCACTACTTCAGGAAAGTCGTCTATGTATTGGCATTGTTTCACTTGAATGTGAAACAGAGTACTTTGTAGAATATCAGTCCTAGATATGCATTTATTTTCCATTGCGCACGGTCCCCATATCTATACCAGTTATTTTTTCTAATAAAAGTTCTAATAATACTCTCTGCCGGTCTAGTAACTCTATCCGCGCGTTACTTATTTTCATAGTTTTCATAGGGTCAAAGTTTTAACATGGATTCAAAGCTGAAAAATCGGAATTGCGTTCATTATGAGAATTGCAACAGTCATCGATATCAGCTTGGTAGATGTGCCCAAAATCCCGGTCACCGTGATTTTTACAGGCGGATGTAATATGGACTGCAGCTATTGTCAGAATGCCGAGATAATACCTCTTGATTCTGGAACAGAGATGACCATTCCAGATACAGTTGAGAGTGTCAGTGGAAATTTATCTGATGGTTATTGTATCACTGGTGGTGAACCTACTATTCACAAAGACCTGCCTCTTCTTCTCAAAGCATTGCAGGATGATGGAGCTGGTCACATCAATCTCAACACACAGGGGTCTGTTCCTGATGTCATTGAGAAATGTCTTCCATATCTAGATTCAGTTTGGTTCGATATGAAAACTGTTCCAGAACGATATACTGAGATTACCCGAGTGAAGTCTGATCCATGGTCTAGGATTTTAAGAAGTATCAAACTTCTAATTGAATCAGATGTCGGATTCTGGCCGCGCACAACATATGTAGGCAAATTAATGAATGCTGATGAGATTCAAAGGATTGCAAATATACTTCATGAGCTCAGTTTTCAGGGAGAATATCTTGTCCAAAACTACAAGAAATCTACCGGGACCCGAGAAAGTCTTGTATCTGATTTTGAAGAACCGAAGCAAAGTGAACTAGAACCGTTACTTGACTCTATGCCTCCTGGAATCACCTTGAAACTAGAATGGCGGTAAGTGAAACCAACTAACACACAGACAACCTTTTAAATGTCGCAAGGGTGACCTTGATTTGACCACGCCAGATACTAGGTGTTAATCTCCTGGAGTGTTATATTATCATGTTTCCAACACAGAGTATGGGTTATGACCGAGCAATTACTGTCTTCAGTCCTGAAGGACGATTGTATCAAGTAGAGTATGCAACAGAAGCAGTCCGTCATGGACCGCTTGCCGTTGGAGTCAAAGCAGTCGATGGTGTTGTATTAGCTGGAGAAAAAAGATCTCCCCACCCACTCGCAGACCTTGAATCACTCAAGAAGCTACTTTTGATCGATGACCATGTTGGAACTGCTATTGCAGGTTTGCATGCTGATGCTAGGAAACTTATCGATCAAGCTCGAGTTCAGGCTCAGATTAACAGACTCAGCTATGATGAGCCTATCTCTATCCAATCTCTGGTTGTGAACATCTGCGATACCAAGCAACTTCATACACAATATGGCGGAGCTCGTCCTTATGGTGTATCTTTACTTCTTGCTGGTGTTGATGACCATGGTCCACAGCTCTATACAACTGACCCCTCTGGTTCATTCTGGGGTTGGAAGGCTGCAGCAATTGGCAAGGAATCTGATGTAGTTCGTGATTTCTTCAGTGAGCACTACAAACCAACTATCAAGATTGATGCTGCTCTCAACTTGGCTCTCAAGGGTCTCTTCAGATCTGAGGATTTGGCCACACTTGATGTTGCTGAGAAATCTACGACTGTAGAGATTGGAATGATTGATACAACTGATAAGATGTTCAAGATTCTGACTAATGATGAAGTAGCGACTAAACTCACAGCTCTTAAAGAATAGTTCAGTTTTATTATCTCTTGCATTGTTTGACCAATTGGTCAATAATCAGACCAGCTATGTCTAGGCCAGTTACTCTAGATAATGCACTCCAAGAAGGTGCAGCATTAGCTTCGATTACACAAGGACCGTCTTTTGATTCAATGATGTCAACACCTGTATAATCAAGATTCAATACTTCTGCAGTCTTTAATGCACACTCTTCATATTCAGGAGAAAGTTCTGTGACTTCAGCTTCACCACCGCCATGAACATTGGTGCGCCACTCACCTTCGATATCTGGTACGTATCTATACATTGCACCAATAAGCTCTCCGCCAATCACGAATGCTCTGATGTCTCTATCTGGCTTTTCAATCAGTTCTTGAACATAGAGTACTTGTCCAAGCTGATGGATGAATTTCATAGCTCTGTATGTGAGTTCCCTGTGCTCAGCACGAATCATACCCATACCTCTCGCGCCTATGAGCGGTTTGATCACTACATCTCCCACCTCGTCAGCAAAATTGATGGCAGACTCTAGATTTTCACCAATGTATGTTCTTGGAACATGAATGCCCGCTTTATTCAGGGCTGTTAGAGTTGCATACTTGTCCTTGGCTCTTCGGAATGAATATGCTGGATTCATGACATAGATACCTGCATCCTCAAGATGCTCAAGAAGACTGATTCTGTATGTGATTTGATCTCCAGTTCCAAAACCAATTGTTCTTACTAAGACTCCATCCATATGCGAAACGTCTTCCTCATTTAGATGTATGAACTTGTTTGGGATTTGAGCGGCAATATCTGGCAAACGAAATGGCATTGGCGTATGTCCCTTTGCCTTAATCGCTTCAATGAGACCTGCAGTTGCCCAGTTATTCACATTTTCATGATAGACCACTCCAAAGAGACGATTTGACATGAGTGTTTCCTCGTTTGAAACTAGGGTTTCTATGAAGCGCTCGGCTAAAAGAGATATCTACTGTGCAGGAGTAAACTGGTAAAGGCTAAGTAGGTGGTATCCATGGTATTCCTATGGGACTCCCTGGACTAACAAAAGAACAGATGATAATGATTGATGAGTTAATGATGAGAAACCTGAACGTTCCTGTTGAATTCATGATGGAACATGCAGGTCACAATCTAGCACGTCTGTCTACCAAACTAACTACAAAAAACCAAACTAGCCTTGTAATTGCTGGTTCGGGAAACAATGGTGGTGGTGGTTTAGTTTCTGCATGTCGTTTGAAGGGCTGGGGATATGATGTTGAGATTTACTTGCCACAAGGACAGGATGCCCTGAAACCTGTTCCTACGAAACAAGCACAACGGGCAGAGGCACTCGGGATTGAATTAATTGATGGTCTTCCTACGAAATATTCTGATAATCTCGTCATTGATGCGTATCTAGGATATGGCTACAACAAACGAAATGATTCTACAACAAAAGATGTACTGGATTTCCTCAATGATTCATCATCAATTGTATCATTGGATATTCCTTCAGGAATGGATTCGAATACAGGTGAAAGTTCTGTTCCATTCTCACCAAACGCAACGATGACCATTGCATTTGTTAAGGAGGGTCTCTTGAAAGCAGACAGAAACCAACATGGTCGACTCTATGTTGCTGATATCGGAGTTCCTAGGTCACTCATTGAGAATCAACTTGGCATTGAATGGAAGTTTCCCTACTCCATTTCGGAATTGAAATCACTATATGTTGGGTTCATTAGAGATCCGCTTCAAGAAGTGTTCATAGATGATGATGGAGACTTTGAAGACCATCCTATTTGGATTGTAGCGTAAGATAATCGTTAAGTAGGTTTCATCTCTTGGAGCATTACTAAGGAGCGCATGAGTATCGAATGAACAACAAACTAGTAGAAATGGCTGAGAAGCTATCTGAAGAGCGAAAGAAAGACCCTGAACTCTCAGCTCTGATGGAAGTAGCAGCACAAGGTCAAGCACCTCGATTCCTGATGATATCTCCTATCAGAAGAAGCTCTCAGGACCTTCAACTATTCAATATGAAAATGGGTGATATATTTCATGGAACCCGTGTTTCAAACGCACCTTTGTTACCTCCTGCGCAATCACCTGTACTCTTTGCGGGTCCTGCTGCATACAACCAAGGGTTTCCAGATAAACGCGGAGTAATTATTACTTTTGACCAAAGTGAACCAGAGTCAATAATCCGGGAGTCGCTTGAGAATGTCGTATTGCATCCCGATTTGGAAGGATTACCTATCATAGTGTTCCGTGTAGACTATGACCAGGGTCGAGCTCGTATAGTGGTACATGGAAAAGGTCGAAATTATGAAGCAGAGAATTGGTTGTTATCTCGGCTTGAACGACCTGAGCCTTTGGACACCAATACTCTTGTCTTGATATGTTCTGATTCGAGAGTTCATCCTCCAGTGACTCCTCAAGGTCTTCCAATGGCCATTCAAACACTTGGAGGTTATATTCCCGAATACACTGGGACCGAAGATGAAACCTCTCAGTTGAACAAATTCTTTGAAGATTGGCTTTCTCAGAAGGAAGTCACTCAGCAAATCCTCGTGGTTGCCCATGGTAACTTTGATGGAGAAGGACCTTCATGTAGTGCTGGACAAGCTTCTCTAAATCCTCGTGACATTACAAACAATCTCCTTCGTCCCATAATTATGGACCTTGAAAATGCAGCAAAACCGTTTGAATCTGTACCTCCTTCTACTGCGGAGGATCGTGTGAAATCTCTATCTTCCGCGATAAGGAAGAATCTTCTCACATATCCTGTAGTGAACGCGATTGCCGAATTAGGATCTCCTGACTTCATCAAGATCTTGTTGATGGATACTGTCAGCAATGTCATCTCTGATACTGAAGTATGACCATCTATAACTGACCTGTATACGATACTACAAGATCTTCATACATCTCAAAATCTTGAATGAATGAATTCAGTTTGAAAACAGGAACAACGGGAACACCTTCATGAAGCTCTACTTCTTCAACAAGCCAAGTAACCATTATCGGAAAAATAGTGTATTGCCCTCTCGTCAATGAAGGTATCTTTTTGGATAATCGCTCAAGTTGGGTAGTAAGCCTATTTGTTCTCTCTTTCTGTTTTTCAGCTGCAGTCCGTAATGCTGAAGCCTTTCCCCCTCTCACGCTCCACATCTTCGCATCTACAGAAAGAGCTATACGACCGCGAATTCCTACTACATCAATTTCCATACCCTTGATATCGGAAGTTCCTCTTCGTCTGAAACTTTCTGTACAAGCAAAATTATTCTCACTCAATATACTAGCTATTAATCCTTCAAAGTCCTTCCAGGTCATCAGTTTAACAACATCTGCTATCTCAACTCCGTTTTCAGTAATTAACATTGCAATGTCGATTCTCTTTTCTCGATTAATTGTCATAGTTCCGTCCTGATTAACGCTAAGATTGAGTTCGTGACAGAGATCAGTATCTACGCATTCAAAATCTACTACTATCCCTGTTTCCTTTGACTGATCCAAAATCTCCAGAATCGTAGACTTGAGTGTGGCTTTCATTCTACACTTTCATCTATCGCCCTAGTTTATAACCTCATTAGGTGACAATAGAATAGGTGAACCAATGGCTGAAACAGTAGAAGGTTGGAAACGCGTTCTGAAGGCATTTGATGATTGGATTTCCTATGAAACCATCGAGTTTGGACCTTATACTGGTTACTTCTCTCTTGCGAATCTAAGAGATATTACACATTCTGAGAGAATTGGTTGGATGAACTCTATGTATGTTGAAATTATCCCTGGACGTGTACAGAGCTGCAAGAATGCAGGAGTTGCATTCGAAGATTTCCTACCATACATGCCAGACCCTGAAGCACGAGCAGTCGTACAATCAATGATTGATCTCACAAAAGTGTTAACCGATGATATGCTTGCAATGAGCGATATAATACACAATATGAAAGAAGATTATGAGTCCGGTGGGTTTGATGATGCAGTACCTTACCTCACTGATCTTGCTGAAGCGGAAGAGAATATTCGTCATCACATGAGTCTATTCAGTCAGGGTTTTGGTAAATTGAAGAAGATGGGTTTGGAAATTGATATTGATTAGGACCGATTCGCTCGTTTTGGACTTGACCTCCTCGAACAAATCCTTAATGACTATGAGGTCCGACTGGAGGTACTCTAGTTAAGACAAACAAGAACAGAAATCCCTATGTGTTGAGAGAATAGAAAAGATTGATACATTGTCAGTCCATCTTGTTGTTGTGTTCATTCCAAAGGGAGTTATCAAGCATCCTGAGAGAGCACTCAGGCATGCAAAACAATTGGCTATGAGATCACTCATCGCCTTGATTAAGAGAGGAGCAGATATCTATGATGTCCCATATCATCATGCATTGAAAATGTGGAATGATGCCAAGAGTGAGAGTAATTCATATCGGACCAAACGTAGCGATGACTACTTCATCCCAATTTGCAACATAGAAAGATACCTGAGGAAGGACCACCATGACATGGTCTTCAATACCACTGCTCTCTATGGAAACACCGAGACGAAACGGATATACACATGGCGAGAGGGCACCATGCCCTCTCTACTTTAATTTGGTGACATTAATGATATCAACCCCAATCAAGAAGTATAGATGTTTCCTAATTCTAGTCGTCAAGATTTTTCTGT
>JAUWOU010000073.1 GCA_030612005.1 Candidatus Thorarchaeota archaeon | reverse complement strand
TATGCTCCAGCTCAGAAAAACTTGACATATTAGGACGTCCCCGAGTTTGCGCGCTCAAACTTTCCACATGAAGAGCCTACCCCGTATTAATAAGGCAATAATCACAGAATCATACTGAGTATGCAATCTTAGTTCCAATGGGGAAATTATATTGAGGACATCAACGAGGTACGGAATTGTACTGACAATCATTGTCGTTATTGTGATAGCTCTGATATCTTTTGCTTTGAGTATAGACAGAATTGACATCTTAGCTCAGTTCTTGGGAATACTTCTCGGATTCTCGCTAGCGTATGTTGCCGCCGAGGGTCTGCGTCGTTGGCATGAGGAAAAGGAAGCAGATCAAATACTTGCCGATGTGCAAGTTGAACTAGACCAATTACTCGAATATCTCGATGAACTGGAATTAACATCATTCGTTTCAGCAACGGGTTCCTGGATAAAATCGCAAGGACTCACATATATAATTCCCCGCGATGTACGCAAGAAAGTGCTTGATGTATTCACAACCCTTGAAAATTACAATTCGCTGGTAAAGGATTTCGATGATTACAAATTAAGACCATATTGTGATGCAGATCAATTAACTTCTATGGAAGAATCCATAAAAGAGAAGGAGAAGGAGCTCAGGGAGGAGGCCAAGCTTGCTCTAGATGCGATTAAGAGTCGATAGATTTCGATTCCCCTTTTCGATAGCAAATCAATAATCCTCTTTATAGTTCCCACATAATTCACCAACTTCCACGTGGAAAGTCAAGACACGTGATTTACTGAAAGTAGAACCAATCTTCAGTCAGTTTGAGACTCTCGACTGTCGAGAACCTTCCAGACTTCATTGAGAATATCTTCCACAACCTTCTTGTCAATGGTCACTAGCCCTGCCTCCCAGGAGGCACCACCAGACGACCGTGGGTTGAAGTTCATTGACGACACAATCGACACAGCACGGTCAACCACTGCTATCTTGGCATGAACGACCTTATTGTACACAACCTTCACGTTGTCTTGTACTAGATGACCATGATACTCCTTCTTTCGCTCTTGGAATTCTTCTCGGTCCATCTCAGGTGGACGCGTGAGAAGAGTCACATCGACTCTGTCTGCCACCCCTCTCATGGAATCACTTAGAGCGCACTTCTCGACGTATGGGTTGACCACTAGTACTTCGGATTTCGCCTGAGTAATGAGGTCTTTGGACAGCTCGTCTAAATAGCGTTCAGAAAGGAAGAAGTGCTTGTTACTCAAGTCGATGTCGAGTTTCTTTAGACCTTTCCACTCGTCTAGGTATCTCACAAGATTCTCTTGGTCCTTCTCCTCGAATTTCGGGGGCTTTTCCGCTTTTGTTTCTTTCACAGTCTTGAAAAATTCAGCATACTGTGCATAGAGATCAGTTTCTACCCAATAGGTGCCCTTAGGCTTCTGGTATATGGCATGTACATCGTAGAGTTCTTTCAGTACCCGATTCAGTGCCCTTTCCGACAATCCAGTGGCTTCGCGAATCCTGGGCCAAGTCTGAACCCGGTCAATAGCGATGGTCTTGATGACCCGCCCTTTCCATGATCCCCAATATGTTGGTTCGTCTGGCAAATCTCGTCCTCCTTCGATAGCGTGCCATTTGAAATGACAGCTATCCCCGTCAAAGCTCTGGAATCATCGGCAACTAATCAGTCATTCGTATCAAAGAAAGAGTGGGGGAAAGAGGACATACTTCTCTCTAATGAATAATGAATCTACATCTGTTTGTCTTGTCGATATGGCAGATATTCAGGCCCAAATATCTCCCTCGCCATGACGATCAATAGTCATTACACAGAATGGACATTCAATACTAACCCCCTTTTTAGTTCCACTACTAGTTTTGTTGGTGTTTTTCCTTTGTCCATAAGACCTAATAGATTATCTATATATGACTGAATCCTACGTGAAGACTTGAAGACACTTCAAATCCGAAATCGAAACAGACGGAGGGAATGAATTATTGACTAATGTTAGCGAAGAGATAGTAGTTGAGTGGTTGCAAAGAGTAAGACAGGAATATGTAATGAAAAATCTGCGTTTCAAAGTTCCTTATGGATGGGCTGAGATAGATATCTTTACGACCGATGGAAAGGGAAACTTTACAGACTACGAAGTCAAGTGGCGTTCTGCTGCAAAAATTGGAGTTACTGAACGTGAAACATTTGAGAAATTGGTTGACAATTATAATCGAGAAGAACGAATTCAACTTATTAAATCACTCATTGGTTCCAAGTCATATAATAGAGTATTCCTTACTACACAGAAATTCTTGAGAGAGGGTGACAAGGAAGAGTTTGCTAAGAAAGGCATCGAGGTGGTATTCTTTGAACAAGTTCTCAAAGAACTCATTGGTACGGTTGAATCTAGTGGTGTTTATGATACAGTAGTGCTTCAGGTTATTAGAATGTTGAAGTATTTCGACTTGCTTAAGCCATAGTTAGAATCCCATTCTGTAGGCTACTATTTGATAAAAAAAGAGAAACTATTCTACAAATTTGCTCACACTCGCTGATATCACTTATGCGTCTAGTCTTCTGCTCTCTCTCGGTGTCCGAGATTATCGGAAACTTCACTCCTCACGTTCGAAGGAATCATCAAGTCGATATAGCAGGTCACGAATCTCTGGAGGTATATCCTTCTCCTGCATGTTTTCGGCGACATACTCAGCTGCTATGGTCTTCCAAATCTTGTGTGGATCCATCTTGTGCTCACGCAACCAGTTCTTAATACCCTCCACACGTTTCTTGGATTGAATTGCTGTCCTCAAGGATTTGGTATCTTCATTATCAAGTGTGAACCTGCTGACCAATGCTTTTAGGATTAGACGCACAGGGTAGTATTCTTCGATATTATCCTTCTTGAGGTTGTAGATTCTCTTAGAATCTATTGATCTCGTACCCTTTTTCTTCTCCTTGAGCTTCTTTGCTGCGTCTTTTCCTGCCTTGTCACCATCCAGCAATACAAAAAGGGGTATCCCTGCGGCTACCGCGGCCTCTGTCCAAACACCGAGATGGTAGCGGGTTTTTCCTGCCCCCCTCAGAGGTATGATTTTGACTCTTGGATAGTCTATTGGTATATTCATTAGCTTGGCCCATGAGCGAATCACGATTACATCGGTCGGGCCTTCGACAAACAGGATGTTATTAGCCATCATGACATCGCTGGGCGCAATTCCTAGAAGAAAAGCGACTTCCCGCAGACCATCAACACCCTCTATTCTTGATGGTACACTAGCACCGTTTATCTCTGACATCTGCCAGATCTCCTCGTGGTTGCATTGGTCTAAGAAGACAGTTGAGTGAGTCGTGAGAAATATCTGATTCGATGCAGATTGCGAACGAATAAATCTAAAGACTCTCTTTGCCAGTCGTGGGTGCAGATGCATTTCTGGTTCCTCAATCAGCACGATGCCTCCTTTGTTTGCTAGTCTCTCAGTGACCAAGTACTACACCAATGATAACCAATTCTGATAGCCACCTCCGACAAAGTGAAATGGATATCTTCTTCCTCTCACTTCGTATGACAGTGTCCCTTGAGCTGGGATCAATTTTCCAATTACTTCCACCCCAAAAATGCTGTTGAGCTCATTCCAAATATCATTTAGTTCTCCGCGATCACTCTCATAGAACTCAACTATCTTCTTGGGAATATGGTCCTCAAGCGCGGACGTACGCTCAAAGGACACCCGTGGCATGTCAATCTGAGGTGGCAGACTCAGTACTCTCTTCATAAGAGCCATCAGGTTTGTCATAAGCTGGGGAGTGTCATTATATCCTAAGTTCGTCAGTGTCACTTCCTGACCAGTATAAACCAGCTCCTCAGATTTGCACCACTCTTCGACTGAGCCGGAGATTACTGGATAAACTTCCACATTTTTCGTTGGTTCTATTAGATCTGTTGATCCAGGACCAACCCTAAACACGCGTTTATTCTCGCTATCAATCGCGTAGATTTTACGTTCTGCTTCTGAGTTCTGTATCTCCGTCGTAAATAGTACCAGCTTCGGAACAGCGTCTAGGTCTCTTAGTATCTTAACAAGGGGAACAACCTTTGAATTCTCTATAACGAACCCGACCTCACCCATATTAATCGAGTGCGTAGTCCAAGAACCATTCTTGTCAATTGATCGGACGAGCGTCATCTTCAAACCTCCATTCTCACTCCTGTAGTACTCTTTGATGACTTTGGACAAAGTACTCCCGAAAATCTCTTCCAACTCGTAGTCCTCCAGGTCTACACTAACCTCGAATTCGATGGGGGAGCTGGTGTTTCTACCGAACCAATGGTGCTCCGTTAGGCTAGTCTTCGAGCCTGAGGTCCACTCGAATTCTGAGAAGAATAGAACAAGTGCCTCAAATAGGTTGGTCTTGCCAGAGCTATTACCTCCGATGAGTACTGCCAAGTCGTCAATGCCTTCCATATGGAAGTCTCTTAGGCTCTTGTAGCGACGTATCAGAATGTCACGAATCTTCATAGTTATAATCTCCGCCAGTGAGGTGTGTGCGTTTAGCTTGTTCAACATGGGCTACAGCGAGCATCGCAGTGCTTCAGATATTCCGAGCGCTTTAGTCCCAACTGACCTATCTACCCCGATAGTGCTGCTTATGTTTCGCGTTTCTTATATGTCACTCGCTTCCCAGATGAGGGCGGAACCAGAAACCGGATAACATATCTTCCTCGACAGGCTGCTCCTTCGGATCGGCTCGACTGTACGTGCAGCCTATTCGCGTGACTGCTTGAAGTTTCAAACCTCTTTTGATTCTCATAATTTGTCACATATATTCGTAGGTGTCCTTGCAAATGGCCCTACAGGTGTTCGTAGGTGGGATAAATATACAAGTATAATTCCCTAATAGCTTTTCAAAAAAGCACGGCTTTTTTCAATAATACAAGAATCCAGAGGCGGATTTTGTATTTCTAGTGGTTCTGAATTTATTCAGTGATTTCCGCCTATCAAACTTTATTTCTGCTTATTCTCTCCTGAATACTACCAACACGATCAGAATTACTGCAATCCCTGCAATGGCTATTACTGCAATTCCTAGTGATGAATCAAATGGGAATGGCCAAGTAACTCCTTCAAACAGCGAAATCCTAATCAGGGAATCTGATTCATACTCAGTATTGATGTATCTTGAGTAAAATGTATGAAGTACTCCCGTTGTCCTTACGTAGATCTCTGCGTGGGTTTGAGTTGCTAATACCCAGGAAACCGTGTAATTGTAGCCGATGAGGTAGGGTGTGCTGATAATATCCTGAGTCACATTTGACTCAGGTGTATCTGCAAGCCAACTCTGCCAGATACTCACAATATGGCTCCAGTTACCAACTGGATATACTTGCCAACCCAAAGATACCTCAATTCCGGTTCCATTTTCGTTGAACTGCGATGTCCCAGGAGAGTCCGGAAGGTCCGCCATTGTATTGATGTCATCTGCGATGCTTGGTAGACTATCGATTATAACGTAGAAATCATCATCTATGGGACTGGTCCAATATCCCAGCTCTACGATTCTGTGATAGTCAAATCTACTCCCGATTGTGACACCCCAATGGAAACCCTGATTGCTTGCAGCTCCCACTGGAGTGACAACAAAACATAGAACAAATAGTATTGCCATCAATTGAAAATATAGAATCTTGGACATATGTAGCACCTCAACTTACGAATCTGATAATGGTCCTCTACCTAGATATTGATAGCTCTCTGAAACTATAAACATTTGCTCCCAATTCGCTTGACAGTGGCGAGTATCCTACAACTTAGGATAGAACGACCATCCGAAACATATTCGTAACCAATTCGAATGGTAGAAAATCACTTATGTACAACTCGTGGAGTATCTTCTTCACTCATGTAATTCCCTCGTCAGAAGGATAGCGTATATTATACGCAACGGTAAAAAATTACTTGCTCAGAAGATATAGCTTTCTGTGGCGTGTAATCACGATTGATTCAGCTGGATGGTCATAACCGAATACTAATATTTGGCATGGTTGAATATCGCCATGACGAAGAACGGTACAGCTTTTGTCATATGAGGAGTAATGGACTGATGTACGTCGTTAACTACAATAAGCGTGAATTGAAAGATGTTGAAATGGCTGGTTCACAGAAAGTTACGGTACGGTGGCTAATTGGACGACAAACTGGCGCAAAAACTTACGCAATGAGAATTTTCGAGATTGCTCCTGGTGGTATAGTTCCTCTCCACAATCATCCAGAAGAACATGAGATATTCGTACTAAATGGTAAAGCAAAGATAATTGGTGAGCTCGGGGGAATCGCTAAGAAAGATGATGTTGTCTTTGTTCCGTCAAATGAACCTCATGGTTATGATAATACTGAAGGAAAAGATATTTTCCGCTTTATCTGTGTCATCCCGCTTCTTAATGGTGAGTAGGAACTTCTTTCTACGAGTAGGTACCTTTTTCTCTGAACAGTGAGTTTCAGATTTGGAAGCTGATTGAATGGACCTCAGTAAGAAGTCGCTTTGGGTTTTTGATGTTGACAATACAATGATCCTTGATGTTGAACATCCCACACCATTTGAAGATGCAATGAAACTTTGGCAAGCCCTGCTAGAGAAAGGTGTCACACTGGCTATTCTAACAAACGTAGGACGTTTATCTTCAAGACAAGTTCATCAAGCAGTTGAGAAGGCTGGTTTTGACCTACCTCTAGAAAACGTCTATACTGCTGGTGCTGCAGCCGCTGCGTTTGTTCATAACAGGTCCCCTGGAGCACGATGCTTTATCATAGGTGAGGGCGGAGCTCAAGAGGATTTCATAGCAAGAGGTCTTGATGTAACAAACAATCCTCCTATCGATTATGTTGCAATCGGTGCAGATCGTGGAATGACCTTTCATGAATTGAACTTTGCAACGAAAATGGTGAAGAATGGGGCACTCCTTATCTGCATTAGTGGAAGTCGTGACTACCCTGGTATCTATCTTGGACAAGAAGATATGTACATTGGAGAACGGTCCATCGTTGCTGCGATAGAACACGCCACAGGATGCAAGGCAATAACTGTTGGAAAACCCCTTCCGGAAATAGTTGAAGAAACAGTAAAGATTCTTGGTTTCGAAGTATCTGATTCTGTATTGGTTGGTGATAATCCCCGGTCAGATATTGCAGGTGGCAATGCTGCTGGGATGACCACGATTCTTGTCCATCGTGATGACAATATCATTGATTTTGAATCAGGTGATCTGGATACAACTCCTAGCTTGAAGGTACAATCTCTAGAAGAGATAATTGAACTTCTCTGAATCACTAAGTTCTCTAGTAACACTCAAAGGTATGTAACCTATATCTCATTACTATGGGATTCTCAGAATCAATTAAGTTTGAAACTGGACCACCCGGTTCAAGTATTGTAGTAGTTGAATTGGATGAATTAAAGTTGGGAAAGTCTTCGAAAGAATTCGAGGAGTATGAAAAATCCCTATTCAAAGAAATTCGAGAAACCAGTAATTTGGATGATTTACGCAGTGACCCCCTGATTCAATCTTATCGCGCTCTGCATTGGGCATATGGAATGGACCCGACAAAGAAGCGAGGCTCGAGTGAAGCGGTACTTCGAAGAGTTCTGCAAGGAAAGAACCTCTGGCGGATTTCTGATTTGGTTGATATAGTTAATCTTGCATCTGCTTACCATAAGATACCGATAGGACTGATTGATGCTTCAAAGATTGATGGACAACTTACGCTTAGAGTTGCAAGGAAAGGTGAGGTTTTCCCACGTATTGGCGGTGAAACCATTGTCTGTAGAGGTCGAGAGATTGTTCTTGTTGATAACATAGGAATTGTTTGCTATGGATATGCTATCCATGATTCAGAACGTACTAAGGTAACGCGAAACAGTCATAGAGTACTCCTCCTACACTATGGCTCAGATAGTGCTTCCAAGAACAAAATGGAAGAGGCAGTCAAGATCACTACTGATATGCTGAAGCGGTGGGTCAATTGTAATATTTCTGAACCAATGAGGTATGTATCTGCTACTACATTCTAGAACTCGAGCAATGGTGAACCGAGAACAATTCTCTCAAGTAGGCTATTCTTGTTCGCCTTCTTTACCATAATTTCGAACTGTTTCTTCAGCCTTGCATCATCAACAAAATCTGGTTCAGTTATTCCCATACTATCGATTACAAGTTCTAGCATATATTCGAATTCATAGAAAAGATAGTCAACCTTCTTGGTCTTACCACGTTTTGTTATCTCTTTCCTGCCCTTCTTTGCAAGACCTTGTTTGATTGATTCTCGTGTTTCAGTCAGATAGTATGACATTGACTTTTCATAGTGCAATTCTCCACGCTTAACTAACTCACGAAGGAATTGCAAACCGAAAGTTCTTCTTGCTATGGCCTCGATTCGTGCAACGAAACCGTTGACTATATCATCATAAGAAAGCAGACCAGCTTGACCACGACTCTCAAAAACTTTGTCTGTGATTTTTGCACTCTTGAATTTCGCTTTCTTTGCTAGGAGAAGTTTCTCTCTTTCTTTGCGAGTTGCTGCATCAGCTATCTTCTTCTCTTCCTCAAGACGTTTCCTTTCAGCCTCTGTCTTTGCAGATTGAATTTGTTTCTGTCTTTCGAGTTTCCTCTTTTCTCTTGCAGCCGCCTCAGCTTTTTCTTTGTCAAGCCGTGCATCTTCTAGCTTCTTGAGAGTTTTTTCTTGTTCAGCTCGAAGCTTCTGCATATGCGTTTGAACATCTTTCTCTGTGAGCGTGATGTGTTTGGTTAAAAGCCATCGAACACCTATAGTGCTGACCTTGGGTTTTAGATCTGCAGAGGAAAAGATGAAACTTGCTGTCTGTTGGCCTGGCAACTGAGTAATGATTTTTTCTGACTCTTTCTCTCCGGCGATTGGTTCAAGAATACGTTCCAGAACTTTTAGTGATTGCTCGCTACTGATTCGGCCTGATGCTATAGTGTTGAATTGCTCGAAGGCTTTGTAGTCAATATCTTTTGGACTTTGTGTTGCGATTAAACATTCTATACCATACTTACGAGCTTGTCTGAAGATTAATAGATAGGTTTCTTTAGGACCTGGAGCTCTCATTCCTGCTGGAATGAATGGCGCAGCCTCATCTTGGAAAAGCATCATACGTGGCTTCTCTGTATAACCTTGTCTTAGCATCCATGAATATAGCTGATTCAATACAATTGCAATGAAGAAATGTTTCTCCTCTTCACTTCTAAGAGTTTTAAGAAATATCACATTGATTGGAGTTTTTCCGTTTACTGGTTTTGTAAGAAAATCGAAATCTATGTTACCTTCTTCCTTGAAGAGAAGTTGAGATGATCCAACTGTTAAGCTTCTGATGCGCGTAGCCAGTGTCTGCCTCTCACTGAATTTCATGAATGGCTCGAGATCAACACCTACGGTTTCAGCGTCCCCAACCAGCAAATCTGCAAGTTCAGATAATTCGTCAATCTCAGTCCTTTCACCTTCCCAAATAGTTCTGAGAAGTTCATAGATTGCAGCGAAAGCTTTTCCTTCCCATGACCTAGAGAGTCCTGCGACTTTCATTAGGACTTTCACGAGGGTTCTTGCAGAGTTATCCAATAGTCGGATAATATCGTCTTGGTCTGCTTTCCTGTCCGGGAGTTTAAGCGGATTGATTGAGATGGCTAGCCCTTTACTGCTCGCTGGAGTGTAAACACGGACAATCACCTTATCCATGTATTCCTTGAGTCTTTCTGGAGGGACTCCCTTAGAAGCGAGTTCCTTTGGGTCTCCAGGTAACATCAAAGACGCAATATCCCCCTGAGGGTCAAATGCAATAACTGGAATACCTTCCATTGCTGCTTCTTCTAGGATACACTTAGAAAGAACTGTCTTTCCTGAACCTGTTGAACCGAAAATACCTCCATGGCGTCTTAAGAGGTCAATACTTATCTCAAATTTCTCGTCGGTTCGTTTTCCTTCCTTATCAATTTTGAATCCAAGCCAGAGCTTATTATCTCCCATAGCGAACACCAATCACAGCTCAATCTTTTACACTGAGTTTTAAGAGCCTTTCCAGTATAAGCAATTTTGTATTCTAAATAAGAAATGAAAAGAATGGATGGAGCAAACCCCATCCAAATCTTCTGAATCTACTCACCAATTGGTTCGTATCGTCTTCCTAGGAAAATAACGATCATTACTATCAAAGCAACAGCAAAGATCATCAATACCCCGGCAGCCCAAGTAAATGATAGTGAATCTTTGATTATGCTCAACAGCAAGTGTACACCTGCCATTATCACACCAAGAACTAGTGAAACCAGCATAAATCTAGATGTCATTTCCTTCATCTGTCCAGATTCTGCACCCTCGGAAATCTTGCTTCCGAAGAAAACAAACACGAACAAGAAGATGTAGGCTATCACAATCATTGTACCCATATCAAAGAGGTAACCCTGTATTACTGCATCAGTTCCTTCAAGAAGACCAAAGACAAGAATTGTTGCAAGAGCCATTATGAACACAAGCATGTTGGCCATCATCTTATCATCGGGGTGCACGAATCCCGTAATCTCGGTAAACGTATTGATTACGCTGATAATCAACACAACCACAAGCATTGCAAGAGCTATCACCCAAATGTAGAATGGATACACCAATTGTTCAGGACTAGCTGATAACGTGTCAAGGAGATATTTCGCTCCAATTGTGACCGCAAGCAGTGTCAATCCTATTCCGGAAAGGAAGTTTCCAATAGTAGTAAGCCTAACCATAATTCTCTCCTCTAAGGTAGAGTTTCTATTGGATTCTTGTTCCAGTTTCTATTAACTCTTTGCTAGAGCTATATTTCTTTCTCTGATGTTGGCACTGCTTCTTCTAGGAAGTAAGTTCCGATACACGCTATTGCGATGAGAGCAATTACTAGAACGGCAAGTCCTGGGAAGAGACCTCCCATAGAATAGGCTAATTGACCTGCGAGTGGTCCAATGATCATCCCTGATCCAAAGAAGATTGAGTAAACGCCCATGGTTGAGCCTCGCGCCTCTGCGCTGGAAATATCCGTAAGATACGCCATTGCCGCAGGCGGAAATGCACCTGCAATGAATCCTAATATTGGTAGCAAAATCCATAGTCCATTGGCCCAAAGTGTATCAAAGGGAACCGCAACAAGCATGTATGCTAAGGCTCCAAAACCAATCAGACCAAAAACAATGAATGGTCTTCGTTTCCTCATATGATCTGATAAATGTCCCATTATGATAATTCCAATAACCAGAGAGATTCCCAGCATCGCAAAGAGGAGAATCAGATCGGTTGCAGTTATGTCAAAGTATTCTTCAACGATCTTCTTTGTTTTCGAGATGACCAAGCCGTAGAGTGAGATTATTGGGATATAGACCGGAAGCATCTTCTGAATCCGTCTATCACGCGCGACTTCCTTCAGAAGTGCCATAATACTGACTTCCTCGTGTGATATGACACGTGTTTCCTTGATTAGGACCAAAGTCATCACACCGGCTAATGCACATGCTCCTGCAGCAGTAAATAGCAAGAGATTCGGTGCAAATCCCAATTCTAACAAAATGATTCCCAAGCCAAAGCCACCGGCAAGACCCATCAATGTTGAGAGATCGTAATATCCCATCAATCGAGCTCGGTTATCTTCAGATGAACAATCTGCAATCATGGAGAGAGTTGTCGTAACTTTGGATGCCGCACCAATTCCAAAGAGCCCTGCAAAAATAAATGCAAGAATCTCAACGTGTGCCACACCAAACAGAAATGCTGCTGCTGCAGTGATGAACAGACTAGCAGCAAGAATTGGTTTTCTTCCAATCTTATCACTATACGAACCAAAGAACGAAACTGTGCTTAATTCTGCTATGGGATAGATTACTAATACAACTGCAACACCCCAATCGGTAAGGGCACCGGCCATATACACCTCGCTCGAAATCACAGCGATTGTCACATAGAATGACGCTCGCATAATCAGCGTTACAAAGTACAGCATTATCAAGGTCAAGGCATGACCAGATTGTCGTAATCCCATTCAGGTATTCTCCTTGTGCGTTAGAGTGGGCCGTGCATTAGCGTTTTATAAGCTTGATGATATAATTGAGCTATGGTCACCAGTAAGATTCCAAGGGAAATCGGTTCTACTGAGTATGTTTACTTAACACTCTATCGTTTGAAAACAATGAGTGATGAGGAAAAACATGAATGGTTCGGAGCGTGGAATAAAATCAAGACTAATCTTCCTAATGGAATGAGGATAGTCACTGAAGCCTCAAGTGCCTTCGGAACTGAGTATACTGGTTTCACGGTCTATGAAGGACCTCTTGATAAGTTTGAGGAATTGATAGAAATTCTGGAAGAGCACACAAGAGGATTTTTGGAGAAATCACTTACTATCATTGGCACTCAAGGTTTCTCGCTTCCTACTGCTGAATTTCAGAAGATAATCGATAGTAGACCTGTTGATTAAGTTGATCTGATAGTTTTGCCACAGGGAACTGCTTTTTATCCAAGATGAATATCCAAGTATCAGGATTCTGGTGGGTAGTTAAAGATGCCAAATAAAAGCTCACGAAAAACATTCGTGATTCTCACCGTGACTCTTGTACTTGCCATTTTACTCTATACTTATGCACCATCGAGCATTCAGGCAGGGGAATATGAAGCAACATTAGCTATCGATTCCCCTAGTATCACTGTAACAGAATCCTTCAATATCACACTTCTAGAATCAGGAACCTTTTCAGAGAACGTGTTCATACTAAATGGAACTTCAACAATAGTCGAGGTTACTGTACCAGTTTCCGTACTTATCTCGACAGACAATCCCATTCGTTTTATTCTGAATGCAACTGGCGATAGTATCGATGCTGATTCCATTCGTCTGGTAATTACAAATAATGAAGGTTTCAATATCACTTTACGACCGACCCGTCAATCAGGGCAGGTATTCACTATTCATTATCAACCCCTTGTCAACTCAAAAGCTGCAGTTATGATTTTAGGAATTGTTGCTATCCTCTGGTTCACTGAGGGTATTAGTCTAGTTGCTACATCAATGCTGATACCCGTTCTCATCGTTTTAACTGACATTAGGCCCGCCTCAGAAGCACTTGCCCCATTCTTCGACCCTGCAGTTGCTCTCATTTTTGGTGGTTTCCTAATTGGTAGATCTCTGACAAAATATGATTTAGACAAACGATTAGCACTTCTGATATTATCTCGGACAAAAGGATCCGGTGGGTCACTCATTCTAACAGTAATGGGTGTTACCGCATTTCTCTCAATGTGGATTAGCAATACGGCTTCAGCAGCCATTATGATTCCAATTGCACTCGCAGTCATTAGTAGAATCCGTGACACCGATATTCGAGGAAAGTATGGAAAAGCTTTGGTTTTGGGAGTAGCATATGCAGCGACTCTTGGTGGTGTTGCCAGTCTTGTAGGTTCGCCGCCTAATCCACTGGCTGCAAGTTACATCAATTCTTTCCTGGGTGTAGAATTTACATTCATGAGCTGGATTCCTTTTGGTTTACCAGTCGTTTTGATTATGCTTCCTATCACTTGGCAATGGATTGTCTTCAGATTCAAGATTCCAAAGGACATCGAAGAAATGGATGATCTTAAGGAAGTATCTAGGAAAGAGTATCTTCGCTTAGGTCCCATGTCAAATGAACAAAAGCTAGTTGTTGTAATCTTTATGAGCGTGATCTTCCTCTGGTTCACGGAAAAATTACCTGACTTTGTTGTTACTGTCATCGGGTGGTCAGGACATGGGATACCAAGCTCTATTGTGGCTTTGATTGGAGGAGTTTCTCTGATGATTCTCCGACTTCTTGACGAGAAAGATGTATCATCACATATCAGTTGGTCCTCACTCTTGATTTTAGGTAGTGGAATTGCTCTTGGAGGTGCTATGATTGACACAGGTCTCTCTGCATTCATTGCTCAACAAATGGGAGGACTTGGTGCTTTCCCAACGGTTATTGTTGTAGTGATAATTGGAGTCATTGCAGTCCTAGTAACAATGGTCGCATCTAATACTGGTGCTGCCGTTATTCTCATTCCTGTTGCGATACCTCTTGCTGTAGGGTTAGGCATTGATCCTATGTTAGTGGTCATGGTAATTGCTATTGGAGTGTCAATGGACTTTGCTCTTCCAACTGGTACTCCCCCGTCGACCATTGCATACAGCACCGGAAAGGTCGAGATGCGTGAGATGATCACAACCGGTTTAGTTGTCGATCTTATTGCTATCCTTGTTCTAACAATTGTTGTTGTTTGGCTGTGGGGTCTTTTTGGTTTGGTAGTTATCTGAGAATAGTACAGCCTTCCATTTCACGAAGGGTTAGCAGCAGCTACCTAAAACTTGTACAAAGTTAGACCTCACTTAAATGACTAGTTGAAGAAAGCGTGGGAAACTGTAGGTCCTTATATATCAAGAAGTGACCACATTAATGTGAGGTTGACCAGACACGTAAAATAACCTCACGGAGTCCAATCCATTGCCGTTTATGGACGTACTCACTCCGGTGTCCAAGTTTGTACAACTAACAATGAACGGTTTAAATCTCCTAATCATAGGTTGCTCTTCGAGGTTACAAGGGTGAGCTGGGGTCTACGTGGGCAAAGATTCGACGCATCGACCGTGAGATCTCTCATCAGCTGGCCGCTGAAACAGTGTGGTTCTGTGAGCATCGTGGCGTGAAGACAGTATACTTTGAGGACCTGAGGTACTTTCAGGGAAAGGGAGGAATGAGGACCCATAGCTGGAACCTGTCAACCAATCTATGGGGACAGATAATCGAGGGAGTAAGGTACAGAC
>JAUWOU010000083.1 GCA_030612005.1 Candidatus Thorarchaeota archaeon | reverse complement strand
TTATAAGTAATTATGTATATTTCATTAATAATTAATTTCCGTACCATTATTTAATTTTATATCATCCATGTCCACTCTTGTCATGGATCCAGAACCTGCAGTTATAGTATCAACTGTGTGGATTGAAACTGTTGCTCTATTATCTGTCAGACCTCCAAGTTGTCCAACATACACAATCCGTGTTTCTGCAAGTGCCTTAGCAGCTGGACCTGGTAGATTCGCTAATACATCATCACATACAACTAGGACTGTATCAAACTCTCTTGAAATCAATCTCTGTAGCGAATTAGCCCCAGATTTTCCTTCAAACGCAGCTTTAGTCGCTCCCATAGTATTCGATTGAACAAACATCGGAAGAGCATACGCTTCTTTGCCACTGCTCCTCAGAACTTCAACAAGCTTCGCGATTCCTGAGAGGTTTGCATCTTGATTTCCTGAATTAATCACTCCGCTTCCATAAAATATGACCGTGCATTCGGACTTTTGGAGCCCTCGGACAAAACCAATTAGTTCACTTACGGGAATTCCAAGAACAGTGTCTTTGATTAATGACTTCCCTTCAAGTTCTGATATGACTGTATCCAAAAGTTCTGCATCTGAACCAGCAGGTAGGATGAGTCGATGATTTGCCATTTTCATTGTTTCAGTTTCTCGAACATCAACTACACCAATTGTGCGACTCTCTATACCCTCGGGTATCTTCTCTCCTCGTGGTAACACTGCAAATCGGCTGGGGTGTCGGTGCAGACTCTCAGACGGGTCTGAGCCCCAGTAGATGATGAACTCGCCATTATTCCGAACATACTCCAGGTTGATGTCGAGACCTTGAGAATGAATACTGTGTGACATTGCCTGCATGGAACCCAGGTCCGCGCTTGATGCAAAATGTCCATTGAGAGTGGATGCGATTTTCAGTCGCTCTATAATCGCCTCGTTTATTGTACGAGTCCATCCATAAAGGAATAGGTTTTCTGCGTTCACCAAGATCTCTGCGGCCTTCACTAGTTTCTTCTCTATTGAGCCAATCTTGTGTGTGATAGCAGTTTCCAAATGTGTATGTCCTAATTTACAAAACCCCAGTGAATTGACATTCTTACCTGATACCTCTGCCGATACATCATCACAGAGTAAAGAACAGCCATTACAGACAATATCTTCCATTCAGAATCACCTACCAGATCTCGATTGCATCCGTGCAACAGTATTGCTCACAGACTCGACAGTTCAACTTGTCTGGAGGAAATCTTCGGCATTTCTCCAGATTGATTATCCTAGATATACCATTCTCAACTCTGAAAACAGTATCTTGACTCATAGCGGCCTTACCCTCACTTGTGGAAGGTTCTGCGGCAACATCCACTGGGCATACTACAACACAATTGTTGCATCCTGTACATTTGCTCTCATCGAGTTTGATTCCAGTTGCCTCTGCAGAAAGCATCGGAGCAACCATATCTCTGAGCTTCTCTAGTTTCTTCTCGAACTCTGATTCCAGAAGTGGAGGGCAGTCATCAGGTGAAATATCCCCTAGAGCAAGTTTAGTTGCGAAAGCCATGCATGTCTTGGGTTCACATAGTCGACAATTGGTCTTTGGCAATAGATTGTACAGTTCCATAGGATTTAGCTTCAAGTCGATATATCTCCAGAGCTATGATGATTAGTAGTTTGTTCTTGTCTTCGATATCCTCATTTCTCGTAAAAAGAATGATACGGTATGGTCGAAGTAATGAAATTTAGTAAAATAAAACCATATGGTCACATTTATACCAACGTTAAAGAAGCTCTTCAGGTTGAACGACTAAAGTAACACAAACAAACAATTAGCATTCGTCTTAGTGATATTTGATAATTATCGGTGGAAAAAGTGAGCCGTAAGAAAAAAAGTGAACATAGGAAGAAAGGACAAGCGGACAAAATAGCTGTGTTCTTGTGTCGATGCGGCTCCAATATTGCAGACACAATTGACATAGACTTTCTGAAAGAGAGATACGAAACTGAAGGTATTCCAATAGTTGAGGTTGACGATCATCTTTGTTCTGAACAGGGAGTATACGATCTCATTGGGAAAATCAAGAAAAGTAAGGCAAAGAGAGTTGTCATTGCTGGTTGTTCACCACTTCTTCACAGAGATCTATTCGCTGAAGCTGTGAGGGATGCTGGGATTGATCCGGGTCATTTACATATGGCAAACATACGTGAACAGTGTAGCTGGGTTCACTTTGACGACCCAGAAGCCGCCACACGAAAAGCTGCGACTATCATTGATACGGGGATTGCCAAAGTTCGAAACTCAAATCCAATTCCCACACATAGACTACCTCTAGTTCAAAGTGCAATGGTGGTGGGTGGCGGAGTCGCAGGAATTACCAGTGCATTAGAGCTTGCTGACTCTGGTATTGACACATATATCGTGGAACGAGAAGGATTTCTCGGCGGTCATATGGCGAAATGGGACAAACTCTTTCCGACCTTTGACTGCAGTATTTGTATTCTAGGACCTATGATGGCGCGACTCGCTCGACATCCTAAAATAAAAATAATGACGCTCGCAGAAGTTACCGATGTCCGGGGCAATGTAGGTAGATATCGAGTCACAGTGAAACAAAAACCCCGATATGTGGACATTGAATCCTGTACCGGCTGCAACCGTTGTCTTGAGGTTTGCCCTGTTGAAGTAGCTGACGAGTACAATAAAGGTCTTGGGAAACGGAAGGCTATGGTTCGACCGTCTATGGATGCAGTACCAATTGCTCCATACATTGATTCAGAAAATTGTATTGGATGTCAGTCCTGTTCAGGGGTTTGTGAACCAAAGTCACTCCGATATGATGAGGTCGAAAGGACTGAAGTCATTGAGGTGGGAGCCATTATTCTTGCGACAGGCTTTCAACCATTTGACCCAACAGTTGTAGAGGAGTTTGGTTATGGTCAGATTCCGGATGTCATCACTTCACTTGAGCTTGAACGACTTGTCAACCCCGAGGGTCCAAGCGGAGGAAAACTTGTACGCCCCTCAACAGGAAAATCACCGCGAAACATTGTCTTCGTACCCTGTGTTGGGAGCCGTTCTCATAGGTTTAATAGACCATATTGCAGCAGAGTCTGTTGTACTGCAGCAGTCAAAGAAGCGATGCAGATTAAGCAGCAATTACCTGACTGCGATGCGTACATGTTCTATATCGACATGCGGGTTTTTGGTAAGGGTCAAGAGGAGCTCTATGTACGAGCCGCTGAAGAGTACAAAATCAACTTCATCAGAGGGACGATTGGAGAGGTGGTTCATGACCCAGTTTCTGACAAGATTATAATCAGAGCTGAAGACACACTTGTTAGAAGGATGCTTGAGTTTGAAGCTGATTTGGTTGTCCTAATGGTCGGTATGGATGCAGATCCAAACAATGTGGAACTCGCTAGGATGTTCAAGACACCATTAGATGAGAATGGATTCTTTCTGGAGCAACACCCCAAGCTGAGTCCTAGCAGTACGATGTCCAAAGGAGTGTTCCTTGCTGGTGTTTCTCAAGGACCAAAGGATATCGCAGATTCAGTAGCTCATGCAGGTTTAGCCGCCTCTAAGGTGAAAACACTCCTCACATCGGGAGATATCATCACCGATGCTTGCATTCCCTCTTTCAATGCTGAGCTTTGTATCAGCTGCAGATTATGTGAACAAATCTGTACTTCAAAGGCAATCAAGTTTAATGATGATAATTATCCCGAGGTTGATCTTGCTGCCTGTCGTGGCTGCGGTGCATGTGTAGCAGTATGTCCATCCGGCGCACTAGACCTACCCTGCATGTCAAATGAACAACTCGAGAATGCGACAAAAGCCGCTATCGAGTTCAACCCCTTGAAGCCTGCTATAGTGGGATATCTCTGTCGATGGTGTGCCTACTCTGCAGCTGATAGAGCAGGAACCGCTCGTGTGAGATATCCACCCAATATGATTCCTATTCAGGTTCCCTGCACCGGTCGACTCAATATAGACACCCTACTCACTGCATTTGCAGAGGGTGCTGATGGTGTTGCAGTCATGGGATGTCATGTTCAAGATTGCCATTACCGGTCAGGTGCTCGTTACGCAATGGACAGAACTACCAACATGCGGGAGGTCCTTGAGGCAGCAGGGATAGACGGTCGGAGGCTGTATTTTGGAAGCGTATCTGCATCAGAGGCAGATGCTTTTGCTGAACAAATAACCCAATTCGTGAATGATATCACCAAACTAGGACCACTCGGTAAGGAATCCCCTAGAAACTTGCTTGGGAAACACGACACCGAAGGAGTGACAGGGAGGTGATTGAGTGGACAAGCCCGGTGTTCTAATTGGTGAGAAACCAGTCATCTCAATGGATGTTGTTGATGGTAAAATTCGCCTGACTTGGAAGACATCACTTCTCAAAAGAACCCTGGATCATGAGATTTCAAAGTGTGTTGGTTGCAGTCTCTGTCTGCCATGTCCATGGGAAGCAATCACTCTAGGTCCGATACAAGAAACTGCATCTGGTCGAATTGAAGGTGCCCCCTTGGTCAATGTAGATCCTGACCTCTGTACGTTTTGTGGTCTGTGCGACTCCTCGTGTGTTTATGGTGCCTTTGATGCAAAGTATGAAGGTGAGGGAGCAGTCAACGAGTTTACTCGAATTTCTGGGACTCATGAGATTGATGAAGAAAAATGCGCTCCATGCTTACTCTGTGCCAAGGTATGCCCAACTGACTCTCTTAAGGTAGAAGTCAAGGTTGACCATAAGAAAGTCCTTGTGACCTACAAAGATGAGGAACATGCGAAAGGCACTATCAAGATTGACGAGGACAAGTGTTCCTATTGTGGTCTATGTGAAATACTATGTCCCGAGGCCATCACGATTTTCTGGTCCGATGATGTGAAACCTCCTGACTTCAAACCAGCTGTAGGAATCAGAGTGGACGAAGACCATTGCGATTACTGTGGTTTGTGTCAAGACATCTGTCCTGATGATGCAATTGAGGTCAAATGTACTGAGTCAAGCGCTCGTGAAATAAAACAGCCAACCATTACCGGTAAGCTCACCCACAATGATGAAACCTGTGTAAAGTGTGGCCTATGTGCCATTGTGTGTCCATATGATGCGTTGAAGGTAGAGAAACCATTTACAGGTGAAGTCAAGATACCCAAGCTTGAGAAGTGTGATCCAACAGGATGCAACAACTGCTTCAATATCTGTCCAGTTGATGCTATCTACCCCACAGGCACAGCAGACAAGATTGCAATCCTTGATCACTGCGTATATTGTGGTGCCTGTGAACATTCCTGTCCCTATGATGTCCTAGATGTTCAAAGAGAGGGATACTTGTTGGATGAGCTCGAACGCGAAAGGGAATGGGAACGCGCACGAAAGCTCTTCTTTGATGCTGTGATAGGGAAAGATCCACCCCCAAGTGGTCTATTCGAGAGAGAGATATCGGTTAAGTCCGTCCAGAAACTACATGTTAAGACCTCATCTCAGAAAGATTGGGAGTCTGAAGATGGAGAACGTAAGAGTGCTATGATGTCGGCTCAACGAGTAAGAGAATTGCTGAAGAAGAATCCTCGTTTGCATCTTCAGTTTGAACGTGGGAATACCGATAAAGTCGTTGAGCAAATCAAGAACTCTCAAGAAGTGCCTCAAGAGGAGTAACCTTGTCTTCACTCCGTGTGACTGTGACTGAAACTCCATGAAGCTGTGGAGGAGAATCATCTTTTGGTACTGCAACAAGAGCGAGGGCCCAAGGACCATACGGAATGATAACAGTACCTTCAGGAACTTTCTCGTCATAGTAGGCGACAAGCACAACATTCCCCACTTTAGATTTGATACTTGCATGACCACCCTCCTTGAGACCCAATCGCTGCAGGTCTCCAGTACTCAACCTTAATCGTGCTGCCATGTCGAGAAAATCCTTCGAGAGAATGTCCTTTGCAGACTCAACATCTGCTTCAAAGGATCGTGCAATGACAAGCTTCAGATCTGCATGGGGAAATAGGAAATCGCCTAATGCCATATTAAAGACAACCAGATTTGGGATGTTTTGTGATGCATATTATATTTCTGCTCTCACGGTTTTCTCCATCGAGCCGCAAACAACACCCTTTTTATCATTGGAATAATAGACTAGCAACTCATGGGTGGTTTTTTTGCGAATAGGTACAATATACGGCGATGTGTTTGCGGAACGCGTTATTGGAAATCTTATCAATTTCAAAACATTCTGTGAAGGTTGTGAACCAGTATGTTCTGAGTGCAGGAGTGGATATGGATCACATGTCGGTGATATTGTTGGTATTCATCCTACTGACCCTCCATCTCCTACAATGATTGAAGACCCAGAAGAAATAATCAAAAACTTGGGTTTGATTCCTTGCGACCTTTTGATAATTGTGGCAATACATCACGATGTCCTCTCATCTGTTGACTTGATTGTAGAAGCCACAGGAGCAAAGGCTGTGATTGTGCCTATAGAAGACCCCACTTGGGTTCCTCCTGGACTGAGAGCACAGGTTAAAGAGACCTTGGATAAGATAGGTATTGAATCAGCATTTCCCAAACCATTCTGCACGCTTGAACCTGGAGAAGGAGCATTGATTGACGAATTCATCGAAACGTACAAGGTTGGAAGCCCAATTCACTATGTCGATATGAATGGCGACATAATAGCCGAAATTGGACCAAAAAGGTCAGCTCCGTGCGGCTGCACCTGGTACGTCAGCCAGAAAATCAGAGGCAAATCGATATCTGACACAGACGTGTTATTCGATGAGATCGCGAAAGCACATCATTCATACCCCTGTACTGCTTCAATGGCTAAGGATAGGGAGTATGGGGATGCTCTCCTCCATATTGCAGGTTACAATGCTAGGAACGCTGTCTGTGTTGCTATCGGGCTTGATACATGCAAATTTTCCCATGAAGACAAGTGAGTTGATTATAATGCCCGATGATATTTTTGAGTACTGGTCTAGTCTTTCTCGTAACCTTGCGGCTCGATTCAATGCTGAGGAAGTTGAAACAAGTTCAGCTTGGTGGAGCTGGGAGAACTTCGGTGAGGATATTCGTACACTTCGAAACAGATTCGGTATAGGAGACAAATATGTCGATATACTGGGTCTAAGAGTAGATTTTGAAACAGGAGAAACCTACGATATCTTTGCAGACAAGAAGTCTCATACGAGCCGAATAGTCCCGCATCTTTACTACCACAGTAAAGCAAAAGATGAAGGTGTTGCAGGAGAATGGGTGAAGTTCAATTCACTCAGCGGATCATGGGCTTGCAGATATGCCTTTGATGAAGCGGATATAGGGAGACTCACTGCAGCATATGAAGAGCACAAAGAGAAGGTATTTGCTGCTCTTGAACGCCTTGGTGCAAAAAAGGTAGATTTTGGTGATGCTGGATTCGAAGTTTCATTTCTACCAATGATAAAAGTTCTACTTGTCTTCGAAGATGCTGATGAAGAATTCCCAGCGAGCGTTAGACTACTCTATGACAAGAACTCCATTTTCTATATGCCTCATGAACAACTAGGAGATATCAGCTGGTTCCTCGCTGGACGAGTTTTAGCGGCCATCTGAAAAATTGGAAAAAGTGCATTTTACATCGCATATCCGTTCGAAAACGAAAAACGAAAACCAAAATCAAATTCGCCCTAGGGCTTTTAAGGCGGATGTTTTTCAGTATTGATTACAAAGTAACCAGAGATATGTTTCTGTTAGTCGTTCTTCAGACACATCAATCTGGTGAACATGAAAAAAATTAGAGTGGCGAGGAATAAAATGACTGAAAAAGTTTTGAAGACGGTATGTGCTGGAGTAGGTTTTGTCGGTGGTGCAGCTCACGTTCCATCATTCCGAAAAGTACCTAACTCTCAATTACATGGTCTACTAGCCAGGAAGGGCAGGGACAGTGAGAAGTTCGCCCTGAAATATAAGGAAAAAATGGCGAGGAAAGATAATTTCGATCTCAAAATATACTATGATTGGAGTGATGTCTGTAACGACCCTGAAGTTGATGCAGTATGTGTAGCTACACCTACACCATTCCACTATCCAATGGGCAAAGAAGCAATTGAGGCTGGCAAGCATGTTTACTTAGAGATGCCAATTGCTCCAAAACTCAAGGATGCCGAAGAACTGGGTACACTTGCTGAGAAGAAGGGTGTGGTTCTCATGCCTATCCTGAACTTCAGAACTTGTCCTGGTTATGTGAAGGCAAAGGAACTCATGGATAATGGTGCGATTGGAAAACCGATTGCGATTACTTTTAGAGAGTTTATTGCTGCAGAGGATCTAGCAAAACAGTGGCCCCTAAGTGGATGGGCTTGGGATATTGAAAAAGCTGGAGGGTATCCAGACTATACGTTATCAGTATGGAGTCTTGATATGCTTCAGTGGTTCTTTGACAGCCCCCTTGAAAACGTCGAGTGGACTGCAAACTATATGCCTATTGAAGGGATTGATGATTTCAAAGGTTACCAAACTTTAGGTATAATGAAGTTCGCTAACGGTGTAGTTGGTACAACAATGGTTGGATCAACTGTGGCAAAGGGTCTAGATCTCAGCAGGTTCGAGATTTTTGGAAACAATGGTAAGACCATTGTTGTTGATTGGATCCCAAGTATTAACCCAATCGTCTTTGATGTAACCCTGTACGGTAAGGGTGATGATAAGGAGAATTGGCAGGTAGAAGGGAAGGGTCCACTTATTTGGGGACACAAACAGATGATCACCCACTTTGTACAAGCATGTCTTGGTAATGAGAAAGCCGAGTATGATTACAAAGCTGCAATTGCTGCACAGAAGTGGTCAGACAAGATTGTAACCGATCTTATGTAGAGAGATCTATCCAGTGTAGAGGGGGGTTTCCCCCTTATCCTCTTTTTTTACTTACTCCATTGTGAACTGATTGTTTGAATCATGCTTCTGATTTTGTAAATTACGCAACAAAGACTTCCCAATTGCTACAGTTGCTATTGCTGCCACAATGACCTTGATTGGTGTGATGAATCCCGCTACTAGCCACATTAATTGAAGTTCCTCCACAGGTAGCCCATAGAAGAACCAATAGACCTGACCTGGTATAAGAATGAAAATTCTAACTAGTATGTCTGCTTCAAGACCAATCACTGTTGCAAGAGCAAGTTTAGCATTAGTGGAGTTTAGAATTCCAGTTGTCGATATTTTGAAACTTGATAATGCAGAAAAACCTATGACTAGTGTATATACTACTAAAACATCCCAAATGCCCCAGAGTGATAACACCCATGTGACAGGGGTGATGAAGTAAGCCAGAAGTAATAGTGAATATATCGCAAAGACGAACTTCCATCTCTGTTGGTATACTAGCCCTGCGATTCCAGCTCCTACTGGTGCTCCCAGCATGAACAATAGCTCAAGGGGATCTCTGAAATAAACTAAGTGCCCAACAAAACCACCAAGTCCCACTGCAATCACTCCAAGCACGGGACCTAACAATATCCCGACAATCGGACTTAGCAAAAAGCCCCAAGAGTCCCAGATTCCACCGTAGAATCCTGGAATCATTGGTATTGAGTCAAGGATTGCAATCATCGCCGCAAAGATTGCTGTAAAAGTTATGGAGCGGCTTCCTGTAAGTCTGCCAATAATCGCCATATTTGTCTAATCCACTTTAAGCTTGTATTGATGTTGCATCGATGACGGTTGGCATCTCAAGATGTTCTCTGTACCTCTTGGGAACCGGATAGTTACTGAAGGAGTGTGAGAACCATTTACTCATCATTTCTTCAAGTTCTCTATCTATTCGTCGACTAAGATCCTCATTGAGCTCTGGGTGAACTGAGATGACTCTTGATGGTAATTGTTTTGCGATAACTCCCTTCTTGGATATCTGTTGACCACCCTTGAATGTGAATTTCGTTTGTGTGAAGTACTTCAATATTAAGTCGGGATTCTTCGCAAGGTCCGTCTTTTCAGGATTGAACCCATAGACTGCTATATCTGCATCTGCACCAATACCAAGATGGCCTTTTGTTTTCTCCACACCAAGGATCTTAGCAGGTGCTGCTCTTGTTGTTATTGCAATGTCGTTGAGAGTATATTCTCTCTCAATCTCCGCTAAGGTGGAACGCTCGCTGGCAAACTTATGGACCTTCTCTAACCAAAGATCTCTTTGCTTTTTGCTCATCAACCACGACATCAATAGGGGATATTTCATAAATGGTCCGCCATTTGGATGATCTGTACTCAAAAACAAACGCCATAGGTCTTTTACACTAAGGGCAAATTCAAGGGATCCTACCCACTGAACTGCATTTGCAGAACTCTTTGGTTCAAATGTAAAGGGTACAATGCCCGCACCACCTGGAAGTTCTACATCGACTGGGATATTCGACCACTTTGCCTTTCCACCTGTCATTAAGTAGAGAGAGTGCTGAAACGGTCCATCTCCAGTCATTGTCATTGACTGTCCAAATGTGATCTGTCCTAGATCCGTTGTGAAGTGTTTATTCTTATTGTAATAATCTGCAAATGTCAAACCGCCTGAGGCAACATCCTTCCAATTGGCCATTCCCTCCTCAACGACTCCGAGACAATCAAATGCCATATGAGTGAGATGAACAGTTTCTTTCTTCTTACCTGATGGTTTAGTTCCTTTCAAAGCATCAAGCTGTTGCATCGTAGTATATACATTACCAGGCTTACCAAGATTGGTTGGATGAAAATGCATTTGGTGTGGGAGACCCAGCTTTTGGACTGCATCTGACAAACCGGTCATTATTGTCCTTGGAGTAACATCCCATTCAGGAACCTCGTCGTCAAGACCACACACATTCTTTCCGTATGCCCACGCATAAGTGCCTCCAGGATTTACAACTTTAACACCAAGTCCTCCTACTTTCTTTAGTGTCCATGCGATGTAAGCTGCAAGCCCGCTAATGTCGCCCTCTTCAATATACTTGAAAGAAATCATGCTATTACAGAACAATGGGAGCATGCCAATGTCTAAACCTGGAATATCTTCAATCTCTTCCCATGCTCCTAGCGCTTTAGTAGCTGGTAATGCTGGTTCAACAACTGTTGTGTAGCCCATTGCAGAATACAAATAGCCGGTCGCATAGGATGAAGGAATTATCCCTGCAACTCCGGAACGAGTTTTTCTCGTGGCTGGATAGGGGTGATATCTATTGACTTCTGGGGAGGTCAATCTTGCAACATTCAGTTTAGAACCAAGAATGTGCGAGTGGGGATCCACTCCGCCCGCCATGACTGTTGATCCCTTGAGATCAATGACTTTTGCATTTCCAGGTACCTTTTCCACTATCTTCCCGTTCGATACGCAGATGTCCATGACTTCGCCATCAACATCGTTCATTGGGTCAAAAACTACTCCATTCTTCAACACTAGATGCTCGGTCATTATTTCATCACCTTCTCAAGAGATTTTATCATCATTCTCAGAATATCGCGATCAGGTATGACACCTTGTGGGGGTTCGATTATTTTTCTGAGATACAATGGTAAGCCATCCATTCTAGTTGCTGCTCCATCGCACTCTATTCCAGCTATAGCCGCAGGTATATTGACCTCGGCTACCTGTGAAGTCATGTTGATCTTTGGGTCTATGTTAATCACTGGTATCTTCATCAGATGAGAAACTGCAGCACGTGGAAAGTGTGCGACTGGGTCTGCTGCAATGTTGAGTAGAACATCTGCTTCACCCCTAGCAAGCATGTCAACTGCTGTATATTCTCCTGGTTGAAACCTTGGATATCCTCGTGCGAAATCTACTGCATATGGATATCCTGTCACCCAAGTGGATGTCTTATTCGCACCGGAAACGTTGTAGTGCCCTCTCATGGGCATCATTCCCCACTTGGTATGTGCATTGAGATCTTGAATTAGTCGAATTGCTGCATCGATATTCCGATGTCTACCCCAACTCTGTGTCAATCCTAATCCAAAGAATAGTGTACCATACTTGGCGGATTTCATGGCTGCCGCAATCTCTTCAAGCTCTGTAATGTTAATACCGCCAACTTCAGTAGCATCAAGCTTGTTTCCTCTGATCAATGCTCTCAGGGTTTGAAGAACTTCAAGGTCAGTTCCTGGTTCAATTCTGATGAATCTATCTGCCATTCTGGCTGTGGTTGTTGCTCTTATATCAACAAGCCAAATTTTCCGGTCCTGCTTGGGATCTTTGATGTACTCACCGGGTTGACGTATGTAGTGTGGAATATGTCTAGGATGAGCTGCAGCCGGATTTGCTCCCCAATAAATAACCAAATCCGAACGATGTCTGACTTCTGCAAGTGAAGCTGCAGCTTCACCTGATTCTTGAGCACCAAGAATAGTCGGTCCATGACAGACAGATGTTGTGTTATCCACAACACCGCGAGCGAGCTCTGCTAACCTATACGCCTCGCGTTGTGCATCGTTCTCAGTAGAACTCAAACCGTAGATCAGAGGACGTTTTGAAGAAGCAATTAACTCAACTGCTCTTTCAACAGCTTTCTCCAGTGTGACTGTGTTCCCGTTCACTGTTGGTTGAAGACACCTATTCTCTGTATGGCCCACAAAACGCTCTTTTGAGATTGGACAACCATTGGTGTTCTTAACAATCCTATCTCCATCGACCTCAATAATTAGGTCATCACAAAGACAACCACAGAATGTGCAAGGTACATCCTTGAAGATGTTATTCGCTTCAGTCATTATGTGGCCTCCTTGATCATTTTTGTAAGTTCTTCTACAGTCAATATTTTTGCCCCTGGAGCAGCATCTATAGAAACCGTTAGTGATTTGAATCCAGGCATACCAGTATGTTGCGTATAGGAATCTAGAAGGAAATTGAAGTACGGTCCGCATGGGATGAATGCAATACCAGGAACGAGTTGCTTGTTGAGTTTCGCTTTCACAGCAATCTCCCCGATGTCACTCTTCACAACTACGGTTTCACCATTTTTTATACCAAGTGACTCCATCGCTGTCGAATCAAGCTCACAAACAGCAACAGCATTCTCATAATCTGAAGTCATCTTACCCTTCTCCATGGCTCTTCCTTGACTTAGAGTCCTGCCAGATGTGACAAGAACTTTCACTGACCCATTGTTCATTGTTCTTTCCCCATGTTTATCTTACAATCCTAGTTCGTGAAGATGTATCTTGAATTTGCCCAATGCCCCTCCGAAGTTACCTGCAGAGATCTTGATAACGCCTTTGTGTTTGCAGACCTCTAGAATTGCAGCTTTTGTTGCTTCAGCAACTGCTTTCTCCGTGAGACCATTTATGACGATTTCAACAACAAAATCACTATTCTCTGGTACATAGGTATCTGGTACGATTCCTTTCATTGTCGGACAGTATCTCTCATTTGTAGATGCAAGAAGCGCTTTGTATCGAGAGGATGGTTTTGAACCCGAACCTACCAGACCACCCGGGAACGGTGTGTATGCTCCCTCAATACTTTCGATTGCTTTCACACCAGCTTTTCCACTCGTCATTCCACTTTCTACATCTTTGCAGTAGTATATGATATTCCCTCCTGCAACACCTTTAGTTCGACCAAAGGACTCTTGGATAACGAAGGTGCCACTCATACGAGGTAGCATCCACAACACACGACCATCAATTGGTCCTTTCTTTACTTGATGACCGTCTCCGAACATAGCGATCATCTTTCCTACTGGATATGATTCTTTCACGTTAGGAGTATCATCATAGGCACATGCTGTTGGGCTAGTAAGGACACACTGCCCCAGGCGGGCCAGGAGCTGTTCCTGTATTCCTTTTTTACCGCCTGTAGCAAAAATCACTCTCACACCCGGTCGACCATCTGGACTATCCTCTGGTTTCAACACATACTCGATACCAGCTTCTGAGGGAGTCATAATAACAGACGTACCGAATCCGGTTGTTTCAAGCGCAGTAGTACGTGCCCAGTCCTCATCATAGGCTGTGATTATTGTCCTATTCATGTGCATACTGAAAGCTTCAGCGAATGTGTCTTCAATCGGCACACCATTGATTTCCATATTTTCCACTCCTATATTGATTTCAACTAGAGTCCTAGAGATTGTTTGAGAACCTCCGGGTCCAATTTTCCAGCAGAGTGTTCTTTGCCACTCTTGATGTCTTTAATTGTAATCTGAGCTGGGCTGAATAAGAGCGGATCTACTTTATAGAAATCAAATCCCACACTTTTGAACAGTTTATAGAATGGTGTTCCATACTGCTCTGAAGTTGAGGAAG
>JAUWOU010000241.1 GCA_030612005.1 Candidatus Thorarchaeota archaeon | reverse complement strand
ATATGGTCCTTCCCAAGCTCTTTATAGACGATTTCATGAGCACGTTTCCGTATATCTCTGTCGGGGTGTTCATATAGCCCAACAATTTCACCATACGGAAGAATCTTCATTTCACCATCAATTTCTATTTCATAAGTTCTTGATGCAAGCCAATCACCTTGAAGCATAGACCAAGCACGGATTCCATTCTTGTCTTTTGCAATAATTGCTTGCTCTTCAAGCTCTGTGAGCATGTGTGGTGTTCGGCGTTTAATTTTCTCTAGACTGTGCTTGTACTCTGTTAAGGCTGGATCATTTATAATCTCATGATTCTTCGCAAGCAAAGCACCAAGTTCAAGATTAAGAAAAGCTACTGCTTGCATTTCCAGGGCATAAGCTGTCCTAAATTTATCATATAGACGCTTTGCGATGTCATCATTCATATTCGCTGCGTACATCAATCTAGAATAATTAATTGGACCTTCGTATTGAAGTTCGAGCTCATTGAGTGTTTCATACATCTCGAATACTTCCTTTGCACCGAAGGATTCGATATTTCCTCTGTATTTGTCTCTGAACTCTTCTGCTGCTTTAACTAATGCAGTGAGTCGTTCTTCAATATAGCCAGGGTCCTCGAATTCTACCATTTGGGAGAGGTCCCAACTCATCTTCTTTGACTCAGTCATCGTAATCTTCCAAAAAAACAACATGTCCGAGTCTTAAGAGTACTATGTCATGTACATGGAGCTAAAGAAGACGTTCGAAGACGAGTAGATCGATTTCATGCGCTCTTCGCTTCAACCACTTCACTTTGTCGTAATATTTCTTGAGCTTCTTTGGGTGAATGCATAACAGATCTTTCAGTTGATGTTCTCTTGCATATTTGAGATGGAAATTTAGATTAGATAAGAAGACCTCAGGGTTTGAAGCATATAGTGAAAAACACCATTCAGGACCATGGCGAGTTTCGTTTCGGAAACCCCAAGAAAGCCCTTTGCCCTGCTCACTTTCACTGATGAAGAATACAGCCTTTTCCCTCATGATATCTATGTTTTCTTGGTTAGCTTCTAATGCATCCCAGTGATAGATAAGGCAGTTCGTAGGAACAAGCTCAGAGTTTGACCGTATGAACCCAAGCACCTCTGATGAATCGATTTCCATGATTGATTTATCATCCTTTATCCATTTGATACCTCGACCATAACGCTTCCACAATATGCTGTACTTGTCTATGACTTTCATTCCAATATTTCTCGCAAGTTTTTGAGGAGCGGGATTCATTGTAGCAGTCACTAATCGAATACGTTTGAATCCTTTTTCAGAAGCAATCTCGACAAGCTTATTTGTCATTAGCTTAGCTAATCCTTTCTGCTGAAGCTTTGGATGAACACGTAACCCCTCCATCCATCCAGTCTTCCCATTATCAATATCTTTCAAATTCGAAACTGCTGCAACCTCTCCATCTAAGTCCAAAACCATCGGATAACATTGTGGATTGGAAAGCCACTTGTATATCATTCTTGGAAGATGATCGTGTCCTCCCCATGTTTTCTTAGTCATTTCCAGGATTGTGGGGATATCTGAATTCTGTAATGGGCGAATAACAGTGTTCATGTTATTTCAACAAGACATCTCAGTATTATGCTTTGTCAAAAGTATGAAACTCAGACAATCTCTTTCAACCATGTAACGACCTCTGAGTATGCAATGATTCGATTCTCTAATTTTGCTAAGCCATGTCCCTCATCAGCGAAGCGTAGCATCTTCACTGGCAAACCTTTCGCTTGCAATTTATCATGCATCTGTATTGATTCGGATAGTGGGACCCGTTCGTCATTGTCCCCTTGAATAATGAAAAGCGGTGCTGCAATATTGTCAATTTTGTGAATCGGACTGATCTTGACTAAAGTTTCCATGTCGTGCTCTAGACTTCCATACTCGGCCTCTCTGAGAGACCTCCGCCATGCTGCTGTGTTTTGAAGAAATGTCACAAAGTTAGAGATACCTACAATATCGACACCAGCTTTCCATAATTCAGGGTGTTCTGTCATAGCAGATAGAACAGCAAATCCGCCATAGGACCCTCCGTAAACTACGAGTCGTTCCCCATTGATTTCATCATCTTCACTCTTTAAGTGAAGAGCCAGGTGTTTGATATCTGTGATGGAGTCTAATCGTTTCTCAACATTATCAAGGTCTAGGTACGTTCTTCCATAACCTGCACTACCTCGAATATTAGGAGTGATCACCGCAAAACCCGAGGAGAGATAAAATTGAATCACTGGGTTAAAGTCAGGACGGATCTGTCCCTCAGGACCTCCATGAATCATTAGAAGCGCGGGCCACCCGCCTTCAGGTTTGTCACCTTGAGGGATGTATCTGAAATATGGGACACTGAGGTTGTCGAAGCTATCAAAGCGGTGAAGCGTAGATTCAACGAAAGAAGATGGATCAAGTCCCGCTGTACTCGCTTCATTTGGTTTCCAGTTCGACATATCTTTGATATTTACAATCCAAATATTTGTAGACTGAACTCCAGAACTGACTGTCACAGCTAACAAGTGTTCATCATCTGAGAGTCGTAGACCAGCATTCCAAGAACGTGCGTCTCCAGCTGAAATGACTCCTCTGAGAGGAAAAGGTAAAGTTTCAAATTCAGTAAATCCATCCTTAGAGAACTTGGCGCGATGAATGGTACTATAGCCCTCTTGATTTTCTACAAAATAAGTCCAAATCGAATCCTCGCTGTGTGAGTGCTTTTCAATCTCAAACTGTACTTTAGCTGATAGATCATTGAGTGGATTAAAATCTCCAGAAGTAGAGATTATTGCTAATCGTTTGAAGTCTGCTTTGTAATCTGTATTCACGAGGATGTGCTCTGAATCAAGCCAACGTACTACGTCCCACCGAATTGATTCATTGCCGCTGATCGGAGCTGTCAGGTTTATCTCATTGCCGCTATTTACATCAAGAAGTAACAGACGTTGGTCCATATTTCCTAGATATTGTATCATGAGCACTTTGCTTTCGTCGGAAGAAGCTCCAGCAATCACAATGATTCCTTTCTTAGGTTCGTAAATTCGTTTAGGCTCATTCTCCCTAAGTGGTATTTTCCATCTATAGACATCAAGTCGCGCTCTATCAGCAAGGTTGGCACTGAAGTAAAGGTATTCCTTTGTAGCTCTTGAAATCCTGTGTTTTGCTCCTAGTTCTGAAGTCAACCAGTGCTGTGTTCCGTCCTCCTCAATAAGCCCAATCTGGAAGTTCTCATCACCACCACGGTCACGTGTAAAGATAAGAGTTCCATCAGACAAGTATCGCGGGTCAGTACATCTATCTTCTTCATCAGTGAGTTGTGTTCGTGGAAGCGTCTTTCCTCTCTCTACATCACAAGAGTAAATTTGGAAAAGGCCAGTAGCATTTGATGTAAAAGCTATTCGCTTGCTATCAGGATGCCAGGTAGCTCCTCCTGCGGTTTCTATTGCAAGATAATCTTCGAATCTAATCACTGAAGTCATACTATTTTGAGAAGATACCTCTGTTTTGAGTATTTCTTTTTCTAGAAAATTCTAATTATAATTCATTCGGAGATAGACCAAGAATGCATTTAACTGAAGAAATCTCAGACAGATAGAATAGACCGATTTTCTAGTTAACTACAAATAAAAAGTGATGATGATGAGAAAAAGATCAATGGGTATTTGTTTCGTAGGACTATTAGTAAGTGCGATTGTTTTAGGTGGTATGTACGTGTTACTCACTCAAGTCGAATTGGTCGACTATGATGAGACATTGACTATTTACGAGGATACCTATTC
>JAUWOU010000188.1 GCA_030612005.1 Candidatus Thorarchaeota archaeon | reverse complement strand
GTTTCTTCTTAGCAGCTTCTTTCTTAGGCTTGGCCTCTTTCTTAGCTGGTTTCTTCTTAGCAGCTTCTTTCTTAGGCTTGGCCTCTTTCTTAGCTGGCTTCTTCTTAGCAGCTTCTTTCTTAGGCTTGGCCTCTTTCTTAGCTGGCTTCTTCTTAGCTACTGCCGGTTCTGGTTCTGAATCTTCTTCCTTCTCACCTTCGAGAGGTTCTACAACAACCACAGGTCGTTCATCCTTGCGCTCCTTGCGTTCTCCAAGTTCTCTCCTCTTCCGAGCCAATTTACTTGGTTTGACTGCGCCAGGAGTTCCAGCTGCATGAAGTGCTTCTTCCATTTCCTCCGTCATGACAGGTTTTGAGGTCACAGATGAAGCAATATCTTTGAAAACATCAGAGGTCATCACGGGTACACCACCATCTCTCTTCTCCATTTCTAATGGAGTGGTGTATACAACGAAGCCGCCCTCTCTGATGTAAGGTACTAGTTCGCCCTTTGCTTCTTTGTCTCTTAGAAGCTTGCGTGCAACGCTCATCCGGATATTGAATCGATTGGCAATATCAAAGCATGTAACGGATCTAGTTTTGCCTAGGTACTCATCGATTCCTTTTAGAACGTCAGGTTTTGGAACTGCGTCTCTAATTATTTTCTCGGTCTTGGTGGCAGATTTGCCCCACTTCTTTCGACTGATGGTAATTACTCTCCTAGATACAGCTGACTAGGTCATCTTCGCGAAAATCCAGAGTTTGACTTTTAAAGCTGCTCATTAGTCGTTTGTTTTGATATGGGAAGATACTCTAATGAGTGAAAAGATAGAACTTTCAGAACTGGTTCATCGTCTTGTAGAGATAGCGTATCCAGAATTGATTCAGAGCAATATCAAAATACAATGGGGACGAACAAGTAGTTTTGCAACTATCAGCTGGTCACAAGATACCAAGGACATTAGAATAAGGTGTAGCAATGAAACAAGACATTGGCATGAAGCTGCACTTACAGGACTCCTAGCTCATGAGTTAAGCCATCCAGCTCAATGCATAACAAATCAGTCAGAGAGAGGCACGGACCTTGACGCCGTGGAGAGAGGTTTTGGACCATATTTAGGTGTAGAGCGGTTATTTGCAGGAAAATACGAAGATCATATTATTCGAAGAGGAAAGGATAGATATCTTGGATATAGATCTATTCGTAATCTTCTGAATGAAAACGAAATGACACATCTTAACGCTCTTCTTACACAATTGAAACTTGTACCTAGTATGAAAACAAAGCGTCAAAATGTTCATCATGATACTGTAATTATCCATTCTGCAAATAGAACAACAATCCAAATCGAGGGTCATAAATTCGAGATAGCTCTACGGAAAGAGGTTCCTGAGGTTAGAACCGTTGTAAAAGAGAATACTACCTTTGTAATCGTTGATGGCGAAGAGGTGGGCTTCTTCAATAATTCAAATGATTAGTAGCTTCAATTTTCCTCTCGCGGACTGATCTTGATTTTTTGAACAAGATTAACCTCACTATTAGGTGGGATATCCTCATTCACAACGCAACCTGCAGAAATAACACTATTCTCCCCAATCCTAGTTGCAGGATATATTGATGCATTGATACCAATGACTACATTATCACCGATAATTGCTCCAAACTTGCGAGAAGGTATCTGGACTTTTTCAGATTTACTCTCAAGAAACAGAGGTCCATGTCCAGGTCTCCAGTTCCACAGTTGAGCTCCAGCCTCTATACAGGTATCCGCTCCAATAATAGAATCAGCCAAGTAGGTCATTCGACCAACATTCACCCTTTCAAAAACCATGGAGTTTCTCATTTCAACTGAATATCCAATTCTTACTCCATCACAAAGACTGCTGTAGTCACGAATAAGTGAATTATTTCCGATGTAAACATTCTTTCCAATATAGATTGGGCCGCGCAGTGTAGTATTTGGACGAATTGTACTTTCTTCATCAATATAGACAGACCCTTCGATCACTACACTTGGATGTACGTCAGCAGATTCCGCGATGAATGTGCCCTTTCCACGGAGTTGTCGGTCCATGACAATTCGATTAGCATTAAGCATATCCCAAGGCCACGTGAACTCAGCCCATTCCTTTTCCCAAACTGCAGCAGACACTTGTTTACCACTATCTATCATTTCTTCGAATGCTGTTTCCATCTTCCCATGTTTCTCAAGTAGCGTGAGAGTTTCTTTGTTGAAAATGGATACACCAGCCACTGCATAGTTGCTTACATATCGGTCTGGGCCGCCTTTCTCAACAAGTTTCTCAACAACACCATTGGGTCCGATTTTGACTGTGCCAAATTGCTCCGGGTTAGAAACAAGTGTGACGAGCATTGTTACATCACCACCAACTGTTTCATGGTTAGTGATAGTCCTCTTGACCATTTCAGGTTCAACAAGAACATCGCCATTCACAAGAAGAAATTCTTCTTCATCTTCAAGTTCTTCTCGAGCTGTCAATATTGCATTTTCAGTTCCTTCTTGCTTGTGTTGAATCACATACCTGATTCTAACATCTTGATTTTCGCCCATCTGGAAATGATCAATCAATTCTTCACGACCGTGACCAACAACTAGTATAATGTCACGAATCCCATTTTCCACAAGACTATCTATGATATATTGTAGAACTGGTCGTCCTGCAATCATCAACATAGATTTCGAACGATTGGTCGTTAGTGGCCTAAGTCGACGACCTTCTCCAGCTGTAAGCACTAGCGCTTTCATATTGGTCACACTACTCCTGTTTAATATTAGTGTGCATAAAACTGTTGGCTGTTGTGAAATTGTACCAATCAAGGGTCTGAAAGCTTGAAGTAGATTCTTCTTACTCCAGCACCAACGTTCTTGGATTTGCCAATCATAATACTACCAATCTCACTTGTATTAGCAACATGTGTTCCAGCACAGGAAGCAGCATCATAGTCTCCAATAAGGAGAACGCGAAATTCCTCAACAGATTTTGGTACCATTTCAAGATATCGAGTTTGATACTCCTTTTCTTCAAGAAATGAAATTGCTTCAGCACGAGGCATATTTCGAATCTCAACTGGGAGATTCTGACTCATAATGGCGTTAACTCCTGCTTCCACTTCTCGTTTCATTTCTTCATCAAATGATTCTAACGGAGTGTAGTCAGCTCTACTTTCGCCAGGTTTGATATTGTTCCCTTTTGTTTCCACACCGTAGTTAAGTTGGAGATATCGTGAAAGAACATGTTGGCACGTGTGAAATCGCATACATTCATACCTACGAGTCCAATCGAGGATTCCATGAATAGAATCACCAATCTCGAAGGATTGACCATCAACAAGGTGACGTATTTCACCTTCAATCTTCCTGACTTCTTTCACTGTAATTGTTCTCGTACTATCCGAAAGTTCGCCATGATCACTTGTTTGACCACCACCCTCAGGATAGAAAGCTGTCTTATCAAGAACAACATAACCATCCCCAGACCCTATTACAGTAGCATCAAATTCTCTGACATAGTTGTCACTCATATGAAGAAGCTCTGTCATCTTACAAGTCTCCTCAAACGTCAGGGGTGGCCTTAACGTTTCTCCATTCCTCTACAGCAAGTTCTTTAGCTTTCTCTAGTTCATCACCAATGAGATCGATTTCAGGTGAATCAGCTGCAACTTCAATTATCGTCCTAACATCCTCTTCACTTTCTTCCTCCATTATTCCTACGATAATTGCACTAACTGTATCCTCTGCGACATTACGGTCTTTCAAAAATCTAGCAAGAGGTGTATAAGAAACTGGAACATATCCACCTACTGTCGATGCTTCTAATCCAATTGCATTTGTCTTGGACTCGAATATCTGTGTGATAATTTCCTGTCGTGTACGAACAGGAGGAACAGTCAGTGCCTTACCTTTCCCAGCCTGTCCTTCCATCTTTTGAATCTGTTTCATCAGATGACCCTTAAACTTAATCTTAGACCGTTTGGGTTTCTTTGGTTCCGGAAGGTCCTTAGGTTTCTTTGAACCCTTTGATCTTTTCAGTAGGACAACAGTGATAACAATTCCAACTATCCAGAATATTGCTATCAGTATCAATGCGTCGCCCAGTATGAAATCGAGAATGCCAGTTGTCTGCATGAATAGTCGCACCTTTGCTGAGGTTTAATAACAGAGTGAGCTGTTTCAATACAACGTCAACTTTAAGGTTATTCCTGATGGGACAGAGGTATTATTCTTTGGTGAACTACATGAATAGAACGCGAAAATTACTCGATGAGTTGGTTTCTGGAAAAATAACAGTTGATGAAGCTGAAAATCAACTCAAGACACTAGCCCTTGATAGTATCGGGGGACTTGCGATGATTGATGTCGATCGAGAATCAAGAAGTGGAATTCCAGAAATCGTATTTGGAGAGTCTAAAGATGCCAAAGAAATTGTTCAAATTGTCAAAGGAATGCTGAAAAATCAGGACGCAGTTCTAGTGACAAGAATGACTCAAGAGAAACTTGATTTCTTATTGACCAGTATCAAAGATGCAGAGATTGAAGCCTTTGGTAAGAGCCCCATCTTGACTGCGCTAGTTAGCAGTACTGGTTGGACAGTGAACGAAACAGCTGGGAAGATTGCAATCATCACAGCTGGAACATCAGACATCCCTTATGCAAAAGAAGCAGAGGCTCTTGCAAAACTTGTGGGAGTGGAAGTACTTAGCTACTATGATGTAGGAGTATCTGGGATTCATAGATTGATAGAACCTATCAAGGAAATTGTATCAAAAGATGTTGATGTGCTCATTGTATTTGCAGGGATGGAAGGAGCTCTACCCACGGTAGTAGCAGCACTCGTAGACATACCGGTCATTGGAGTTCCAGTTCCAACTGGTTATGGATTTGGAGGAAAAGGAGAAACTGCACTAGCGTCAATGCTTCAATCCTGTTCACCAGGACTCGCAGTTGTGAACATTGGAAATGGTATTGGAGCTGCATCCGTTGCATCGCTAATTGCTAAGAGAGCTGCAAAGAATCGATCTTGAGTCTACCGATCGTACTTCCGCGCAATTCCAAGATAGATATCGACCGACTGATAGAGCTGGTCTAAATTAATGAACTCGTTAGGTTGATGCGCCTGTTCTATTGAACCAGGACCGCAAATCACATTCATGATTCCAACTTTTGGTTGCAGGACAGAACAGTCTGTTCCGTAAGTAGCACTTGACAGGATTGGTCGCTTTCCTGTCACTAGTTCAACTTGATCTACTGCAATCTGGACTATCTCTGTATTCTCTGGAGTTACAACTGCAGGTTTACCATGAATGTACTCAACCCGTACGCGGTCAGAGAGACCAGCTTGTTCAACACGTTTGTTCATTTGCTCCAACAGATTTTCTGGTGTCTGTCCCATTACAGTTCTCATATCTAATTGAGCCTCGCAATGTGCGGCTACAACATTAATCTTGATTCCACCTTGAATCATACCAATACCAAGTGTTGGGTCTCCCAATAGTTCATGCTTATCATAGGGATACGGTTCCGAAGTGATCACTCTTATCGCATCTATGCAAGCACTGATTGCATTCACTCCTTCTTCGGGTCGTGACCCATGAGCGGATTTACCTTCAGCAACTACTTTTGACCAGAATATTCCCTTTTCACCAACTAGCACTTGAAGGTCCGTAGGTTCCGCACAGACTCCATAGCTCACACCTTTTAGTTTTCCACTCTTCGCAACTTCCTCAGCACCTGAGCAGCCTGATTCCTCGTCGCTAGTTGTCAATACAATGAGTGGTTTGTCATGCTTTTCCTCAGTATATAGAATGAGTGTTTCAGTGAGAGCTGCTACTGGACCTTTCATATCACAAGAACCTCTACCGTAGAGAAGACCGTCCACAATCTCTGAGCCAAATGGGTCATGAGCCCAACTATCAGGGTCTCCGATAGGAACTGTATCCATGTGACCATGCAAAACAAGTTCTCCTTTCTCCCCATCATGGCTGGAAAAGATGAGATTTGGCCGTTTGCTAGGTCCAACTGATACACATGAAATGCCATAGGATTCTAGATGGTCTCGAAGAATCTTGGCAACTGCGTCTTCCCTACCAGGAGGGTTCTCAGAATT
>JAUWOU010000185.1 GCA_030612005.1 Candidatus Thorarchaeota archaeon | reverse complement strand
AAGTTTTGGATACAATGAGTGAAGCTAGGACCGAGATCGAGAAGATTGTACCCAGTGATCCAATAATGGTCAAGATGGATAAATGGGCTGGAACTGTGAGTAACTATCCAAAACGTAAGGAACTACAGGCCAGAGATATTCTCAAGATTAAGAAGGATATCAAAGAAGAGATTCCAAAATACAGACCTGCTTAGTGCTCTTCTTCCTCTTCCTCAGTACTTCCATCTGCTATAAATTTCATTGTGGCTAGAACTCTGATTATATCGGTAGCTGAAATCATTCCAATTATGTCGTTTCCCTCTATTACTGGAATCCGACGTTTCCCTGTTTGATTCATCAATCCGATGGCTTGACCTAATTCTGCTTCAGGTCCAATGGTTACAACGGGAGTAGTCATGATATCTCCAATAACCAGTGATTGGTATGACTCATCGGAGAATAAGCGTGCTCCAATGACTTCTTTGCGGGTCACTATTCCTGCCAGAACATCTGATTTCGTAACAATGAGACTTCCAACATCATCTATTGCCATGAGCTTTGCAGCATCAACAACCGGAGTATCAATCTCCGTTGTAATGACGAGTGATGTCATGAAATCTTTTACTTGCAACAATATCGCCTCAAGCCAAGGGGCTCTTTCTTTCAGTAATAGATTTCAGTAGCACGACTTCTGCACAACGCTCAAAGACATCAGTGACCCTTGTCCCAACCTTCGCTGAGGTTTCATAATATTCTGATTGGAACCAGTCTCTTAACATCACACCTGGTTCTTGAGGAACCATCCGTTTATCGGCAAGATCTATCTTGTTTGCACAGAGGAATATAGGTGAATCCGGACACACCTCTCTAAATGATTCAAACCAGTTATTCATCGCCATGAAACTTTCTGGTTTTGTAACGTCATAAACAATAATGGCAGCTGAAGAACCCTTCATGTATTGTCTGCGGAGTTCTCTGTAGGTTGATTGACCTCCCATGTCCCATACGCTCAATTTAACGCTCCTGACACCCCCTTCACTATCCCTAACGTTGACGTCCTTTGTTGCGAATGTTGTGCCCAACGTCTGCTTGTACTCTTCATCAAAGATATTCTCAGTATATCGTCTTAGTAAAGAAGTCTTTCCAACAGTTGCTTCACCGAGTAAAACAACTCTAAATTTGAATCCATCACCATCAGACGAATCGGAATCTTGCGTTAGTTCAGAAGTATCATCTCTTTGAGTCATTAAAGAGTCACCCGTAGTCGGTCATGCGACCTACCATTGTGTCTTTTCTGTTCGACTCTTATAACTTTTCTGCGGAGATTCCCTTTCACAAACCATCTGTAAATCTACCACTGACAATCTCGAGGAAGTTGTATCTCAAAGGCAATAATCGGATATCCAATACCAAAATTTGTGAGTATTTCAGGAGCCACTTCACCTAAGAAACCCCTGATTTTACCATCGATCTTTATGCTGGCTGACCGTCCCTCGATGAAATCGGAGCTGGTTACTGATTTGAATTCGAATCTGTTTTCTAGCCCTAGATTTCTTAGAAGAAAACCAAGTTCTGACAAAAGTTTGGTTATGTTTACATTCACATCTGTCATCAGACCACCCACTGATGGGTTCTGATCAACACATGTTTCTCTTTCCTCATTGGGAATGATTACATCTCCAACTTCGAAGATTTTCTGTGGGTAATCTGCGTGCTGATTCTGTGATGTGAAGTCGAGAAGAACTGGTAGAAGTGAGTTTCTCAAGACAGAGTAGTGGCGGCTCTTTGGATTCCCAGTAGTGACTAATGGTTCATTCCTCCTCATTTTTTCATTAAGCACTTCTGGTGAACTCATGATATAGTTCATCACTTCGTTGTAACCCAAACCAACCATGAGGTCTCTAACCTTATTCTTGAGCCGTGTTATTGGATTTACTCTGCCCATGGTCATTGTCTGTGGCATCGCGGGTTGAATGTTATCAAACCCATATCCTATAGCAATGTCCTCTATGACATCAACAGGATGAAGAATATCCATCCTGAACTTGGGGATAAGCACTTGCACGTGCTTTGTCTTCAATAGCTTTGCTCCATACCCCATTCTTTCGAGAGCTTGAACTATCTCAGAACCAGTAAGATCGATTCCAATCAGTGTGTTAATCTCATCAGTGGTGATAGTCATCTTCTCAGGAGTGAAATCTGGGGTTTCATCTGTAGAATCGTCTGGATAGACAACCGTGACAGACTCGATTTTCCCTCCCCTTTCAGCTAGAGACGCAGTGATAATATTCAGTGCCTGATGAACTGTAAGAAGATGTGTTCCTGTCACCTCCACAAAGAGATTCTTTGTTTCAGGGGTCATTCGCCCCAGGTTGTTGCTGTTGATAATTGGAGGAAGACTCAGTACCTGTCCGTTAGAGTCATAGAGTAATGGCCATTTCTTATGACTCTGGATGATTGGCCCAAACTCAACTCCTTTCTCATGATCAGTCAGGATGGTTGGACCATCCATCTCGATTTCATAACCTAGTGGTACGAACTTTATCTTTTCAGGAACTTGAGGACCATAGATAATAGGGAATTTAAGATCGTCATAGACATAGAGACCGATGCTAGCCTTCTTTCTATTTCTTCCATGGGTTGATGTAAGAGCATCCTGCAGGTGCATGTATTCTTTAATCAACTCGTCATCAGCTGGCACTCCTTTTATGATTGAACAGCAAATGAAAGGTCTGATTTTGTTAAGACCTGATTTGACGATGATTTGCTTGCCAGACTTCTTCACGGGTATTTTCTTTAGTCCTGTTTCAAGACTTAGGAATGATCTAACAACTCGTGCAATCCCTTCAGTGGAAAGCATATCCTGACGGTCTGGATTTACTTCTATCTCAATTATATTGCCTTCAATTTTCTCAACCTCAGCTTTTACTAGGAATAGTGTGTCCTCTAGTTTCTTCAAAGTGAGTTTCTTGCCTATTAGTGAAAGAAGGTCATCTATTCTACATTCTACTATCATAGTTTCCACCTACCTCAAAAAAGAGCTCCTTCTTAGCCAATTCAGGTCTCGTGAAAAGAGGTCTCTGATATCATTGATCTGCATTGAAGCCATATAGAGTCGACCTGATCCGATTCCCCAAGCTAGAACCGGTTCCTTAATACCTAGAGGCCTAGTTACCTCTGGTCTGAAGATTCCGGATCCCCCTAGTTCTATCCACCCAAGTGTTTCGTGTTTTCCAAATGTTTCGACACTAGGTTCTGTGAATGGGAACTGTCCTGGCTTGAATTTTATCTTCTCAATACCTACTCCTTTGCATATCGATTTGAGATATCCCATCAGGTCTCTCAGTGTCAAACCTTTGTCCATGATTATGCCCTCCAACTGATCAAACTCTTGAGCGTGAGTCGCACTGAGTGTTTCAGACCGGAAATTCCGATCAAGGATGAACATCTTCTGAGGGCCTTCTCGGTGTTCATGAAGGAATCTCATAGAAACGGGAGTTGTATGTGGTCGTAGACAGAGTCGTGTAGCCACTTCTTCACTGTAAGGCCAGTCCCATCCCTTGGACCCAGTATCCCCACCATGTTCATGAACTGCCTTCACAGCCTTGTAGTATTTCTTATCAAAGATATGTCCATGATCAAATGGAGCTGCAACTCTGAATTGATCTTGCACTTCTCGGGCTACATGATCCTGTGGAACGAATAATGCATCATGTCCCCAGAATTCAGTTTCAACATAAGGTCCAAACCATTCAGTGAAGCCTAAACCTACCATAATCTCTCTAAGCCAATCGTTGAACTCAGCGTATGGGTGTTTCTTCCCATAGTTGGAATATGGTGGTGTTACGTCAACATTGTAAGGTCTGAATGATTGTTCCTTCCAGGCACCACTAGAGAGAATTTCAGGAGTTAAATCACCAATTCCCTCACCACCTGCAGAAAGTAGCTGTTCTATCTCCCCGCTTTTGGAGCCAATAATTTCAGATTCGAACGTCTTCATGATACTTTCTGAAATTAGTTTCCTTTCCAAGGCTTGTTTTATTGAATCGTCATATGTTCTTGGAAGTGATTTCTTTCCCATAGAAAATTGAATCAGTACATCAGACAATTCAGATTCAGGAACATCGACTAACGAACTAAGTACAGTAACACCATCATCCTTGGATATCTGTAACCATCCATTTCTTCGAGTCCAGTTCATAGCTATTCCTTTGGTCTTTGGATCCAAGCCTGACTGAGTAACAGCATCATCAAAGGTTGCTTTCCCGCCTAAATCTTTCACTCCGTTAAAGAGCAAGATCTCTGGAAGCCCAAATTCAGCATATTTCATTCCCTCATCTGTAAGCAAATATGATACAATCTCTTTTCTATGAATCACGACGAGATTCCTAGTTGCAAGCGAGTTGAGAATTGAAGTAATTCGTTCCTCAGCCTGATTTAGATTGTTTGCTATCTGAGATACTGGAACACGCTGGCCTAGGTTTTGTAGTTCACTAAGTACGGTTCTTTCTCCTTCTGTCAACTGCTCGCTCATGGATTAATCAAAACTCCTAAGCCCATTAGATTCATTCGGGATTGACACGCCACATACTCTCTATCGCGATTTAATAAATGACCCCTTCTGGGGTAAGTGTAAATTGGCAGTTATCCATCCGTCCTTCACCTGTTTGAAACTGAACTATTGTGGCTTGCTTTTTAATTTATCCGTCATTTGGAGAAGAAGCCACTACGCAATGTTAAAATACGCTCAATAATGTCTTCCCTCTGGTAGTTGAATACTGCCTCTGATTTTTGATGAAATCAGTATTATCAACAAGTAGAAGGTGAAGAACATGTCAGCAGAGCGTCAAAAGCTACGACGGAAGGTCGAACAGCTAAAGGCATACCAAGGACGCCACAGTTCATTCACCACGATTTATTTACCACCAACTAAGAATCTCCTAGATGCTATCAGCTTTGTAAAGGCAGAGCTTGCTGGTGCTGATAATATCAAGAGTAAGCAAAATCGTAAGCATGTTTCAGACAATCTTACTGCAATACTCAGTGAACTTACAAGTATCAAAAAGCTACCTGAGAATGGTATGGCCTTCTTCTTTGGAATTGAAGAATCAGGAGGAACCGAGGTGGAGATCCGTGAAGTTGTTATTCCGTTTACTCCGATTTCCCAGTTCATCTATCTCTGCGGCAGAGAGTTCGTCACTGAAGAGTTAGAAAATATAACAAAACCAAAGAGCTTGGTTGTAATAGTCTTAATTGAAGGTGGTAAGGTCACTGTAGGTTACCTTCGTGGCAAACATATGGAGCTCATTCGTGATGAGGACTTCTTCATCATTGGTAAGACAAGAGCAGGCGGTCAGAGCGCAAAGCGGTACATGCGTCTCAGAGAAGAAAAGATGATGGAGTTCTTCAAATTCGTTGGCCGATTACTCAATAAACTCCTTTTGGATGATTTGGAGAATGTCGATGCGATTGTCTTAGGTGGAAATACTATCAGATGTCAAGAGTTCTTGGAGAAAGGAGACCTCGACTATAGACTACGTGAGAAGGTTGCTGAAACAATCATTTCAGTTAGTATCATTGATGAAACTGGTCTCTATCAGGCTATGAAAGAAGCCTCAAGGATTCTACGAGAAACCGAAATCTATGCTGAACGGCAAGCCTGGGACGGATTTATGGAAGACCTCATGAAAGGTCTCAATACTGTTACCTACGGGAAGAAAGAGGTAATGGAAGCTCTTGAGGCTGGAAGAGTTAGCACCCTTCTTATCACAGAAGATCTTGCAGATCAAATGGATTCAATATATGATGATGTGACCGAGTACGGGTCAGAGTTGCTTGTATTCTCTAATCAAACAGAATCTGGCTCACAATTGAAAGGATTCGGTGGAATGGCCGCGCGCTTGCGTTGGTAGACCGGATGCAATTACCTGTCCTTTGGGATTTTTGGGATTTCAACAATGGTTACAATATCTTCAATCCATTTTGCTAGCTCTTTTCCAATCTCGTTAATGTAATCCATCAGTGACTGTTGGTATTTGGTTACGTGTTGTTGGTCCAACTTTTTCGACTTGTCAATGTAACCCTTTACTCTCTTAGGTAGACCAGCTATCCATCTTCGCATGGTAAGTTCTGCTTTTCTATCTTCCAGAACCTTCTTTGCAGCTCTTCTTTTTCGTTTGCGCTCAATGAGTTCTTCTATCACCCCTTGCACTCCGATGATAGAAGCTACCAGCTCTTTTGCATCAAGCTTGGACCC
>JAUWOU010000026.1 GCA_030612005.1 Candidatus Thorarchaeota archaeon | reverse complement strand
GTGGGCGCTTGAGAAAGAAAGTGTCACCTACAAACTCATAGAAGGTTTCGGTGGGTCTGACTCGCGCTACTTTACTGATCAAGAATCGGATCTTTTTGATTTCGGTCCTGAAGGAGATAATCTCCATGGTGCAAATGAGTGGGTTTCACTATCCTCTATCCTAGAGAACGCTAAGGTCTTTCACACCTTGCTAGAAGTTCTTTCAAGGGAGAAGAGTCCTATCTAGATTTACCTTGCAGCCATCCCCACTTTCAGTTTCAAGTCATCAATTTCCCATTCCTTGATGTAGGAGTACTTCTTCCAACCTGGTTCTCTATCGGGTCCAACCAAATCCAAGGTTACTGCTCTTGTTTCATTCTTCAGATGATCTTCGAACATCTTAGCTAGTTCCACTGACTCATTATCTGAGAAATGAAGAACTATTTCTATTGACTGCTCTACTTTGAGATCCATCTCTTTCCTCATTACCTGAATACGTCTTGTGACATCTCTAACAAGACCTTCAGCTTCAAGCTCCTTTGTTCTTGTTACATCTACGTAGACTTTTCCTATCTTACTATCTGCATAGCTAAGGTGTTCAGGTAGACTCTCCTCGAAATCAACATCTCCTTGTACAAGTTCCAGTTTCTTACCCTTCACTTCAAGGGTCGCAATCCCTTTCTCAAGGTCATCTCGAAGTTTGACTGCATCAACCTTCTGCAGCTGTGCAACTAGTTGTTTCATCATGTCCTTGTAACGTGGACCTAATGCCTTGTAATTGGGTTTCACTGAAAGTTGAGTGAACTCAGCTAGGATATCAGTAAGAACAGCTTCAAAGTCCCTCGTGTTTAAGTCGTCTAGTAGAAGTTCTTTCAGACTCTCTGCTCTCTTGCTAGTTTCCTTATCCTCTGCTATCAGGGTGACCTTTGCAACAGGATGTCGTAATTTGACTCCCTTCTTATTTCTCGCATGACTTGAGGCCGTCCTGAGTTCTTGTAACACATCGAAGGTTGCTTCCATTTCTGTATCCAATAGTTTGTCGACTAGCATTGGCATGTCTGTCAAGTTTATTGATTCAGGGAGACCATCAGCAAAACGAACTAAGAAGTCCTTATGCAATTTTTCGCAGATGAACGGTGTGAAGGGATTGAGTAGGCGTATGAAGGTCTGAAGAGCATAATACATAACATCGTAAGCCATTACTTTCTTTGGATTTTCACTGTCTAACCAAACGCGTTTCTTCACCAAGGGCAGAAATACTCTGCTGAAATCTTCTGTTATGAACTCCAACAATACACGACCGGCTTGATGCCAGAGATATTTGTCCATGTGTTCATGGTACTCTTTCACGACGCTCTCTAGTCGGGAAAGTAGCCATTTGTCCTCTAAATTGGCTTCAGGTAAGAATTTCATCATTCTCTTTTCATCGAACTTGAACTTGTCCAATTCCATGTAGGTTTCTGAGAACAGAACAACATTCCACAAAACATCTAATTTCTTCCTTATGAGGTCTATCTCTTTTTGATTATGATTCATTCTGGACCATGAGGCAGAACGCGTAAGCATGAATATCCGGAATGGGTCGGCTCCTATAGTTTCTAGAGCATCCTTTGCCCATACCACGTTTCCACGTGACTTGCTCATTTTTCCTCCATCTTCATCAAGAACATGCTCCTGACTTACACAATCTTTGAACGGAGCCGAACCATGCATCACGACAGAGGTGTAAATTAAACTATAGAACCAACCTCGTGACTGGTCTACTGCCTCAGTGATGAAGTCGTATGGAAATAGTCTATTGAAGAGACTTGGATCTTTCAGATAATCAACACTAGCAGTATGTGCCATGCCTGAGTCGAGCCAACAATCAGTGACGAATTGTTCACGATGCATTTCACCTTTACATTTCTCGCACTTGAGAACAACCTCGTCTACCCAAGGTCGATGCATCTCAAAGTCTTCTGGGAATTCTATTGCTCTTTCTTTGAGTTCCTTTCTGGAGCCAACAACGACCTCTGATTTACAGTCATCACATACCCATACAGGTAATGGAGAGCCCCAGATTCTTGATCTAGATATACACCAATCATCTGCATTAGCTAACCAGTCTCCAAATCGCCCAGTTCCTGCCCACTTTGGAGTCCATTCAACATCGTTGTTTGCCTTGACAAGTTTATCTCTGAGTCCTGTCATTTTGAGGAACCATTGAGTCTTGTCAGCAAGATAGATGAGAGGGGTATCGCAGCGCCAGCAATGTGGATACTCGTGAGATACTGTTTCTTCATGAACCAAGAGACCTTTCTCTTTGAGAAGCCGTGAAACTTCTACATTTGTATCAAAGACCAATTTGCCTTCAAACATTGGAACTTCATCTGTGAATTTGCCTGAGGTAGTAACAGGGGCTAATACTGGCACCTTGAACTCTTTTCCTACTTCAAAGTCGTCAGGTCCAAAACCTGGTGCTGTGTGAACTAACCCTGTGCCATCCTCGACAGTAACATGTTTTCCTGTAACCACTGCGTGCATGTATTTCTCATCATGCTCTTGGTGGAATGGAACTTCGTCATGGAAGGGATGTCTATATTTCCAACCAAGCATCTTCTTACCAGTAAGGGTTTCTACTTTGCTATATGATTCCACCTTAGCTTTCTCCATTACCACCTCAACTAAATCTTCGACAACCCACCAGAACTCTCCACCAACATCCAACTTCACATACTTGTATTTTGGATGTACTGAAACCATTTCATTTGATATTAGAGTGAAAGGAGTTGTTGTCCAGATAACTAGGTACTCGTTTTCTCTATCAACCATCTCAAACTTCACGTATATTGAAGGATCTACCTTAGTTGCATATCCTTGAGAAACCTCATGCCCTGAAAGTGCAGTTACACATCTCGGACATGTTGGATTGACACGATATCCTCTACCAAGTAGGCCCTTCTCATTTGCCATTTTCAAGAAATACCAGACATGCTCTATGTAGTCATCCTTTCGTGTCTGGTACGCTTCAGGATAGTCCAACCAGAGACCAAGTCTTATGGAATCATTCACCCATCGCTCTAGATAGAAGTCGACCAATTCTTTGCATTTCTGAACAAAGACATCCATTCCAACGTTAGAATCAATGAGCCCTTTCTCTACGATGCCTTCATTCTTCTCTACTTCGAGTTCAACAGGCAGACCTTGCATGTCCCAGCCACCTCGTCTCCACACATCATAACCACGCATGGTCATATACCGGATTTGTGTGTCCTTCATAGCTCGACCACGAGCATGACCAACATGCATGAATCCGTTAGTTGTCGGTGGACCCTCCAGAAAATTCCATTTTGGTCCTGAACTTCTAAGTTTGAGTGTCTTATCGTAGACCTTCTCCTTATTCCAGAAATCAAGGACCTCTTCTTCTACAACCAGTGGATCGTATCGTTTTGGTAACTGGCTCATTTTAGTAACCTCTCACGATGTGCTATAGATAAATAATCAGAAAATGATTGCCTACCCTCGTAATCAGATGAGGACCATGAATGGCCATAGCTAGGTAATTGACCAACCTTGCTAGATAATTTGGCAATCCATCCTATTTTCACCTGTATGGGCACTCTAGCTTTTCTTACTGGCCCTAGTTAAAAAGATTAGGTTAAATATAGTTGTACATTATCTAATGGAAGAATGTGTAGTTTCTAGCCTTAGAGCACAGTGACCTCAGATTGTTCGTGTGAACTTATTGGTTCTTCCTGAGGCTCTCACGCAATGCAGTGCCCCTCTCACTTGTTTTGCAAATCTTGTACTCGATTTCAACACCCGAGGCTCAAAATGATACGAGTACTTCTCGATCTGGTCCAGTACATTCAGCAACATCACAGGGTCAACAGTACCCACTATCTCTCCACTCAAGAGCGCTTCTGCCTTGAGGAGAAGTACATCAACGAAAGCTGATACAAGTGTAGGATTATCCTGCAATGCTGGACGTACCTTCTCAAGAAACCTGTCTAGCACCTCAAGTGCCTGCTGTGCATCTCCAGCTGCGTAACAATTTACCAATAATCACGAGCATATATCAAGTATTGATCCCAGCTATTACAGCAATAATGAGGATCTGTCTTGTCTGGTTGAGTACCATATACATCGTATAGTTTTCCCGACCCATCATCCATACCCTCCACATGACCATATTCGTGTGTGAGAATCCATTTCCTGAAGTCAAGTAGATAATACGAAGCTTCGTCTGCTATAACGAATCCATAGCCTTGTGAGCCATAACCCCATATATTATTCGGGTCAATGTAATGAGCAAACAGCCCATATACCCATCGTGTCTGATCTTTGTGGTCGAAATACACATTTCGGTAGTTATCCCTGTATTGATTCCAAGTTATGTCATAATCAAAAGGAACTGATTCGTCTACAACAAAGTTGATTCTTCTGTAGTCATGGATAATCCAATAGACTTCAAGAAATGAAAAGACCTCTAATGGTTGCTCATGATTATAGTAAGTGCTACCATACTTGCCTTTCATCCAATCTACTTCGATATTCCGATATTCATAGTTAATCCACCAATGTCTAAGAGCCTTGGGATTTACACCAAAATCACCCCAATACAATACGAACTTGATTTCATGCATTCCCGGAGTAGAATAATGAGGTAAACTAATATGATAAGATCCTGGTGCATATAATGTTCGCCACAAGTTCCCATCAACATAGACATAAAGAAACCTCGTGAAAGGATCGTGTACATTGACACATTCAATGTCTAACGTTGTATCCGGTCCCATTGGTACCATGTATTTTAGTTCTGAATATCCTGCATTTTGGAAATTCTCTTCTGTAGTATCATAAGGCTGTCCCGCTGAATCAAAGAGATGAAAGTATCTGAGCTTCCATCCTTCTTCACGATAACTCCCAGAGTATATTTCCAGAGTTATTGTGAGCCATCCGGTGTATTGAAGATTCAAATCACCCTCCCAACCAGTAGAAACTACTGTATTAAGAATCCTAACTGTTCCCACATACACACGGAAATATCTTGAGTAAGTATCTTGATCTCTCTCGATGCGAATGTGAGCTTTCATTCCATCTAAAATATATGCCTGATATGAGATTCTTGCATATCGAGATTTAGGAAACCAATGCCCTTCCAGAGCGGGAGTCACAGGCACTGCACGCGTATCTATATCATGAGGACCAAATTCTGATCCCCAAGTATGACCAGAGAAATATCCACCGGACTTGGAATCTAAATCAAAATCTTTCTGTATTATAGGCTTTAGTGTCAGATTCTTGTCTTGTGGCAAACTTTCAGCTGGAATATAGGGGGCTGCTTGGGTTTCAGGTGCTTCAACCATTTTTATTGTTGAGTTGATTTCATTAATTTCCTCAATTGATGGAATGTCTGTTCTCCAGTTAGTTTGTAAGTAATCCTGCATTTTTGTATCATGTGCAGGGGACACGGAAAAATCAGGGGGAATCACCTCAGTTTGCTGAACAGCTGATTGAGCTGTACTAGCTCCATTAGTTGTTGCTGCTTCAGCAAATTGTGGGGTTACAAGAGAAAAAATTAAAATACATATGACTATATTTCGAGTTATTTTACACAAATGCAAACTCCAAGAACCTCCATACTTTGTAAGAGAATTGCTTCCTCACAATTTATGTAAATACAAAGTTTGATAAATCTATCCTTTTTCTAACCTTTTAGATGATACGATGATATAAAGAATATTTTATCAAGAGTTCCCTTTGTATTTACTAACATGTGTTCTCGAAAGGTGCAATATGATTCCTACTTTCTATATTAGTCCAGAAACTCGCAAGAGGCTAATAGGAACTTACTTTTACAATGGAATATTAGGATTTCTTGGACTTAATATACCAAATAATAACAATTACAATTGGAATCATTATAATGGCTCCAATGAGAAGACCAACAACCGCATTTCCATTCGTGGGTGTGGTTCCAAAATGCTGTCGTGAAACTGACATAGTCGTAATTTGAGAAACATTCCAGTTCCCCAAACTGTCATTGGCAAAATATTTTATATTCCAAATAGTGAGGCTGGTTGTTCCTCCAGGAATTGTATAATTTAGAGATTGAGCTGCATAATCATTAGGGTTACTAGATGATTCATCATAATTAAGAGTGACATTGACCCAGTTTTCTGAGCTGTTACTATAACTTCCTATTACTGTATCCACATTATCCGGGTCACTAACTCCGACCCTCAGCTCCAAAGAAAAAATAACAGGCTCGGACCCAGGGATTAGGTCTACAAAGTCAGGAAGTAAAGATAAGTCAAAATCTGGTCCTGAAGTGTCACAAATAGTATATGGCTCAGCATATGTGGACTTAATTTTGCTATGTTCTGTATTAGATGTCAGAAGTAATAGGAGAAGTATCATTGTAATTATAATTTTCAACTTTACACTAAGAATAATCAATTTCAATATAGATAAACCCTCCTCGGTGCATATAATAGTCGCATATTTGCTTATTAATTTCACCAGTAGATTTGCATTGCACGGATTAGAAGAGTGGATGGGTCTTCAATTCTGAATCATTTTGGACACCATCATCTTCGTTCTTGGAAGGACAAAGGACATAGGTCATTTATCCAATTTACAATGAACGACAGACATACTTGACCATTGAATAGGTCCGACTAAGGTGGGTTACATCCCTTCGTTGTGTAAAATTTGGGTAGAAGGTTATCTTAGAAAACACCGAATTCAGGATGCGATCTAACCAGTATTAACCAGGTTTCAGTGCAGCCGTGCTCAGAGCCTAGTAACTTCATCAATTCTTCATTAAACTCTCTCGCAGAGCCAGTGCTCCTCTCACTCGCTTCGCAAGTCTAGTATTCGACTGCAACACTCTGGGTTCAAAGTGATACAAGTATTCCTTTATTTGGTCCAGCACATTCAACAACATATCACGGTCAACAGAACCCACAAGTTCTCCACTTACTAACACGTCAACCTTGAGGAGAAGCACAACAACGAAAGATGATATGATTGCAGGGGTGTCCCGCAGTGCTGGGCGCACCCTCTCAAGATACCTGTTTATGAGTTCAAGCCCCTGTTGCGACTTGCCTACCTTACGAAGCTCCTGTACTTCTATCTCTAGACGACCATGCTCAATTGCTGCAGTGAGGGGGTCAAGAGGTGCTTCTACAAGTTCCTCTTCTAGAGGTGTCCAGCCTTGCTCAACAGATATCTCCTGCAACACTTCTGAGAGCGACTCTCTCAGCTCATCAGGGGACTCTAACTCATATTCTTCTACCATTATTTTCTGGTCGATGGCTGCTTTCAATCGCTCAAACACATCATCAAGACTCTGACTGCACCGTATTCATTACTACCTCTACTCGTCACAGTAAACGTCACACGGTCTCCTTTACTATCCACTTCAACTCCATACAAGTTCTCGGACCTGTGACCCTTAGACCTCAGCATATCACGGATGTGTTCTTTAAGAGCAGGAAACTCTCTGATGTTCTCCGCTGAAAATGCATTGACGATGGAGGCAATGACCCGATCTGTTACACGTTCCAGATACGCTCCTGGATGCACCGGCACTGTGAAGGAAGTTCCCTGATAGGTTTCCCCTGAAATATCAGACTGTGCACTCCAGACCACTGCATCTTCCTGAAAATCCGGGGAAACTATCCATTGCTCCTCTCGCTCTATAAGATATGAACCCGGTACCTGCATGTCCCTGAGAGCTCTGGGTACAAGCTCCCTGTAGGCTTTAACAAGAATACTACTCTCTCTAAACTCGCGTGGGAGACTGCTAACTTGCGGAACTTCGAACTCATGTCTTACCCACTGGCCATCATCATTGTAGACCAAGGCACCAGTCTGCAGGAGCGTAGCAAGAGAAGGTCCACTCAGGGCAATATCCTCTAGACTCCGCACGACTTCTGGGAGGGGTTCCTCTGTTTTCAGCACGACTCTCCAACACATACCATGACTATACACCGACTTACTGAGAAGCTCATCCGGTTGACTCCGTTCACCTTCGATCCATTGCAGGTACTCCTTGATGTTCCCACTATGCTTCCGTATTCGTTTCTCAAGTTCATCCTTGGTAGCTGCACAGAGGGGACAGATTCCATGATCATGACGAACGGATAGATTCAGTCCAACCTTTCTCTCTATATGCATGAACTGGTCAGCACTAGGTGGAAGGTTGAGCTCTGCGGTCTTGAAGGGTTCTCTCCGCTCTACCCAGGGTCGCAACACTTTTGCACCACCCACATAGTCGATATCTTTGAACCTATTCCAGATCATCTCATGCTCGTCAACAACTACTTGCTTGCACTGAAAGTCTGGTCGTCTTAATATCTCAAGCACATCCACTGTGCGCTTGACCAAGAGATGAGCGAGCTCTTCATTGCCTTCAACTTTGATGAAGAATATTCTGAACATCCGTTCTGTGGTGTCTAGTGATACCTGACATCGTACAGGTTTGCACTTACGAAAGACTGCTGAAACTGTTCCAAGTCCAACCTCTACAATATTTTGAAGATATGCTCTTGGTTGTACAACAGTCTGTGTTGACACATCCGAAAGTTCTCGTTCTTCTTGCATGGTTAATGACATAAGAAGGGTGGCCTGCTCTCGCTGCCGTGAATAATAGTTCACGCGTCCAATTGATGTCCAGAGGTTCTTGCGCGAGTCTAAGACCCAGAGCCCCCTCACTCCCCCCTGTGTGGCAACCATGATGTCAGTTCCAGTGTTCAGAACGATACTACTAGATGTGATGCCAAGATGGGCCAGGTCTGATTCTCCCCAGAAGGGTCGTTCCCTGCACAATCCTCGCAGAGTATCTACTAGAGTTTCCTGCGTCGAAGATAACCGGAGCAAGATGATATTCATCTCATGACTTTCTGGACGGATCTGAAACGATAGGAGGAGAGAAGGAGAGTTCTTCTGCTCATTCACTAAGAATGCTTTTCCAAACTGGATATTGTAGACATCTTCATTCTTGTATAGCTCGTGTAGAGCTCTGGCACGTCTAGTCAGTCTGTCCATGAGGTGGGAGCGATGAAGGACAGATACTCCTGTCTTGTGCTGAGGGGGATACTCTGGATTAAATCCAATGGTCATTAGCTGCCAGGGAATAAGATACTGCCAGAGTCTTTCAGAGATATTCCTTGATGGTTCTATAACGTCTGCATCGTAGAGAGCAGTGAGAAGCATGAGAAAGAGCTGGTTGCCTGTAATCGAGAGTAGGTGAGGATGTTGAGCAATCAACGATTTCAGGTGCTGTGTCTGTTCTGGAGTGAGCGCCTGAGGAAACCTTGTTCGAATAGATGAAAGTTGGTGCCAGAGGTTCTGGCTTAGTGGATGCGACTTGAGAATAGCCCTCACATCTCTCAGCGGACGGAATAAATCTGATTGGATCTTATTCTTTCTATTCATAAGGAACTGTAGGGAATCCAAGAATTCCTTCCACTCCTTATTTTCACCATGACGTTTTCTGATGAGCTTTAGCACCCATCTGATACTGCTCAGTTCTCTGCTGACAATAGTGTGAAGATCGGTTGGCTGATACTTCAGTAGAGTAGTATGAGGTGGCTGTGTGGTCACCTTCCGTGGTCTTCCATATAGGCGGCTCTTTCTATATTGTCGTCGGTGGTTGATACTGGTCAGTGGTTCTAGGAGGGTCACCCGTTTGTCATGTTTCTTTTCGGTCAGATACTGGTTCGGTGTGAAGAGCACTTTGGACAGAAAATGTTGCTGTGACTTGGGGATTGTTGATAGCACCGTTCTCTTGATGATCTCTTCCTTGGCCTCCTTAGAATCTCCGGATTCTTCTCTATAGAACCGTAGTAGATGTGGGAGCAGCTCAAGAAGAGCCTCTTCATCATCCTCATCATATATTCTACTTGTTCCCTGTTTCTGATATGAGGAGGACACGAGATAGAAGGTGTTCTGTCTGGGAATGTTCTCCGCCCGTGCACTATCGGACCTGAACCTCTCACCCCACTTGTGCAAGGGGGGTATCAAGATTGGAGTGACGGTGAAGTCATGGTTCTTCTCTGTAATTAGCCATCGTTGATCATCTTCGACAGGGACATAGGACCCGTACCTTCTAGGCGCGGTGGGTACATTATAGATGATCTCATCCACTAGGCTCATCCACTGACTTCCACGATAGAAGGGAGCAATGCTTCTAGTGTCATAGTGTTGACTGGTCTGCGTGGTTGGGACTGGTCTATCAAACCACAATACTGTTGAATGCTCAGGAATGTCATTCAGGAACTGGGCAAGGAACCTATTCGCCAGTGGTATGTTCTCTCTTGTTGTAGCACTTCGCAACTTATCAAATCCCGAAACTACGATGAAGGGTTTTCGCGCCCCCTTCAACTGGGACTGAATGACTTGTTGGAGCTGTGCAAGTGTTGATTCCCCACGCAGATATGATGAGAGATATGTGCTCAGGTCTGTGAACCTGACTCTTCTTCTGAGGAAACGTTTGACACTGGTTGGTTGTAAGGTTGTTCGGAATATTCGATTTCTCTTCTCTGGAGTTGCTAGTGCGCCAGTGAGGTCAAACCAGAGTATGTCCCTGTGAGTTCCCTTGGTCCGTTCATGGAGGAGTTCAAGCCCACACCAATATGCTGCGATCTGGGCCGCAGACTGTGCAGGAGACCCTTTTCCAGAAACTGTGTTATAGAGTATGAACTCACGAGTATCAGTTCGTTTTTTTGAATCGTGAAAGGGATCAAGATAGCTGACTTTTTTGATAGGAATAGTTTCTTTTTTCTCGGTATCACTGAAGACCACAAGCCCCATCCGTAGATTCTTTTCCGCGGGGTCGAAATGGAAATGTTCTCTCTTGGAGAGAGAGATCTCCTCTGATCTATTGTAGGTTTCAAGGACCAGTTCCTTGATGTTGTCCCGGAGAACCTCCCAGTTCTCTTTCAGGTCCACAACGAGTACCCCCTTCATGATTCTGGTTGGTGGGTTGAGGTCTCTTCGGGCATATCGCTTGTAATTTTCAATGATTCCTTTCTCGTAGGCATCTAGCTGTTCACGCTCATAGTCAATTGGTGTTGCATCGATGACTTGGTGCCATTCATCATCCTGTGATCTTCTGAGCTCCTTCGTGTGTTCCATGACCCGTCTACTGCGGTCCTTTGATTTTGTGAAAGTAGCATACAGGTCCAGATTGTAGAAGCAACGTGTCTTGACCTCAACGACCATACACGGTTCCCAGATGTACTCGACACGAGAATCATCAGCTCTTGAGAGTTCCTTTCGCCTGAAGAGAATAACATCAACTCTTCCACGACCCTCTGCAATGGGCACCTCACAGACAATGAGAAACTCGGACTTCTCTGTGACCATCTCATCTCCATATCTAAACACACTTGATAGAGTGAAAGGTCGTGTGGTGAACTCAGCGCTGGCTACAAAGTCATGGAAGGAGGACCCCATTTTACGACTATATTCCAGCAGGTCTTTCATGATATACTTTACATCATCACGGCCTAGAATCTTATTCTTAACCAGCTCTCGTATTTTGCTAACTGATTTCTTCCAACTACTATTTGACTTGATATTGCACTGATCTACAAGGTCAGAGAAGAAGGAATCCAACAAGGAAACCTTCGAGTTAGTATTGAATGACTTCTCTTTGGTCACTATCTCTAATGAATCGATTCTCTCTTTGGAATTCGAGTTTCTAAAAGACTCAAACACATATTTCTCCTTCAGGGTTTGAGCAACCTCACCTGTGATAGATAGTGGGTATCCATTAGTCCCTCCGTACCTAGCACGGATCTCCAACACAATCTTCCTAAGAGCTTTAGCACTCCCTCGCACAAATCCGAACTTGATTTTCTTTTGTCCCGAATAGACCTGTTCTAAAAAGGGCTTGAGTTGTATGACGAGTTCATCCAGAAACTTTCTTGCATCCTTCATCGGAACTGAGTACTTCAGACACTGACGTATCAGCTCAAGTCCGTGGGGTCTGATCATATCTACAAAGTCCAGTTCGGGAGCGGTATGTTGTGGTGCAAACTCTGGGATGCAAGTATTCCCGGGATAGATCCACTTCACTTCACCCTTCTCTGTGTAGGTTTTCATGGGCGGTGGAAATTGAAATTCCTCAGCACCGAGGGTTCGGAGGATAGCCCCATAGTAATCTGCGAGATTATTGATGTACTTACGGTCCTCCTTCCTCCGCTTTCTTTTGGTTTCTATATTCCCATAAGAAACGGATGTATTGAAGGTGATCTTATGATGATTTCGTCGGACGTTTCTCTCAGTTATCTGCAAGTGTGATGCATCTGGTCTTCCCTCTCTCTTTGACTTGTAATAATTCTCTTGCCCCTCTTTCAGGATTTTACTAATACCTTTGCATCCCTTTCCTCCTTCATACAGATGCTTCGTAGCCTTGGTAGTCCTAGTTTTTGCTAGGTAGGCTGTTGCAGATAACCCAAGCTGTAATGATCTAGTGAGAACCTTCCCTGGGTGGAGAGGGAATCTTGTGGCTTTCATGTCTATTTTTATCTAAATTGGTCGTTCTATATAAGTGATATGTAGAGTAATTACAGTATTGAATTTTAGAACTAGAAGCCTAATCTAATCTGAATATGAGGTTAAATAGTAATGACCAATACTAATCTTGTTAATAATACTATGACTTTAAATAGTACATCAAGGACCGTTATTTGGAGTAAGGATGATGACACAAGATATCCAGTGCCAGTCCTGGAAGCAAGGGCAGAAGGTTAAACCAAAGCCATCGCAAAAATCAATGACTGGCAATAATACTATGACTTCATCACGGAGTACATATCTTGTTGAATCGTTCACACTCAATTCTGTTGAGAGAATTATTTCACGGAAGGGACTAGGACGCACCCCCAATCCAACTTATAGAAGGGATAGAAAGGGAATAACTAATCTTGCATCCATCGTAAGAGGAACAGGAAAGAAGGTCAAGGACACAGACCTTGAAACTCTCACTCTTCATTTTGACCAATATGTCCACGCTGTAAATATGCTTCTCTCACGGATATACTCCAGTACGAAACGTGTTGAGAAACTAGGGAAAGAACTTGCAGATTACAAAGGAAGAGCATATAATCTTCTGAGAAGAGAAAAGGACCTCTGTTATGAGCACAATGAGGATATCAAGAAGTTGGTCTATGAACGACTCCACAGAAATGTCCTCGAACAGACAGGGAGAATGCTTCTTGCAGACTGGACCCGAAGACAGTTGTTCATAGCAGCTCTGAAGGTGCTTCATGACTCTCCGCAGGATACACTAGTTCTTTTGAGAAGGAAGAGGATTCCCTCCTTCCTGATCAGAAAGGTGCGAGATTCTTGCGAATCCACGAAAAACAATGGGTCCGGTTATCATTATGCTATGGGTGTATTAAGACAAGTCCGTCTTGCCATTGATAGACATATCCTTGACACTCTGGAGATCAAGATTGGATGGAGAGCAAGACAACGGAAAAAGGTCGCTTTACTGCTAAAGAACAACTCAACAGAGCATGACAGGCTTGTTGACATGGTGAAGAAACTGGTCAAGCACTGGGTGAAAAAAGGCTATCCCTTCACTACTCCCCAGCTCAGAAGATATAGTCTTGATTTCTCTGCATCCACTGAGAACTCAACGGGGCAGGGATACTGGTTCACTTTGGATTCCGAGAGAGAAAATGAGATACTCTTACATCTTAAACTTCCACCAGGGATTGACGGAAGGGCTCACGATGACTCACCCCTAAGAGAGAAAAACCTGACCTTTCGCTTCCTTGACTGGTTACCTCGCGCTTCCATCAGTGATAGAAGAAAGGCAGAGTGTGCAAAAGGAAAAGGTGAGATTCATCGTTCTGAGAGCCTGACCTTTCGAGCTGCAAAGTTCGAAGACATGCACCAGCAGTTAATGAACACTATTAGGTTTCAACACACAGCTCATAATCTAGCTAGGTTGAAACAGCGCAAGGGTACAGACCCTGAAGAGATAATCAACCTACAAGAGCAGGTCATAGCCTTGAAGAGGTCACGAAGGAGTGCACCACCTCATCTTCTATTGAGGGGACATAGAGTGACCTTGCAAATACCCTTCCACTCTCCTAATGGAACAGTGATCTCATCAGTCTTTGGAGAGCGTGAATACACAACCAAGGCTGGGGCTGACAGAGGACTTCGTGCTCCAGTTGCCTTGTCTGTGGAGAAGGAACAGTCCTTTGAGGACCTTCTCATCATGGTGGGGCATCTGGTGGAGAAGCGAGAGAGAATCAGAAAGCATGCATCACAACTTACCTCAGAAGTAACATTGAAGAAGAACAACTGGGACAAGAAACGGTCAGGACAGTCATATCCAACACAGGTCCATCGTAATGATAGACACATCACAGCGTTGTGGAGAAAAGTTCGTCGTCTCGACCGCGAGATTGCCCGCCAGGTGGCCTCTAGAACTGTTTGGTTCTGTGAGGAGCACAGGGTGAAGAAATTGTTCTTCGAAGACCTGCGGAGCTTTCAGGCTCGCGCTGGGTCAAGGGATTTGTCGTACAACCTGAGCTCCAACCTGTGGGGGAAGATAATCGACACTGTTCGCTATATGCGGGAGTCATTAGGTCATAGCAAATACAGCGTATGGACAGTGAACCCACGATACACCTCTCAGACCTGCCATGTATGTGGAGAGAGAGGGGTTCGAGTAGTAGATGAAACCTCCACTACCGAGAGGAAAGGTGGCGAGTACTTCTACTGTTCAGAGTGCGAAGAGCACTTTCATGCTGACATCAATGCAGCACGAAACATAATTCATGTTCAAGATTCCAGTGCCGTTCCTGGAAGGACAATGTCCACTTTACAATGAACGCTCGACTAAGGTTTAATACATCGATCCGAAAACAAACTGTCTAGATTTGTCCACTTCGTACAAGTTTGTTTTAAGTAGCTGCTACCAGCCCTTGAGCTAAACTAGACACATGATTGGAGTAATATGTATGAGTTCTCTTGAAGAAAGAACAATGGACAAATTGGCAGATATGGTCATTCAAGTTCTTTGGCAAGATCTGCTAGAGGTATGGAAAGCAATCAGAACAAAGATGGATTCTGAGGGATCTGAGGTCGTAATATCTGCATTTGATGGAGCGGTAAAGCGATTTGTGGATGGTCCTTTCAATAATCATGTTGAAGTCCGTTGGGGAATGAATCTATGTGTTCACTGCAATGACGATAATATCGAAAAGAATGGAATTGCATACGTAAAACCTGATGGTGATGGTCTAGAGTTCAATCATTGTTTAAACTGCAGAATTGGGATTCTCTACGATCTTGAAACTGCTAAAGCAACATTGGATACTTACACAATTGGACTGGGTGATGCAGCTCAATTCAGCGGTGTTTCTATCTATTGGAATGCAATTGTACCGGATTCAATGAAGAAATTCCTTCCAACATACGAACTCATTCAAGATGGACAATGGCTTGGAACAATTTCTTTTGATGAATCACTCACACCCAAGTTCCTCCCCTTCGATGCAATGACTGAATCAGTTTCTCGTGATGCTGATGCACCTTGGACAACAGTGATACCAGGGAACGTTCAAGCTGCTATTGATGCATTCCTTGAAAGAGCAAAATTCCAAGTAGAAGCTGCACTTGCCTTAAAATGACAGCCTCTCAAAGGTGTTAGCCATGAGGGATAAACTAGTACGAGATAAGATACCTGATATAATTCGTGAAAACGGCGAAACCCCAGAAGTTAGAATTGCCGGTCATGATGAACTAGATGTACTTCTTCGTGAGAAAATCGTTGAAGAAGCAAAGGAGTTTCTGTTTTCAGGTGATACCGAAGAACTAGTTGATATCCAAGAAGCAATCGATGCACTACTGAAGTTAAGAAAAGCTGATCCTGCTCTTATCGAACTCCAACGTCATTCCAAACTACTTGCTCGTGGAGGTTTCACCAAAGGCTATGTTCTTACTATAGACCAAGAAGATGAGTAATTAAAATAGCTCACTCTTCAGAGTATGAAACATCTGAATAATCTTATATTCATTTTTTTCCAGCAGCGATATGTGGAATACCACCTTGTTCAGTGGTGGTAATATCCGATTATGGAGCTAATAATTATGGCTACCGATGATGTTAAAGAAATTCCAGAGAAACCATTCACCCATCATGATGGTGGTGATATATCAAGGTATCATATGGAAAAGCATCCTGTGAGGGAGCTTCCATACGATACTCAGTCAATTTGTCCGGAGTGTTTTCTATCTCATGACGAAGTTCATGTAATTGATGCGACTCTGTATGAGGAAAATGGGAAGGTTATGTACAAGAAGACCTGCGAAAAACATGGGGAGTTTATTGATGTTTACTGGGGTGACGTTGATATGTTCAATAGGGCTCAAACGTATTGGTACAAATCCGTAGGTCTTGATAACCCCCGAACAGAATCTGAGAAAGGATGTCCTGAGGACTGCGGTCAATGCCCTGATCACAAGTCTCATACAGCACTTGCCCTTCTTGATGTTACAAATAGATGCAATCTACGATGTCCTATCTGTTTTGCAGTTGCTGCCGAGGGCGGTACGGTCTATGAACCAGAACCAGAACAAGTTCTTGAAATGATGAGGAACCTAAGACGTAATCAACCAGTTCCTGCTCCTGCCATACAGTTTGCTGGTGGTGAGCCGACTGTTAGCAAGCACCTGCCTCAGTATATTAAATGGGCAAAGCAACTAGGTTTCAAAAATGTGCAGATTGCAAGTAATGTGATCCGAATTGGAAAGAGCAAAAAGTATTTGCAAGAGCTTCGTGATGCAGGTCTTTCAACTATCTATATGCAGTTTGATGGTGTTACTCCGGGCCCCTATATTGCGGCGCGAGGAACTGACATATTGCACCTGAAGAAACAAGCAATCCAACATGCCCGTGAGATTGGAATGCATTCACTCATTCTCGTACCTACTGTTGTGAGAGGCGTTAATGAAGACCAACTTGGTGATATCATTAGATTTGCTATTGATAACCGAGATGTTGTCAGATGTGTAAACTTCCAGCCCGTGAGTATAACTGGTCGTATTGATCACACTGCCCGTAACGAGATGCGTATCACAATCCCTGATGCAATCCATTTGATTACAGAGCAGACTGATGGTAAGATACCTCCTGAAGCGTGGTATCCCGTACCTTCGATGATGCCTGTTGGTCGAGCTCTTGGTTTCATCAGAAAGGGCGGACCTCAAGTTGAGTTGAGTTGTCACTTTGCATGTGGAATGGCTACTTTCCTTTTCATTGATGAGGATGATAATTATGAACCTATTACTGATGTGATGGAAATGGACAAGTTCCTCGATATACTTGAAAGTATTGCAAACCTCTATGCTGATGAGAAGAAAGGAGCTAGTAAAAGGGCAAAGGCCAAACTAGCTGCAGGAGCTCGTCATTTTAAGAAGAAGACCATTCTCAAGGATATTATCAATGCTTTCCTTAATCGTGGTGACTATGACTCACTTTCTGATTTTATGAATCGTATTATCATGCTTGGAATGATGCACTTCCAAGACCCATACAACTTCGATCTTGAGCGTGTTCAGCATTGCGATATCAACTATGCTGTGCCTGATGGTAGAATCATCCCCTTCTGTACAATGAACACAATCTACAGATCAAGGGTTGAAGAGAAGTTCTCGATGCCTGTTGAAGAGTGGCGAAATCGTCACAAACCGAATAAGGTGGAAGAGGACAGTATCAGCAAACCTTTCACTTCTGAAGATTTGTAATTTCAATCGTCTAAAGTGTGTCCGTAGCGGGCACACTATCTCTTTCTTTTATTCAAAACTGGTGAAAAACACAGTGGGATAAAAGTAAAATTATGTAAAATCGACTTTAATCCGTTTATCGTATTGATTAAGATGATTAAACAAACCACCATCTAAATGGTAGAAACCCCCTTCTAGAATACGCTCTATTATCATTATTCTGAATTATTTCAACTTCTTCTGGCAGATTTCGCTCATTCAAGCAAATTCTTAAACTTTTCTTAAAGTCCAATTTTATTATTAGACCGAACATAAGTTTAATAAGTCAGTACAGAGAACATACATTTGTGGAGGGTTTGTGGGCTACAAACCTCTTCATAAATGCAAAGGCGAGTGTGTGGGCTAGTTTTTCGTTACATGCCCTCAATTACGAAACTCCCCCCTCCTACCACGATTTCCTGCACTCTCGCCACCTTTTTCTTGCAAAACTTCAAAATTGTAACGTACAAGAATCACATTCATTGGAACATTATTGTCATCTCAATTGGTGTTCATTTATTTACAAATTCAAAGAACTCTGAAAATTCTTGAACATAGTTTCCAAGGACAACAATATGGTGATTAGCGAGAGACTCCTCTAGAAAATAATCAACCGGTTCATCCATTGCTACTCTGATCTGGGTCCTGCATCCCGTTTCGTTCACAAGGTTATCGATGATTGTTCCACTGGCGACCCAATAATCACTTAGATCATCGCCAAAAACCTTGACAATAGTGACTTCGGTCAATGGTAACTTACCACGAACTCCAACGCTCAACCCCGTTTCGAAGTGGTTTGTAATCTCATATTCCTCGGTAATTCCAGTTGGTATCGTGCAATGTGCAAAGACTGCTGTGTTAAGGTCTTCATCTACGCTAGCAACATTAGCCATGAATGATGGTGTGCCAGTTAGCATCTTAGAAAGAAGCATAGTGAATGTTGCTGGAATGTCCCCTTCGCAACCCGCAACAAAATTGTCTATATCATTGAGGTATGACAAAGAGAAACAACCAGAGATACCCGTGTCCATTAACAATGTAAAACATTGCACTGAAACTGCATCGAGTTTGTTATCTTCTGAGATTGAAGCAACTCTCTCTGCAACAATTCCTGCTTTAGCAATTTCATCATCGCTGACGCTTTGACAATTTGCATTTGATTGAAAGTTATTGACATGTTTTTCGAAGTTTGACCCAGCTCTATCAGGCAATTTCTCAGTCAGTTCTTCAATTGGTATCTTACTGATTTCCAGCCCCCAACGCTCTTTCACTTTAATTGGATCAACACCTGATGCGATGAGCCACGAAGAAGGTTCACCAATCACACCTAGTTTACTTTTCTTCAAACGTTCTTCTATCAGTGTGTATTTTGACCATCTATTAAGAAGCGAGTGGAGCTGTGCTAAGGGTCTGTGCACAATCATTGCTTGAACTCCTTTCATTTCCAGGTATGCTCGTATCTCCATTGAAGCAGGCAGTGAGTTACGTTCGTCATAGCTCAGTATGATAATTGGAGGGTCCAATTTAGCTGACTTGAGAAACTTGGCAACATCGTTCTCTGTCCCACCAGTTCCAATGAAAAGATAGACTGGCTCACCTGAAGGAACTTCCGTCCAGCTTTCAACTATTCTGACTCCTTCCTGTTCTATCTCTTTCAGAATCTCGTTATTGATTCCTTCAGGAGAAACTACTGAAAAGAATGGGACAATATTAACGGTCATAATTAGGAAACTACATCCTATTGCTTTATCACTTTGGGACTAGTAAAAAGTAGACCATCTGCAGTGTTTAGTGCAAATTATTGACATACTTTCTCTCTGCTTCCATTGCTTACCTCCAAACACTTATTTTATTCTCACTCTGCCAAGGCATTGTGAAACTATATGCTGGATATGATGACTAAAGTCATACAAGAAATTCCAGAGAAAGACGTGTCCTTTGCAGATATACGTCAAGAATCCCATGCGTCAACTCAAATCATGGTGATTAATGGTGCCCTACGCAGATTCAGTAGAGCTACCAAAGGAGGTACTGTTGCAAGGGTTCTAGTCGGAGAATGTTGGGGTATGTCCTCAACTTCTGAATCGCTATCATCTGAGATTTGCAAAACTCTACTTCTTGATGCCACAAAGAGTGCAAAAGCAAATGCTCGCTTCTCTAGAAAACCCCTTGATTTTTCAAACGTACAACCTATTGAACAGACACTCTGGCAGAAATGCAAGGTAGACCCTGCTGATGTATCAACTGAAGAGAAACTAGAATTTGTCATGGCTCTTGACAAATCTATGCAGACGGATGACAGAATTGTCAATAGAAATTCTATATACACTGACACAAAGAAAATTTTCCACTTGGTCAATACAGCTGGTTCTAAGCTGGAGTGGGATGAGATTCGGACAAGAGCTGTTATTCAACCAGTTGCACGTGAAGGCAATATAATGCAGTTCAACTATGATTTTCGAGGAGGAAAAACTGGCTATGAATTAATTCAAAAAATCGACATTGAACCTTTTGGCGCAGATTGTGCTAAAGGAGCCATTGAACTGCTATCTGCTGAAAAACCTCCATCTGGAACAATGACCGTAATTGCTGATGGTGACATTTCTGGATTGATTGCTCATGAGGTCTGTGGTCATGCAAGTGAAGCTGATGAGGTCGTCAAGAAACGATCTTTTCTTACTGACATGGAAGGCGTCAAAGTTGGTACTGATCTTGTTACAATGGTTGATGATGGTACTTTGAAAGAGGCCGCAGGAAGTTATCCCTTTGATTCAGAGGGAACCCCGTCATCTCGCACTGTAATCATGGAGAATGGTGTATTCAAGGGATACATGCACACTATTGAAACCGCTTCATTGATGGGTGTTGCACCAACTGGGAATGGTCGCGCCCAGGATTACAATCGACGCATTTTCGCTCGAATGACTAACACCTTTTTTGATGTTGGAGATTGGAAGGATGAGGATATTATTTCTGACACAAAAGAGGGTCTCTATGTCATTAGATCGACGTCTGGAATGGAAGATGTTGTAGGCGGTGGAGTACAGTGTTCAGCGCTAAAAGGATACATTATCAAAAATGGAGAACTTACTCAATTGGTGCGTAGTATGACACTTGCAGGAAAAGTGTTGGAGATTCTACAGACTGTTGATGCAGTCGGGAATGAACTCCAATTTGCAGCTGGTGATTGTGGAAAGGGTGAGGAAGATTTCATCTCTGTGACCTCTGGAGGTCCACATATGCGGATGGAAATGGTAATTGGAGGTGGCTAACGTGAACATTGCTGATATTGCTGATAAAACTGTAGCACTTGCCGAGAAAAGTGGTGCAACTCAGGCTGAGGTCTATTCAATTCGTGTGAAGACTGCAAGCACGTACATTGATGATGACATTCCTAAAATAGGAGGTTCTCTTGTCGAATTTGGTATAGGACTGAAGTATATTATTGGAAAGCATATTGGTTTTACTTGTTCTACACTTGCTCAAGAAACCCCAGAAGATGTTGTTGAACGAGCTAAGTCTATTGCTCGTGTAAGTAATGAAGATCTCAAGTTTGTATCTCTTCCTGAACCGAAGAAAGTTTCTGGCTCTCCTGATAAATATCATGACAATGATACTGCAGCAGCTGACAGTACGATATTGATGGAGAAAGCAATGGAAGTTGTCAGAGGTGCATCTGCTGATAATGTTACAATACCTAACGGCTCACTCCGCGCAAGTTCTGTGCAATATTATATCCGGAACTCTTTGGGAGTTGATGTAGGCTCAAAAGGAACTATTGCCTTTGGATTCTTCACAGCGAAATCGGAAGATGACTCCGGTGTGGGTGAAGGTGTACAGAGGTGTTGGTCGAGAGAATTATCATCAATTGATTTCAGTAACATAGGAGAAGTTCTGAAATCCCAGGCACTTAGTGTTCTACTAGCAAAACCCTTCAAAGAGAAATGGGATGATGCTGTTGGTATTCTTGCTCCAAGTGAAGGAAGTGAAATACTGTACGGCCTAGTAGCATATGCAGCTAATGGCGAAAATGTAAACAAGAGATCGAGTCCTTGGACTGACAAAGTTGGTGATGTTGTCACAAGTGAGAGTCTCTCAATAATTGATAATGGTCAATCTGAGAGAGGTCTTCTCAGCTCTGTTGTTGATGATGAGGGTGTTCCTACTCAGAAAACTCAGATTATTGAGAAGGGTGTTCTCAAATCCTATCTTTTTGACAGCTATAATGCTAATCAGCTTGAACTATCATCTACTGGAAATGGAATCCGTAGAATTGCTAGAGAACTAGCAGGGCGTTTTACTACTCCTGCAGTCTGCGCTGCAACAACTATGGAAGTAAAACCTGGAACAAAATCCGTGGATGATATAATTGGTGAAATCAAGAGAGGTGTCTATATCGAGCACTTTGCATGGCCAATTGTTGATCCAATGTCTGGTACATTCTCAAATGAAATACGCAATGCTCGAATCATTGAGAATGGCGAGTTGGGAAACCCGATCAAATATGCTCTGTGGGTTGGTAATCTCTACGAGTCATTGAAGGGGGATGTTATGGTTGCCAATGATCCCGAGGTTCATGACAAACGTGTAGTTCCAACTATCGCGTTTCCAAACACTGAAATTGTTGGTCAGTAATCTGGTCAAGTGATGGAGTGAACTCTCCATCACCTATTCTTTTTTTAACACCGCTAATTCCTAAACTTATATTCGACAATTTTAGAAATCCTAAAAAGGGACACAGGAGCTTAATTGTTCCTAGGTATTGCTGGAGAGAATCTCATTTGAAGTTTGACGAGATTATGGAAACAGAACTAGCCGCAGTAAATAAGGCATTAGAAGAGTTTCTTGACACCAGAGTTGAGAGGGCAAAGAAACTAAATCCGATACATATTCAGTATTATATTGATCTCAAAGAATATTTGATGCGTGGTGGAAAACGTTTCCGACCAATAGCTATTGCGATTGCCTGTAAGGCTGTTGGTGGTGAAATAAACCCGAAGAGTCTATACCGAACAGCTTGCTCTATCGAGATATTACACAACGCCTCACTTCTGCATGATGACCTTATCGATCATGATGAGACCCGACGGGGTGGACCAACATTTCATGCTCGCTATAGAGAATGGTACAAAACCAGTATTTCACAGGATTCTGATAAAGCAATTCATTTTGGTATGAGTGCCGCAATTCTTGGTGGAGATACACTCATCAACTTAGGCGCTCTAGCAATTACCGAATCAAATCTAGATCCCGATATTGGTATGTCCTGCCTTAAATTTTATTTGAAGAGTTTCGAAGAGATTATTGAGGGTGTTATTCTGGAGATGAATATGGTCTTTGATTCAGAGACCAACTCTGAGATTTACTTGGAGATGATTCGAATGAAAACTGCAGCACTTCTTGAAAAATCTCTATTGATGGGTGGAGCTATAGCAAGAGCTACAGAGTCTCAGATGAAATCTTTGAGTGAGTATGGCATTAAGATTGGTCAGGCATTTCAAATTCAAGATGATATTTTAGGTTCTTTTGGTGATGTAGCAGTTACTGGAAAGGCAGCTGATGGAGATATCAAAGAAGGAAAGAAAACTCTGCTTCTTCTTGAAGCTCTAAGATTATGTACTTCGGAACAAAAAGAAATCTTAGAAAAATATCTTGGAGATGACAAAATTAAACCAGATAAAGTTGACCAGGTTAGAAATGTATTCCGTGATTCCGGTGCACTCGAGTCAACTCGTGTGACGATGGTTCAGCTTCTTGGAGAGGGTCAGAAGGCTCTGGATATTGCAACTCCTCCATTCAACGAAACTTACAAACAGTTTTTGCTGGATCTGTCTAATTTCTTAGTGAAACGAGATCATTGAGGTGGATAGGTTCTCTGACCTGATTCAATGACTCGCAAACTTCGGAGGATTACCTCCTCTCCCTTAGCATTGAGTACTTTCTCCATCTCGTCATATACTCTAGGTAGATTCTTTCGTATGTAATTCAAGAATGACTCTCTGGATTCAACCAGCGCATGATGTAGTGATTCAACATGGTCTATTAGCGTTGGTTCACCAATCTTGCGTTTCACCTTAACTCGGCTTAGCATACTGATCTCAAGATATCTAAGAATAATTACTGCTAATGCCTTTGACTCACTAACAATCTTCTCACTCTGTGGCTTCTTCTGGGAAGCCTTCCTTTTACTCTTAGCTTTTGCTTTTACAAGTAAATCCTTGACTTCTTCAGGAGTTAGAACAAACTCCTCAAAATCCGACTCTACAATCAGCCTTTTCCATGCCCGCTTACCTTGAAACTCTACAGGTGAGAGGTATCCCTTGGCCTCCATGCTTTTCAAGTGTTTACGAAAAATATCCTCTGTCATTAATGATTTCTGAGCTGACATGTGTAGGAATTTCTGAAATAAAACCGCTTCAAACTCGATAACCGCCCAACCGAAAGTTCGCACTACAGCTATCTCAATCTCTCTTTCAATATCTTCTTCTGAACGCATCCCAATAGACATCCATACACCCACCGATGTCTCACGAATCAAAGATAATATACTTTTGAGAGCATATGAAGATATGCGGATGGCACATCATCCGATTTTTACTAGTAGTTCGATAAAAAATCGAATGAACATTCTATTTTTCTTAGTCACATTGACAAAACTTGAAATAAAGAACTAGAGGTGCAGTACTCAAATTGAACACTGCAACCTCGTAGGTTTTCAACTCTACCTGCTGCTAGGCTCCACGTCTTGATTTACCAACGTACACTATAATTAAAATCAAAACAAGAGTTCCAGCAATAGCTCCAATTAATATCAATGGATCAATCGGAGCTGGTGTTCCTCCAGTAGTAGTAGTACTAGTTGTTGGAGATGCCCAAGTAATTGTATAGGATGCGCGAACAGCTGTGTTTGCATCATTATCGAGAGCTTCAATGATGATAACAAGTGTACCGCTAGATACATCCAAGATTTCTGCAGTGTAGATATGACTACCTTCAGCAATCATACTCAAAACAACATCATGGGTTCCATTGTTATACTTGAGATTTACAGCTGAAACACCACCCGGATCGGTAACTGTTACAGAAACATTTACACCTTTACCATCTGCGGGTGATGTTGGATCCCAATCGATGTCACTAATTCTTGGACCGACCTCATCAACATTAGCTATACTATTCTCAGATCTATTTCCAGTAGCCCATTTTAGGAAGTTTTCCAAGAGCTGAATATTATCAAAAATCGCATCTCCGTGATCAAAATCGCTGAAGAACGTTGTACCTACGACAAAGAGTCTTGCTGTTCCAATTTCCTCGACTGCCGCTAATGGAATCTGAGTACCCCATTCACCATCCATCACATCATCGTAGATGATACTAATTTCGGGTGCATCTTGATTTGTTTGGTACGCAGTAACATCTGCGTAGATTATTGGTAGGATTGGATCATCGTCTAAGAAATATAGACTGTTCGGAGAAAAGAAAGATATTCCATCTACTCCGTAGGTAAGATTGACAGTATCTACTGGATTCTGAATTGTGGTAATATCATTGTACCACGGATTGTAAGTTCCCTCCATGTAGACATTATCATCATTGATTCTGATATTGGAACCTATTGATTCCAAGATATTGTTTGAATATGCAACAGTAGTAGGGCTGGATGGATGGTCTCCTCGACCAGTGAGAAGTATTGCCTTATCACCACTCAGCGCCCATGTTGTTATTGCTGATAATTCATCAACTGTGTAAGCATCCTCCGCGCATGTCATAATGAAAAGATCAACGGTGGAAAGACTTCCAGCAGTTATTGCAGAATACTGTTCAATCAACTCATACCCATTTATTGCAAGGGTCATATTGATAGCTGTGAGTTCATCTGGCGCATAATCGTTGCTATGAGCGAAGTCTATCATTGCCACATATTCGCAAGTAATTGTAACATCTGGGGCATTCAAGCCAAGTGTTAGATTGTAGAATAGCGATAAAACACCATCAATAGCCATGGAGAGACAATCTTCAGTTAAGGTCTTGATTGTAGAATTGGCCTCAAGTGTTTCATCCTCTCCAGTTGGATATGCATCATACACCATGTCGTAATATTGGTTTGAGTAGGTTGCATTATCTACCACCCACTGGCTAACATTTGTAACAATGGCTTCTGATGGTGTAGTTAAGGTAAATTCTCCAAGATTGTAGTTAATGTCTGTTTCATAGGCAGGATGACCTTCCCACCATTCATCGGTGTGTACAGGTATACAAGGGTCCGCATAATAGTGTGACATCACTCCAGCTGCAAAAAAACCATCTTCCCAGTTTTCTGAAGTAAAATTGGCTCGAGCAAAATCATACCATTTTGCTGCACTAGCTGGTGCGTTCCCCGCACCAGTTTCAGGATAGTATAGATGGTTATCCCAATCTTGCCATAACTGATCTGGTGCTATAGACCCACTCAATAGTTCTTGGGTGTAATATTCGTAAGCATTCGCCCAGCTGTTATTATCGATATTGTCTACTGCCTCGTTTACAATGAAATAATGTGTTTGTTGTCCCCACGCATCAACAACTTGGGGATTTGGTAGAAATGCAATTGTGGTAAGCAGTGGAAGAATTAGTATTATTAGAACTGCACTTGATTTCTTCATAAACCTATTAATCCTATTATGGATGCTTTAAGTGATGCGATTGACAGCAGAGGTATGATGAACTATTTTTCACAAAAGCGCTCATCATATACTCTGCTTTTCAACGCCTGTTGTTCCTAAACACCTCTCTTCTTCAAAACAATTATCACTATTACAACCACAACTGCAATTGTTCCTCCTATCGCTGCCAAGAGCAGTGGGTCAATAGGAAATGGTTCTGCTACAGTAGTTGTTGTAGTAGTTGACGTTGGTTCAAGAGGATCCGTAGTTACAGTGAATGAACCCTCTGCAAGAACAAATACACCACCAAAAGTATCATAGACGACATAGTAGAATGTGATACTAGTCCCCTTACTATATGGACCAAGCGTGGTTTCTAGGGTTACTGTTCGGATACTTCCAGTCTTGTTCTGAATTCCGGACCCATCATCATAGACCAAAGTTGCTGAAGAAAGAAATCTCGAATTAGCTCGAGCGATTGGATAGATAACTGTTACATTCGTTCCTGTATATCCAATATTGATTTCTGTCGTCATGTTTCCTTTAATGATACTTCCCGCACCAAAAAATACTGGTGTGATTTCTGAAGTCGTATTGAATTCATGGAGATTGAAGGTTGTTAGAACAAATCCCTCCTCATGACACTCTTGACTCTTGTTCAGTAGAACCGAAGATCCTGCTAGCACTGTAACTATCTCGTTGATTGTGTCAACAGCTACTTCTACCGTTCGAAAGACTGTAGTATTGAACTCTAATCCATGTCCAAGATTATTTGTTATGTTGAGTGAAAGGGTATAGTTTTGATGCGGATCAAGTATGCGTGGATCTGGATTAATGATTTCAATGGAAACTCCAAGTGCCTCAGATGTTTGTGCATCTAGGGCGGCTATTATTGCTCTTGATGGACTTCCATACTTCATTGCAGCTTCTGCATCTCTCAAATATAGTTCTGCTAGTAGAGTTTGATTTTCAGAAACTGAAACTAGATTTATTGCATCTCTTGCGTTATCGCCCTCGCTTTCTGCTTCCGCCATGAGTTCCAGATATCTGTCAACCCACACTTTCTGTCCATAGATAACGTTACTCACATAATCTCTAATGACAATCCGTCTGTTCAAGATAGCATCTACAAGATCAGTATCTGTAAATCTTCCATCAGGTCCTGAAGGGTTTTCGACAAATGCGATATTTACTATGTTTCCAACAAATTCTGGACTATGATCATCACTCGCTCCAAAAAATGGACGTGTAAATCCTTCATCCCATAACCCGTGAGTATATCCTGTATTATCTACCTCAATTGCATCATACCCATAAGCATCCCATTTTGTATATGCATCCATATATTGTGCCCCAATCGTTGGATGACATAGTGCAATCATGGCTCCTTGTGCATGTGCTCCCTCGACCATCTCAGTCTGTGTATCTGCATATATATTTGCAGTCAATGGAAATGCTACAGAATGTTGTCCATGTGATAGCTCTGCTCCGATGAATTGTTCTATGTCTAGTCCATTACTTTCAGTAATTTTTCGACAGGCCAACGCTCCCGTAATTCCCTCTCTGCCAGAAGGACTCGCGTCTTCATAAGAGTGATCTGTAATTACCATGAAATCAAGCCCTCTTGTGTAACCAGACCAAACCATCTCCATTGGAGTTCCTTGACCATCACTATGTGTGGTATGATCGTGGATAATACCGGTGAATGACTCATAATTGTCCAGCTCAGCTGGTGATAACGATGGTCCTGGTCCAACTGTTATGATTGCTACATCTGGAACCTCCACATGCCTTGGTGCAACACCTGCAAACCAATCAAAGATATTCAATGAGAATTGCCAGAGGTCGTCTTTCTCAACCTGCCAAGTGGTCGCCCATCTATATTGGAGGAATGGTGCTAGAGCACCTACCGCAGCTACCTTACCAGATCCTGCTTCCGAAACAGCCGCCACAGGATTTCCTTGATATTCAATCACCGTCGTTGCAGGGCTTTCAACATTAAGAGTGCAACCTCTCAATTTGTAATCTAGGTTTGAATGGATAGAACTAACATCCTGTGTAAGGTGATGCGATACCATATTTGTTGTAATTCCTAACCAATTATCCATATTGAAAGTGATTCCGTATGTTTCTGAAACTGCGTTGAGATTGACTGGTGAAAAGCTCCAAGTCTGTGAATTATCGGTTCCAATAAGAAGAAGGTCGCCTCCAGCTTCAACAAAGTTGTGAACTGCAGTGACTTCTCCAGAAGTTAGTGCTACCATGGGGAATATGAGAATCAGAGCATCTACGCCGCTCAAAATACTAGAATCGAGTGTCTGGTCAAAATTCATTTCACACTCATATCCATATTCTTCCAGAATCCAAGCCAGATACGAAGCATTTCCTGGTGTCATTGTTGCGCTACCTAACGCAGTATGAGCTTCATCAAAGAGGATTGTATATCCTGCTTGACTGACAATGCTAACTTCTTGCTGAGTTGCTTCAGAAGCAGCTATTATGGGTGCATTGACTAGCATCATTGGCGATGCTAGGATAACAATTGACATGAATACAATGGTAAATTTCAGACTATCTCTCATAATCTCACCAAACTGTAGGATTGAATGGTGTAACTTATCCGCGGTAATAAATCTGTCCTCATAACATATGTATCAATTATTAGAAAACATTTCAACATGAAACCTAGTTGCCACTTGAACTGAGAAAAAAAAGAAAGGGAGGTAGATTACTCTACCTTCTCTTTACAATTACAATAATTATTACTACAAGAACTATGCCGGCAATTGCAATCAGGATCAAAGGATCGATAGCAAATGGCGGAGTTATAGGGTCGTATGGATTCATTGCGAAATCCATTCCGAAGGCAAAGGTCTGCTCGACAAGTAAGTTACCAGTCAGCGGAACTGTGTAGTACTCGGTAGAAGGCATTGGTTGGTAGTCACCGTAGGGTGATGCACCAGACACAACAATAACACCGGTACCTGCTTCGCCAGCCATTATTTCAATAGTCATAGCGACAAAATTACCTGAGTCACCGTCATTGTTAGCCAATGGTGGTACTAGGTCAGAGTCACCAATGGTTGCTGAAGCTCCGTAGTAGAGGAGTGGGTATACATTCTCGATGGTTGTGTTCTCAAGTGCGACAGCATCGGTTCCCTCTGCACCAGAGGTGCTTCCGTAGAGTGAGGTTGGACCGTGCATGAGCACTGCATCTACTCCATCAACAATATCTGCAACGAATGCATCGGTGCTTGTACCGTTTGCAACAACTCGATAAGAGGCGTTACAGTTGGAGTAAGCATCGCTGATTGAGATCTGTTCAGGGTAGACATGTGAACCAACAGCATCAAGAATTAGAGATGCATTTGCGTTGATGTAGGCATTACCACCGTAGTCAGAGTCTGATCCGACCCAGAGGAATTTGTTACCTTCACCGAACCAATCGTCAACCGCATTAATCTCTGCTGCAGTAAAGCCGTTTGTGGATCCGTAGATAGCACCAATGACAAGACCTCTTGCGCGGGCAAGAACTGTGTCATTAAGACCACCCCACGCCCAAACAACTTGGTAACCCATATCAGTAAGATTTGCTGCTAACCAGGCATCTTCAGCTTCGAAGATTGTATCCGTGTACTGACCGTGACTCATATCAAACACAATCATAGATCCTGCAGCTTTCTCCATACCGAAATCAAAGGTCTGCTCGACAAGTAAATTACCAGTCAGCGGAACTGTGTAGTACTCGGTAGAAGGCATTGGTTGGTAGTCACCGTAGGGTGATGCACCAGACACAACAATAACACCGGTAC